>DAIRES010000197.1:0-4637 GCA_036795465.1 Hyphomonadaceae bacterium
GCCTCGTCGATCGACAGTGCGAAGAACCCGCGCGGCTTGTCCGCCTCGCTCGCCGTCTTCGCCAGGAACTTGTTGCTAGCCAGCCCGACCGAGATCGTCAGCCCTAACTCGATCTCCACCGCCTTCTGCAACTTCATCAGGCTCAGCGCCGGCGGCGCGCCATGCAGCGCTTCGGTGCCAGACAGGTCGAGGTAAGCCTCATCAATCGACACCGGCTCCACCAGCGGTGTCAAACGCTGCATCATCTCCCGTATTCGCCGCCCCTCGGTGACATACAGGTCCATGCGCGGTTTGATCACCACCGCGTCGGGGCACAGCTTCAACGCCTTGAACATCGGCATCGCCGACCGCACGCCATAGGTGCGCGCCACATAGCAGCAGGTAGATACCACGCCCCGCTTGCCCCCGCCGATGATAACCGGAACCCCGGTCAGATCCGGCCGGTCCCGCTTCTCAATGGAGGCATAGAACGCATCGCAATCGATGTGCGCCACAGACAGCTCGAAAAGCTTCGGATGCGAGACCATCCGTACCGATCCGCACGTCGGACACCGCGCGCGAATCCCCTCCCAGCGGGCAAGGCAATCCCGGCAGGCCACCCGTAAATTACCGTTGCTGGCAGCAATCTTTCCGTTCAAGATACAGATCCGGCCGGAAGCGTTTGTAAAACTGGCATTTTTGTTAATTTGCAGCGCGCAGTCCGCTGCTCTGCCAGCGGCAGTTGAAAATAGGCGGTTAATACTCTCAGGTCTAACAAGAACGGACAAATGCGGGAATCAACCCGTTTCGGTCCAAGCGTGATGTGCTGATGGCGACGCCCCCCGCCAAGAAAGTCCTGGTCGTCGAAGACAACGAGCTCAACATGAAGCTCTTCTGCGACCTGTTGGACGCCTTCGGCTTTCAGACCGTCGAAAGCCGCGACGGACTGAAAGCCGTCGATCTCGCGCGCGCGCACAAGCCCGACCTCATCATCATGGACATCCAGCTGCCGGAAGTCTCCGGCCTCGATCTTACGCGCTGGATTAAGGACGACGCGGCGATAAACCAGATCCCGATCATGGCCGTCACCGCTTTTGCCATGCGCCAGGACGAACGCCTCGTGCGCGAAGCCGGCTGCGAAGCCTACATGTCCAAGCCGATCCAGATGACCGCCTTCATCAACGAGGTGAAGAAGCTCACGAGCCCGCGCGGCGCGGGCCAGCCTCCGCGTAACGCCACGCCTCCGCCCACGCGGAGAGTGGCGAGATGAGCGCACGCGTCCTGGTCGTCGATGACATCGAGCAGAACCGGAAGCTGCTCACCGACAAGCTGAAGAACGAGTACTTCCACGTCATCACTGCCGTGGACGGCGAAGATGCGATCGATCGCGCGTTGGCCGAAGAGCCGGACGTGATCCTGATGGACATCATGATGCCGAAGCTCAACGGCGTCGAAGCCTGCCGTCGCCTCAAGAACGATCCGCGCACCGAACACATCCCAATCGTGCTGGTCACGGCCCTGAACGAGCGCGAAGACCGTTTGCGCGGCCTCGGCGCCGGCGCTGACGACTTCCTGACGAAGCCTGTCAATGATCTCCAGCTGCTCTCGCGCGTCCGCGCGCTGACCAAATACAAGATGGTCGCCGATGAGCTGCGCAAGCGCGAAGCCTCCGGCAAGCGCATGGGCGCTGTTGATATTGCGGCACAGGGCAGGGCATCCGAACCCGCTCGTATCCTCGTCATCGACGAGAACGAGCGCCAGGCCCGCCGCATCTGCCGCTATCTCGAAGGCCTGCACCGCCCGATCTCACACGCCGAAGCAACCCAGCTCGGCATCTCAGGCTCGATGGTCGACGTGATGATCGTCTCGCTCTCGAACGAGAAGCTGGATGGCCTGCGCCTCTGCGCCTACTTCCGCTCGCTCGAATCCACGCGCGATCTGCCGATCCTCGTCGTCGCCGAACCGGACGATGAGAAGAAAGCCGTCCGCGCGCTCGATCTCGGCGCCTCCGACATCGTCATCAAGCCGATCGACTCGGAAGAACTCCTCGCCCGCGTAAAAACGCAGGTCCGCAAGAAGCGCTATCTCGACGCCCTGCGCGCCCGCCTCGACCAGTCGATGGAACTCGCCGTCACCGACCAGCTCACCGGCCTGCACAACCGCCGCTATATGCGCGTGCAGCTCGAAAGCTTCGTGAAGCGCGCCAACATGGGCGGCCAGCCGGTCTCGATCCTGCTGTGCGACATCGACCACTTCAAGAAGGTCAACGACATCCACGGCCACAGCGCGGGCGACGATGTCCTCCGCGAATTCGGCCGCCGCCTGCGCGAGAACATCCGCCCGATGGACCTTGCCTGCCGCTATGGCGGGGAAGAGTTCGTCGTCATCATGCCCGAAACATCGCAAGCGCTGGCTCAGGCCGCCGGCGAACGCCTGCGCCAGATCGTGGCCGAAACGCCGTTCGGCATCGGCCGGGGCGACGAACTCAAGGTCACCATGTCCGGCGGCGTCTCCACCATCATCCCGCCCGACGATTCAATCGAGGCCCTGCTGAAGCGCGCGGACGATGCGCTCTATCGGGCCAAATCGGCCGGCCGCAACCTGATCGAAGTCGAGATTCCCGGTTTCGCCTGAGACACGCAGGCGCCTTAACTTTGCCCCGCAACAAGGGCATATAGCGCTCATGGACACTTTCACCCCCGGTTCCCTGCCAGGCGAAGCGAAGCTTCGATACCTCGACGCCGATTTCGAGGTCATCAAGCCGGGCCGTTTCGTCACCTGCCCCGTCACCAGCCGCAAGATCGCGCTGGAAGATCTGCGTTATTGGAATGTTGAGACTCAGGAAGCGTACTTCGACGCGGAGACGGCGTTGACACGATGGAAGCAACTTACCGGTCGGGAATAGGTTCAGCGGTCATTGCCGCTCTTGCGCTTCTCGCCTCCTGCGCGGGCCCGGCGACACAAACCTCCACGTCTGCTGAACCTCCAATCGCCGCCGCGCCCGTCGTCACTGAAGCGCCGCCCCCCGAACCCATCGCACCGCCACCCGAGCCCGCAACGCAGGTCGCCGAAGCACGCTCCGTTCCGCTATGCTCAACCGAGGCCACGCAGGGCGGCGCCATCCTCTGCCGCGTCCCGCCGGATGCGGTTGTCAGGCTCGATGGCAAACCCGTCGCTCGCGCAGACAATGAAGGCTGGGCGCTCGTCGGTCTCCCACGCACGCAGGCATCGCCCGCCATCGTCTCGTTGGACCTCGTCACTGCCGCCGGTTCGTTCCCGGTCTCCGTTTCCGTGCCAGTCGCCGTGCGCCACGACACCGTCACGAGCTTCGAAATGGAATGCGGAAAGATCGCCCCGCAATCACCCGCCGACAAACGCAAGGCGGAAATCGCGTGGGTGAAGAAGGACAAGGCGCTCAAGTCCTTCAACAGCCCGCAAGCTGCCTTCGGCCTGCAAGGCCCCGTCCGCCTCGAAGGCGTCTCCTATTCCTCATCCTTCGGCGCAACGCGCACCTACCTGCCCAAGACGAAGGAATGCGAACCCACCACCAACGTCCACAACGGCACGGATATCGCCGTCGGCACGGGCACGGAAATCCGCGCGCCAATGTCCGGCACTGTCATCCTCGCAGACCCCGAACTCTTCTACGAAGGCGGCTGCGTCTTCCTCGACATGGGCCGCGGCCTCGTCTCCGTCACGATGCACATGAGCCGCGTGGATGTGAAAGCCGGCGACGTGGTGAAGCAGGGCGACATGCTCGGCCTCTCCGGCGCGACAGGCCGCGTCACAGGTCCGCATCTCCACTGGGGCCTCAAATACCGCAACGTCTTCTCCGACGACCGCGGCACAGACATCTGGCTAGACCCGATGCTGCTGATGAGCCTGAAAGCGCCAGCGTAGGCTGAGAGAGCTCTTCCCCCGCAAGCGGGGGAAGTACCCCGAAGGGGGGATGGGGGCGAGTCTCAAGGGGACTCCCTCTCACCCAACCAGTTCTCCTGCTCCCAACAAGCCCGCCCGATCGTCTCAACCACTCCGCTAATATTCTCCACCACTTCGCGATTCCAGAACCTAACCACCCGCCAGCCCTCGCGCTCGAGGTATCGCGTCCGCGCTTCATCGTGCGCCTGCGCGTCCTCGCCACGCGTCGCCCCATCAACTTCCACAATCAGCCGCACCTGAACGCACGCAAAGTCGGCTACAAACGGCCCAACCGGCGCCTGCCGTCTGAACCGATAGCCAACCGCGCCCCCTCGCAGTCTCGCCCAAAGCAAAACTTCGGTACGCGCCATGCTTTTCCGCATGCGACGCGCAAAGTTGCGCTTCTCCAGATCGCGCATGTGGCCCGCCCCCATCCCGGCTTCGCCGTACTTCCCCCGCGAGCGGGGGAAGAGCTACCAGCAGCATCGCGTTTGAGCTAAGCTTGCGCAATCAGGGAAGGGGACCCCGCATGGCCGAAATCAAAACCAAAGCCACCAAGGTCAGCGTCAAGGACTTCATCGCGAAAGTCCCCAACGAGACGCGCCGCGCCGATGCACAAACACTCGTCAAACTGTTCGAGAAGGCCTCCGGCTGGAAGGCGACGATGTGGGGCCCAACCATCGTCGGCTTCGGCAAGTACAGCTACACATATGACAGCGGTCACGCGGCCAGCATGTGCG
>DAIRES010000197.1:4737-6028 GCA_036795465.1 Hyphomonadaceae bacterium
GCCAGCTGACGGCCAGCCAAGCTTGCCTCCCGGCCTATCCACGGTAAGGGTGTGCCGGGGTGCAAGTCGAAGGACGTGTCATGAAACTGGTACTGGCCTGCGTCGCGAGCCTGTCCGCGCTTGCTCTTTCGGCTTGCAGCATGCTCGGCGGCAATGAAGGCCCCGCGCCGGATTCCCCCGCCGCCCGCGCGCCCGCCGCTCTCCCGCCGCCCATGGCCCCCGCCACCGTCGCCGCCACGCCAGCAGCACCTCAGCCGGAAGACATTCCCGCCGTGTCCGCCGACAAGGTGAAGTGCATCCCGCCTTACGTGCTGCAGACGATCAACAAGAACGGCGCGATCGAACCCCGCTGCGTCGCGCCCACCGAAGCGCCCAAGCCGAACTAGACCGACAATCCGTCAGGCGCCACATCGGCCAGCGCGCTCATCATCTCCGGTGAAACCGGGATGATCTTGCGCGTGTCTAGGTTCAGCGCGATCGCCACCGCCTCGCTCGTGCACCAGGCTTCACCGCTGTCGGGATCGATGATCCAGTGGACGAACGAGTGCGTCTTCTCTTTCTGGAAGCCACGCCCCGAGCGGACCACAAACCTGTCGCCCGCGCGCGGCCAGCGCCGGTAGGCCAGCCGGTATTCCAGAACCGCGCCGCCCATCCGTACGGTCTCGCCCCGCGCCTCGGCCTGCTTCGCCAGCTGCGCACGCCACGGCCGCAACAGATGCCCGATCGAATCCGACACCCGCCCGATAAAGAACTCCGGCAGCATCACGCCATTCAGGTCGCACTGGCCCGGCAGAACCACACCGCGCCCGATCACCGGCGCTGAAGCTGCATCGGCATCTGCCATCTTCGCCGTCGCGCGCGGCGCAACGCCAAGATCAAGCGATCGCGGCGCACACGCCGCCGGCGCCTCGCCCTTCAGCGCCTCCAGCCTTGCCCGTGTCGCCTTCGACCACGGAAAGACAACGCCAGTCGACACATCGATATGATCCACCCACGTCCGGTAAGCCGCGCTCGGCTCCCCACTCATGTGGTCGGTCTGCTGGTACAACAGCACCGAACTGTCGCTCACCTCCAGCACGCAAGCCGACATAGCCAGCGGCTCACCCGGCTTCGCCTCGCGCATGAAGCGGATATGCTGGTCGCGCGGCCGCAATGTCGCCGGCGCGCCCGCCCGGAAAGCCTGCCTGATCCCCGCCGCATGCGCGAACTCGGCCAGCCCTTCCATCATCTTGGCGACGTAGAAGCGCACATTCATGTGCCCCATCTCGTCGCATTCCCAGGTGTTGATGCT
>DAIRES010000198.1:0-6017 GCA_036795465.1 Hyphomonadaceae bacterium
CCTCATGTCAGTGCGGGAGCAGTATATGTCCGTTCCGGGCCTGGTGGATTCTGGGAGGCGCTGTCCCCCATCTTTTGCGGCTAGAGCGTTGAGTTCAGGCGCGAAGAAATTCGGCCGTCCTACAAACTCGATATCGCGCCATCCCCCATTCTCGCATCACCACAGCTTGTCATCCCGGCCGTAGCGGAGCGGAGAGCCGGGATCCATTGAGAGGGTGTCGTGCTGGCGCAATGGGTCCCGGATAGCGCTGCGCGCTTCCGGGATGACAAGCGGTGGGTGTGGCTTGCCCGCTCCGTCTCGCCGCTGCGCGGCGATCCACCTCCCCCGCCTTTGGCGGAGGAGGAAAGAGAGCGGTGGTGGAAGCGTGAGTGGTGAACGCGCGCTGTTAGCGGGCGCGGACGGCCACGTAGGTGACTTCGCCTTCGCCCCAGACTTGCAGCAGGACTGGCTTGTTGGCGCGTTTGGCGGATTCGGCGGCGGCGATCGCCTGTTCGGGCGAGGACACCGGCTGGAAGTGGACTTCCGTGACGACCGAGCCGAGCGGAAGTTTGCCGAGGGCGTCGGAGCCGGTTTCGATTGACTGGACGATGACGCCACGAACCGAGGCGGGGATGCCGCGGCGGCGGCGGTCGGTGTCTTCGATGGCCTTGAACTTGATGCCGAGGATGTTGGTGAGTTCCTTGGCGACATCACGCTCTGCAGGTTTGGCGGCGGCGGCGGTTGCGCCGGTGAGCTTCACCGTGGCCGAGCCAGGCTTGCCGCCGGCGCGGAGGTAGCGGACCGAGACCTGCGTGCCGGTCTGCGTGACGCCCATGATGCGGAAGAGGTCGCGGCTTTCCTTGATCGTCTGGTTGTTGAGCGTGGTGATGAGGTCGCCGACCTTGATGCCGGCGGCTTCAGCAGCGCCGCCCTTGGCGACCGAGGTGACGATGGCGCCGGACGGGCTCTTGAGGCCGTAGGCTTCGGCCATCGGCTGGTCGACGGAGCGGGCAGTGATGCCCATCGTGCCGCGATTGGTCTGGCCGCTCTTGCGCAGCTGTTCGATCACGACCTTCGCGAAGTTGGCGGGGACGGAGAAGCCGACGCCGACCGAGCCGCCGGCTTCGCCCGGCGAGATGATGGCGGTGTTGATGCCGATGACTTCGCCGCGCAGGTTGAACAGCGGGCCACCCGAGTTGCCCTTGTTGATGGCGGCGTCGGTCTGGATGAAGTCGTCGTAGGAGCCCGCGCTGATGTCGCGGTTGCGGGCGGAGATGATGCCGGCAGTGACCGTGCCGCCGAGGCCGAACGGGTTGCCGATGGCGATGACCCACTGGCCGATGTCTGCGGTATCGGAGTTGGCCCACGGAACCGGCGTGAGCGCGGTGCGCGCTTCGACCTTGAGCAGGGCAAGGTCCACATCCTCGTCGCGGCCGATGAGCTTGGCGGGGAGGACCGTGCCGTCCGACAGGTTGACGTCGATCTCGTCCGCGCCGTCGATGACGTGGTTGTTGGTGACGACGTATCCGGCGGCGTCGATGATGAAGCCGGAGCCGAGCGAGGACTGGCGGCGCAGGCCGCCGCCCTGCCCGCGTCCGAGCAGGTCATTGAACTCGTTGAGCGGGGAGTTCGGGCCATAGGCCGGGAGGCCATCGCCGCGCGCAACCGTCTGGCGCGTCGAGATGTTGACGACCGAGGGCATGAGGCGTTTGGCGAGCGCGGAGAAATCCTCGCCCGAGAGGCCGGGGCGATTGATTGCCTGCTGCTGGGTGGCGGGCTGGGCGATGGCCGGGGCGGGCGCCTGCACGTTGAGGAGCGGGGCGGCGAAGAAAGCGCCGCCGATGGCTGCGATCCCCAGCACGGGGATGGCAAGGCGCGCCAGAAGTGACCGCTTCGACTTGCCAGGCTGGGTCGTCATAGGCGTGGAACTCCAGTGCCGGGGCCCGTGGCGGGGCCAATTTCGTAGCGAACACTGGCCTCAAAGCGCCGCGTCCGCAAGGCGACCGGCCATGATGCGGCGGGGCCTTTCGCTGGAAATTATGCCTGTAATTGCGGAGCAATCATGACGTCCTGCATGACGCCCGGTGCGATCACGCGCCTGTGTGACGGGCGCGGGCTGGCTCACGGGGGCCCTGGACGCCCGGATACTAGGCTGAACGGGCCTGCGGAACCGGCGTTTCGAGGCCGAGCACCTGGTGCATCTTGGCGATCAGTTCGCGCTGGTCGACCGGCTTGGAGACATAGTCGGTCATGCCGAGGGCGAGATATTTCTCGCGGTCGCCGGACATGGCGTCGGCGGTCAGGGCGATCACTGGCAGGTTGAGCCATCTGTCGGTGGCGCGGATGCGGCGGATGGCTTCCTTGCCGTCCATGACGGGCATGTGGACGTCGAGCAGGACGATGTCGAAATCGCTCTGCGCGATCTTGTCGAGCGCTTCCTTGCCGTTGGTGGCTTCAGTGATCTCGCAACCCTGCGGGGCGAGGAACAGCTTGATGACCTGACGGTTGATCGCGTTGTCGTCGGTGAGCAGGACGCGGAGGCCGCGCAGGGTGCGGGCAACGGGTTCGGCCGCCCGGGCGGCGGGAGCCGTGGGAGCAGCAGCGGCGGCTTCCTGCGCCTTGAAGGTGAGACGGAAGTTGGAGCCGCGGCCTTCTTCGCTGGTGACGGTGAGGTCGCCGCCCATCATGCGCGCGAGCTGGCGCGAGATGGCGAGGCCGAGGCCGGAGCCGCCGAACTTGCGGGTGGTGGCGCCGTCGGCCTGCGTGAAGACGGTGAACAGCTTGCCGCAGGTTTCCTCGCTCATGCCGATGCCGGTGTCGCTGACATCGACGGCGACCATGAACTGGCCGTCGGCGAGCGGTTTGGCCGAGATGGCGACTTCGACGCTGCCCTGCGCGGTGAACTTGATGGCGTTGGACAGGAGGTTGGACACGCACTGCCGCACGCGCGTAGGGTCGTAGCTGAGGCGCTGCGGGAAGTTGCTGTCGTAGCGGACGAAGAGTTCGAGGCCCTTGTCTTCGGCCGTCGACTGGAAGAGCTGGCGGGTGCGCTTCATCGTGTGGAGGAAGTCGCCGGGGACCGCGGAGATTTCGAGCTTGCCGGCTTCGATCTTGGTGAGATCGAGCACGTCGTTGAGGAGGGCCATCAGCGACTTGCCGCTATCGAGGATGACGCTGACCTTTTCCTTCTGCGAGGCCGTCAGATTGTCGGCTTCGAGCGCCTGCGCCATGCCGAGGACGCCGTTGAGGGGCGTGCGGATCTCGTGGCTCATGTTGGCGAGGAATTGCGACTTCGTGCTGGACGAGGCTTCGGCGGTTTCCTTGGCCTTGCGGAGTTCGGCTTCGATATCCTTCCACGCGGAAAGATCGACGACGGTGCCGATCAGCTTGCGGCCGTTGAAGGCGTTGGCGCCGATGACCTGAGCCCGCAGCTGCATCCAGCGCCAGCCGCCGGATGCGACGCGGATACGGAGTTCCTGCTTCCAGCCCTTGTTGGCGCCGGCACGGACGGATTCGAGCGTCTTGAAGACGTCGCCTGCGTCGTCCGGGTGGATACGGTTGTGGAGTTCGGACATATCCTTGGGGCCCGGCTCGAAACCCAGGCTGCGCGCGAGCGCCGGGTTGGGCGAATACATCATGCTGTCGAGGTCGACTTCGAAATAGCCGTCGCCCGCGCTCTGGATCGCGAATTCGAGGCGCTCCTTGGTGGCCGACGATTCAGCAAGCGCTTTTTGCAGCTCGACGAAATTGCGGCTCGAATACTGGGCGGCCTCTCCGATACTGGCCAGCATGGCCACGGCGGAGATTGTGCAGGGGATCGCAACCCAGGCCGGGAACTCGACCCAGGCAGAGTAGATCATGAAGAGCATCAACGGGGCGGCGCATATGGCGAGCGTGCGCAGGACGGCTTTCAGGTTTCCCTTGCCCGAGAAGATGATGTGGATCGACCACGAGGCGGGAATCGTGATGGCTATGATTGCGGCGGCCTTGGACCCCGTGGCCCAGATTGCCAGCGCGCTTATCATCCAGAGCGCGACAAGGGCGGCCTGCAAAACATGGAAACGCTGGGCGGCGACCCTGTCTACGCCAGTACCCACCTGGATGCCACGGAAGACGAGAGCGATCAGCAATGCAACTGACGTAACCGCCCAGGCGAGCCCCCAGGCCACGCCGAAGAAGTGACCGAGTATGACGCCATGCCCCACGGCGAGAACGATCCCGAAGATCGTCGTACCGTTGAGCAGCAAGTCGCGGAGCGACAGCGACTTGCTTTCATGTGCGACAGCGTTCTGCGTCGTATCCATGTCAGTCCCCAGGCAAGAAAGTTCGATCGTTTTACGCAGGGATTGATTAAGTTCCCGTAGAGCATCCGTAAGTTAGACGTTGAAATTCGCGCGCGGCGTTTACGGATGACCGGCAAATCCGCAGCAAATCTGGCCGGATACGGACAGGGCTGTTAGGGAATGCGGCAGGAGACCTTCCATGCCTGTTCGCCGCCCCGTCGATGCATCCAGCCACGTTTACCTGATCGATGCGTCGGGGTTCATTTTCCGCGCCTATCACGCCCTGCCCCAGCTGACGCGCAAGTCGGACGGGCTGCCGGTGGGCGCGATCGCGGGCTTCTGCAACATGTTGTGGAAGGTGCTGGAAGACCTGAAGGCGGGCGAGCAGCCGACGCACTTCGCGTGCATCTTCGATGCGGGCGCGATCACGTTCCGGAACGAGCTGTATGACCAGTACAAGGCGCATCGCCCCGACCCGCCCGAAGACCTGATCCCGCAGTTTCCGCTGGTGCGGCGAGCCGCCATCGCCTTTGGCCAGCCCGCTCTGGAGATGAAGGGCTTTGAGGCGGACGACCTGATCGCGACCTACTCCCGCCAGGCGGCGGCCAAGGGTGCGCGCGTTTCGATCGTGTCTGCAGACAAGGACCTGATGCAGCTGATCGATGACAGGATCTGCATGCTGGACACGGTGAAGGACCGGAAGATCTGTGCGCCTGAAGTGATGGAAAAATTCGGCGTGACGCCGGACAAGGTGATCGACGTGCAGGCGCTGTGCGGCGACAGCGTCGACAACGTGCCGGGCGTGCCGGGGATCGGCGTGAAGACGGCGGCGTTGCTGATCAACGAGTATGGCGACCTGGAATCGCTGCTGGCCCGCGCGGGCGAGATCAAGCAGCCGAAGCGGCGCGAGTCGCTGATCGAGCATGCGGACAAGGCGCGGCTCTCGAAAGTGCTGGTGACGTTGAAGGATGATGTGCCGGTGGAGGTTCAGCTGGAGGAGCTGGGCGTGTCAGATCCCGACCCCGCCCCCCTGCTCGCCTTCCTGTCGGAGATGGAATTCAGGACGCTGAGCACGCGCGTGGCGCAGACGCTGGGGTCGGAAGCCCCGGCGCCGAAATCATCCTCGGCTGGCGGGCCGGCCCTTGCCAATGCGGTGGCGGCCGAGCGCGCGAACGGCGCGAAGCCGACAGCAACAGCGGCGGCCAATGGCGCGCCGGGCGAAAGCTTCGAGCCGCTGGCGGCGACGGCTGCGCCGTTCGACCTCGACGCTTATGAAACCGTCACCGATGTCGAGCAGCTGATGGCATGGATCGCCGCGGCGCGGAGCCAGGGCTTCGTTGCGGTGGATACGGAGACGGACGGGCTGAACCCGATGAGCGCCAAGCTGGTGGGCGTTTCGCTGGCGCTGGCGCCGGGCAAGGCCTGCTACATCCCGCTGGGCCATGGCGCGGGCAAAACGGACCTGCTTTCCGGCGACAAGCCGAAGCAGATCGAGATGGGAACGGCTATCGAGCTGCTGAAGCCGTTGCTGGAAGATCCGTCGGTCCTGAAGATCGGTCAGAATATCAAGTACGACATCTCGATGTTCTGTGCGTTCGATATCCGTGTGGCGCCGATCGACGACACGATGCTGTTGTCGTTCGTGCTGGAAGCCGGGCAGCACAATCACGGCATGGACGAACTTTCGGAGCTGCATCTCGGGCATACGCCTGTGCCGATCAAGGAGCTGATCGGAACAGGCAAGGCGCAGATCAC
>DAIRES010000199.1:0-6007 GCA_036795465.1 Hyphomonadaceae bacterium
CGATACCTGGCGCGAGTGACGGGGCTCGAACCCGCGACCTCCGGCGTGACAGGCCGGCACTCTAACCAACTGAGCTACACCCGCGTACCGCAGGTATCGAAGGAAGGAGCGTTTAGGCGTCACCGCTCCCGGGGTCAAGCGGATTGGAGCATCGAATTTGCCCTATTCGGACGCCAATTGCTGCCGCAGCACCAGCTTGTTCCCTTCCAGGCTAAATCCGATGGATGTCAGAGCCTCGATGGCGCCCTGCCCGGCGTTCGCCACTGTGGCCGTCATCTCCATGTCGAGATGCTGGCCGATGCTCATGGTTGCGAGCACGTCTTCGCCCGTGGCGGCCGTGCCGGAGGCTTCAACCTGCAGCTTCCCGCCTGCGCAGGTCACCGGGCCGCGCAACTCTGGCCCGACCCAGCCCTTGTAGTTCACTTTTGTCAGCGCGTCGGTCCAGACCTCGCCAGATGCGGTCTCGCACAGGCCATTTGCGAACTTCACGTCCTTGGCGTTGAGCGTGAACTTGCCGTCCGTCCGCGCGATCGAGGGCGGCATGCCCGGCACCATGGCGGTATCGCCCGCGAGCTTGAGGTCTGTCAGGCCAACTCCACCATTGCCGATAGGGTAGGAAATGCCTGCCTGACCGGTCAGGCCATCGCGCGTCATGCCCACCGTGCCCGCAGCCTTGCCGCCGAACAACGCCATCAAGTCGGTTTTGACTGACAGGTCCCCGATGGTCTGCTGGCCATAAGATACGTTCGTCAGCTTGCCGTCCCAGACGCTGCCGGATGCTTCACCAAACCGGAAATCGGGGGTCTGTCGCGCGGCCATATCCGCCGCCATCGACATCGGAAAGAAAGCCACCGCCCCGCCCGCAACGGCCACCAAGGCGAGCACGATGAAAATGACAATCCGCACGATGATCCCTCGGCATCCATCCCCGTGGGAATGCTAGACCTCGCTCTGTCGGGACGCCAGATGGCGCCCGCAGCCAGCTTACAGCAGGCCTTCAGCCTTCTTGACCCCGTCCTGCCCTGAAAAGATCATCGTCCGCGTGCGCTGCGCCAACCGGACGTTCACCAGATTGGTTTGCCCGTCGAAGACATCGCGCAAGATGCGGTTGTCGATTGTCAGCCCCTTGGGCGGCGCCGCCAGCTTGCACTGCTGATAAAGCAGCAGCGCCTCTCCCTCGATCTCTGCGCCCAGCGCCTCCAGCACGATCTTCTTGCCGCTATCGCTCAAGCCGAAATGCTGTTCGACGTAGATCATCATTCGCGCCTGATTACGCACAGCGGTAATGTCCACTGCACTCGCGCCGCTGACGCCTCCCTGTTGCGCCAGCCAGGCTTCAGCGTCAGCATTATGTACCCGATGCGTCACCTCAAGCATTGATGATGCAGCGTTCCACATCACCGACGTCAGAACGGTTTGCGAGCGGTGCGCGAGCGCTGGCGGGGCAACAGCAAGCGCGCACCCTGCGAGAACCGCCATCCTGCGCGTTATGCTGCCGCCCCTTGCGATCATCAGTGTGGCGACGGCGTGATCGGCACAGCAGCGCCTGCATCCGGCTGTTTTGCTCGCAGCTCGGTCAGCGCTTCCGCCATCTGATTGCGCGCAGAGGGGCGTGTTGCACTGAACACTTCCAGCCTGCTCGGTTCATTGCGCTGCGGGAAGGCGTTGTTCGCCCTCACGGCATCCGCTGTCTGGTGCTTGGGATCGAGCTCCACTGACACGATCTTCTTTGTCTCGACGAACAACTTCGTCACCTTCTGGTTGTTCACACGCCAGATCTCAGCAGGAATCATTACCTCTTTTATCGATCCATCTTCAAACGTGAACTTCAGCGGCAACGGCGAAACCAGCCCGCCCTTGTTCTCGAAATCGATGAAATAGATGTACGGGTTTTCGCGCAGCGCCCGCTCAAGAGTCGACTTGTCCGGCTCCTTCAGACCTTCCTTGAATGTCGCGTAGTCGTTCAGGTCCTTGTTATTGACCGCAAACTCGTCATTCGCGTCATAGAAGTCCTTCGCGTCAGGGTGTTTGTCCGTATAGGTCTGCAGCCCCGCCGCACGGTTCTCCGTCACTGTCACAGGCTCCGGCTTGGTCGCTTCGCGACGCTCGCGGCGCAGCGGCGCCTCGACTTCCGGGTTGCGTGTCGAGAGCCGGTACTCACGTACATCGTTCATCGCGATATCGACGTGGTCGGTCGTATAGAACCAGCCGCGCCAGAACCAGTCGAGATCCATGCCGGAGGCGTCTTCCATCGTACGGAAGAAGTCGGAAGGTGTCGGCCGCTTGAATTTCCAGCGCCGCGAATACTCCTTGAACGCAAAGTCGAACAACTCGCGCCCCATAACCGTCTCGCGCAGCACCGTCAGCGCCGCAGCCGGCTTGTCATACGCGTTGCTGCCGAACTGGATGACGGTTTCCGAGTTCGTCATGATCGGAACCTGATCCTCCGACATCATGTACGAGCCGATCTCGTCCAGCGAGTTCGAGTTTCCGCCCATCACCGGGAAGTTCTCGTCCCAACGCAACTCGCTCATGAATTCGAGGAACGAGTTCAGCCCCTCATCCATCCACGTCCACTGACGCTCATCCGAGTTTACGATCATCGGGAAATAGTTGTGGCCCACCTCGTGGATGACTACCCCGACAAGGCCGTTTTTAGCCTGGCGGGTATAGGTCTTCACGCCCGTCTTCTCGTCTTTCACCGGGCGATATCCGTTGAACGAAATCATCGGATATTCCATCCCGCCGCCCAGCCAGGTGTTGACCGAAATGGCGTTGGGATAGGGATACGGGAACGAGAACTGCGAGTAGGTATCGATCGTGTGCGCCACCGCCCGCGTCGAATACAGCGACCACAGCGGATCGGCCTCGTTCGGGAAGAAAGACTGGGCCAGCACGTCGCCGCCTTCAGGCTGCTTCACGCCCATCGCGTCCCAGATGAACTTGCGCGAAGACGCCCACGCGAAATCACGAACGTTGCCGGCTTTCCAGCGCCAGGTCTTGGTGGCTGTCGTGCCTTCTTTCTCGTTTGCGGCCGCCTCTTCCGGCGTCACGACATACATCGGCTTGTCGAGTTGGTTGCGCGCCTGCGCGAGGCGGCTGCGCTGTTCGCTGGTCAGAACCTCGCCCGGGTTCTGCAGAACGCCAGTCGCCGTCAGAATGTGATCTGCCGGGACGGTGATCGACACATCATAGTTCCCGAACTCCAGCGTGAATTCGCCCTGCCCGAGGAATTGCTTGTGCTGCCAGCCTGTATAGTCGGTGTACGCCGCCAGCCGCGGGAACCACTGAGCCTGGAAGAAGGTATAGGTGTCGCTGTCCCTGAAATGCTCATAGCCAGACCGACCGCCGAACACGTTGTTGTCGACGATGTTGAAAGCCCAGGCGAGCTTCAGCGTCGTCGACTGCCTCGGCGCCAGCGGCGTCGGCAAGTCAACACGCATCATGGTGTCGTTGATCGTGTACTTGATCGCCCGCGACCCGCCATCCGTCACCGACTGGATCTCGAACCCGTGGGCCGTCTCGGCATAGGATTGCAGCTCGCGCAGCGTGCCCATTCCCAGCCGGTCGCTGGCCGGAGCGATAGGCGTGGTGGTCCGTTCGGTCCGGTTCGTGACCGAATCCTGCTTGAAGATGTTCTGGTCGAGCTGCAGCCAGATGTAGTTCAGCGGGTGCGGCGAGTTATTGCGATAGGTGATCGTGCCCGTCGCCGTGATCCGCTTCTTCGCTTCGTCTAGCGTGGCGTTGATCACGTAGTCGGCCTGCTGCTGCCAGTACGACTCACCCGGCGCGCCCGAAGCCGCCCGGTACGTGTTCGGCGAAGGGAGATCGACCTCCAACTGCCTGAACTTGTCGTCGAACTTGCCTTTAGTCTGCTTGTCGGCATCGGCAGCCGCCGTCCCAGACACGAGAAGCGCCACGGCTGCAGCCGCCAACCACCCCAGTTTCATCCACAGACTCCCAGAAATATCTGACCTCACTTTTAGCGATTATCGATGAAGAGTCACCGCGACCTTACGACTGCCGGCACATATCTTCTCTTCCGCCGCGCGAATAATCCGGAAAAGGAAGGGCCGGCTTCTTGCGAGGCCGGCCCAGGTGCACAGGAACAGAACCGTCGGGAACCATCGAGGGACTTCAAGGCGTCCCGGCGGTATGTGCTCGGTATATGGGAGTGAGTCTGAACGCCGATTGAGGCGCTTGTTGTCCTCAATTCAGGTGAAACAAATAAAGCCAAGCTACTGGTTTCACGCCACATTTATGGCTGAATCGGACGACGGAAGCGCAGACCTCAGGTTTGCGACACCACCCCTGCCGCCACGAACCGCTTTACCTGTTCAGGATCGACGCCCCAGCTCGAAAGCACGTCGGTTGAGTGCTTTCCCGCCAGCGCCGGGGGGCCATTTACGGCTCCCGCGGTACGCGAAAAACGCGGCGCGGGCCCTGGCTGCACCATGCCGAATGCTTCGACAAAAGTTGACCGCGCAGCATTGTGGGGATGCCCCGGCGCCTCATCCATGCTCAGCACGGGGGCTACGCATGCGTCTGTGCCGTCGAATACTTTCATCCAGTCGTCGCGAGACTTTGTCTTCACGATTTCCGCCAGTCTCCTCGAAAACTCGGGCCATTTCGTGCGGTCCATGTACGAACCGAAAGCATCGTCAGGCAGCCCAAGCCCCTTCACCAGCAGCGCGTGGAACTGCGGTTCGATCGACCCGATCGCAAGCCATTGGCCGTCGGCGCATTCATAGGTGTCGTAGAAATGGGCGCCGCCATCCAGCAGATTGGAATCTCGCTCCGGGCTCCACATGCCCGCAGCCTTCATCCCGTAAAACATGGTCATCAGCGACGCCGCGCCATCGATCATCGCGCAGTCGACCACCTGCCCCTTACCCGACGTGCGCGCTTCAATGATCCCGGCCAGCAAACCCATCGCCAGATAGAGCGCACCACCGCCAAAATCCCCGACCAGGTTCAACGGCGGCGCCGGCGGCTCGCCCTTGCGCCCCATCGTGTGCAACGCGCCGGTGAGCGCGATATAGTCGATGTCGTGCCCGGCCATGGATGACCAAGGCCCAGTCTGTCCCCAACCCGTCATCCGGCCATAAACGAGTTTCGGGTTGCGCTTCAGCGCCACGTCAGGCCCGACACCCAGACGTTCCATCACGCCCGGCCGGAATCCTTCCAGCAGCGCGTCAGCCTGGTCGATCAAGCTCAGCGCTGCCTCAACACCTTCGGCTTTCTTGAGATCTAGCGCGATGGACCGCTTCCCTCGATTGGCCAGATCGGGAAATCCCCGTCCCTCAGCGCGATCGATCCGCACAACGTCAGCGCCCATGTCGGCCAGCAGCATTCCGCAGAACGGCCCGGGCCCGATGCCCGCGAACTCGACAACCTTCACGCCTACCAGCGGACCCTGCGCCATCTCAAAACTCTCCGTTATTCCCGCTGACAAGCCGGAACGCGGACGCGCACGTCAACCCCGTTTGAGGGTCATTCTCTTGGCTTACGCTAGGACAGATACGCCTTACGGCCCGAACACTGCGCCATGGACCTTGGCGGGACCGCTATCGCCGTGCGGCCACGACGGGCGGTCGAAGTTGATGCCGTCCGGCAGGCTCTCGTCCACTTTCATCGCGCCCGTCGCCGGATCGATCTTCACGATCAGCGCCCAGCTCATGTCATTTCCCGTCACCACCATCCGGTCAGACTTCCGGTCTGCCGCGATCCAGTGCGCCATGTGGAATTTCTCGTCGAACACGATGCGCGAGGCCTCCACCGGCTTCCTCGGATCAGACACATCCAGTGCAATCAACCCGTTTATCTCCGGCACTGTCTGCACATAGTAGTTCCCGACCACCACGGGCACAGCGCAGGCATTGTGCATTTCGGTTCCGCCCGGAAATGCATGCACGAACGTTGCCTTCGGCGCTCCTTCGATCACGCCATCCAGACGATAGACGCCGCATGAGAACGTCCCGACATAAACTGTCCCGTCGCCGAGTAC
>DAIRES010000025.1:0-27335 GCA_036795465.1 Hyphomonadaceae bacterium
ATCGCCCCCGCGCCGTTGAACATCGCGACTGCCCTCCATGCGGAGGCGACGGGGGCATTATCACTCAGGTGCGAGGGGGTGGGGATGGAGGTTTCTCTATCCCCCAGCTCAACGGGTTTAGTGGGTTGATTGGGTTGGGTTTGGGGATTCTGGATTCGGCGGAAGTGCGATCTATCTCACGCTGTCATCCCTGCCGAGCGACGTGAGAGCCGGGATCCATTGATGGGGTATCATGCTGGCGCAATGGGTCCCGGCCAATGTTGCTTTCTTGGGCTGCGCGCTTCCGGGATGACAAGTTGTGGGTGGGGCTCTCCGGCCTTTGCTTGCGCTCCCCCGCCTTGGGCGGAGGAGGAAAGAGGGCGGGGCGCCAGATATGGAAACGGCGAGCGGTTGCCCGCTCGCCGTCTGCCTCATCAGTCAGTTGAACATCAGGTCTTGTTCTTGATGTTCGCTTCTTTCGCTACGGCCCGGTCTTCGCGATCGAACTGGATCGGGGCGGCGCCGGGGGCTGCGGCGGCGTAGGCGCGGGACTTCTTCGCCAGGCGGGCCATCGACTCGCCCATCGTGCCGGCCGACATCGCCATCTGCTTGTCAGCGACAACGCCAACCGACGACGCATCGCCGATGTTGTCGAAGTTGGCGCCGAGGAAGATGACTTCCCAGCCCTTGGCCTTCACACGCTCAAGCGCGGCTTTCACGCCGTCACGCGTGACTTCCTTCGAGGCGTTCTCCTGTCCATCCGTCATCACCACGATGACGGCCTTGTCGGGCTTGTCGGCGTCGGCGAGCGCGATGATGCGGATCAGCGAATCCAGCAGCGGGGTCATTCCCCGCGGGGTCGCGTCAGCGTCCGTCACCGTCTCCCAATGGAGCGCCGGCTGCTTCCTGCGCAGCACGTCGAATTGCAGCCCTGCCTGCTCGTCGAAAACCGCCAGCGTGATGTGGCTGTCGACTGCCGGTCCGTCTTTTTTGTTTGCCAGTTCCTTTGCGTACGCGTTCACCGAGGACAGGGCCTCACTCCAGAGCGACTGCATCGATCCGGATCTGTCGAGGAGGATATAGGCCTGCATGCATGGTCCCCTTTTCTTGTAGTTCCCCAGCCCGCGGACACGCGTCAGCGCATCCGTCGCCGGGACATGGGTGCGGCGGGCTGCCGCACCAGAGGGGCGCTGCAAATTAATGCTGCGAATTGATGTGGCGGGGTTCCGCGAGCGTCAGCGCTTGTGACTGGTGAGGTGCTGGCCGAGCGCATGCCGACCGGCCGTTGGAAGTCGCCAGCAATCAGCCAGCGTCGCCGCCGCATGCGCCGGTATCGAGCGCGTGGAGCATCTGTTCTTTCGTGAACTGCTTGCAGCCCGCTGCTTCCCAGTCATTGGCGATGATCGCACGGATGCGTGGTTCATCGACGCCGACATTGGGGCAGACGCCATCAGGCGTCTGAACCATCAGCCAGATTTCGTTTTCCTTCAGGCCGCGTGACGCCAGCCCCGTGGCGCATGCTTCGGCTGTTGCAGCGTCGACGCCTTCGGGCGGCGTGTAATCGTCCAGGCTTCCGGGCGTGGCGGCGCTTGCGGCGCAGAAGCCGGACGTCATCGCGTAGGCGGGGCTCATGGTTCCGGCCTCGCGACAGGCGGCGGGCCATTGTGCGTCAAGCTCGCGCAACCGTTCCGCGTCCAGATCGATCGACGGGCAGATGCGATCGCCCGACATGATGATGGCCATCTCTTTCGGCGTTACGCCCAGCCCCATCAGCGCGCCCTCGCACTTCGCCTTTGGCACGATGGCGCAGCAGGGCGTCTCCGGTTCCTGTTCCCCGCAGGCGGAGAAGAGGGCGATGCCGGCGACAAGAGCAATGGCGCGCATGATTACTCCTCGGGCGGGTGGCCGGTGTGATCCTCGATCAGTTCGATGGCGATCCGGTCTGGCCCTTCGATGAAGGCATAGCGAAACTTGCCCGGCACATCGACCGGCTCCGACGTTATTTTCACGCCGTTGGCGCGCATGATTTTCAGGGCATTGTCCAGGTTGGGGACAGAGAAGCCGATGTGGTCGTTGACCGTTCCGCGCGATGGCTGGAGTTCGCTGATGCCGACCCAGTCGGCGGGGAATTCGGTCTTCGCATACGACGCCGGCATGAGGATCAGGTTGACGTTGTCGATCATGAACGATGCGGGGCGCCGTGGCGGCGGGCTTTGTCCACTTGCTGGGGGTGGAGGCTGGCGCGCGGTCGAGCTTGTCTTCGGCGTTGCGCCGAAGAACTTCATGTAGAAATCCGCAGCTGCGTTGGTGTCCGCGCTGAGCAGATGCAGGTGGCCGAAATTGTCGGTGGGCGCGGTGTTCAGTTCGATCAGCGTGCGGTCGGGGCTGGCGACGTACATGAAATAGAATGTGTCGGGGTCCCAGTTTGCGGATGCGGTGGAGATATCGGTCAGCGGCTGGAAGAAGGTGTTGCCCAATTCGGTCTGACGTTTGAATTCCTGCTTGGGATCGGGCGTGCCCCAGCCGATGTGCCAGATCGGCGAGTTGATTTTGGTCGAAGCTTTGGTTGCGACCTTGGTGAACAGCAGCCACGACTTCTGGACCCAGACCGCATCGGTGAGGCCGGCGAACTTCGCGGGCTTCGCGTTGAAGTGCTTCAGGTAGTAGGCGATCGATGCGGCCGGATCGACCGAGTTGATGTGGACATGGTGGAAATGGGCGCCGGCGATGAGTGGCGCTTCAGACGTGCCAGCTGTAGCGGCTGGCGGGGGCGACTGGCTGCAGGCAGCTGATGTGAGGAGCGCTGACGCAAGCAGGGCGCCGATGCGGATAGACATGATCTCTCTCCCGTGCGCAGCGCTGCCGGCCGCATTCCGGGCGAGAAGATGAAGGATCAACAAGGCTGTCAACGCAGACAGAGATAGCGCGCGCTCACGTTCGCGGTGGCGTGCGGGAACTATCGCATCGCGCCGGGATGGCGTGAGACGGCGCTAATAGCCAACAGCATCAGGTCGGGTGGATGCTGCCGTATCGATGGCGCGGCCTTCGCGTTGCTGTCCACAAGAGAACGCGCTTTTCCATGGCCGGGAGGGTGGCTGAGCCGGGGGTTTAACGCCTCGCTAACCAAAATGACGCCCAATCCATCGCTACTTTCAAATCATTCATTCCTCTGGGGAGAGCTCGGATGTCGGCCTGCTACAGGCTCGTTCTGGATTCGGTGTGCCGGAGCAATCATCATCGCATCGCGGTGATGGCGCTGGAGCATCTGCAGGCCGAAGACGCGGGCAGCTGGCGCGATCTCTTCCTCAAGCATCGCGACGCCTATCTGGAAGGCGCGAAGGCGCCGGATGAGGTGTTCAAGGATTTTCGCAATCACGTCTGCCATGTGCGCGACGGCAATTGGGGCGGTGCGCCTGCGGCTGCGCGCGAATGGTATCGCCGCACCGTGCGCGCGATGCAGGCGCAGGACTGGAAGCATGCAGCTTACTGCGCCGGCGTGATGAGCCATTATGCGGTTGATCCGGTGCAACCGTTCCACACGCATCAGACGGAAGAAGAGAACACTGTCCATCGCGCGGTGGAGTGGTCGCTGTCGAAGGCGTTCCCGGAGATGTTCCTGATCCTGACGCAGGAGCTGGGCTTTCCCGACGTGCCGACGCCGGCGGGCGAGGACTGGCTCGAGCAGATGGTGATCGCCGGGGCGAACGTCTCGAACAAGCATTACGAGACGCTGATCGATCACTACAACTTTGCGGTTGGCGTGAAGCGGCCGGTCGAGGGTCTCGACCAGGAAATGAAGGACGTGGTTGCAGCGTTGCTGGGCTACGCGTCCGTGATGTTTGCGCGCATGCTGGACCGGGCGATTGCCGAAGCGAAAACCGAAGCGCCGCCGGTGAATCTGTTGCTGGATACTGTCGCGATCGTCGCCAATACGCCGGTGCGCGTTATCTCGAAGCGTGTCGCGCATGTCGCGGAAGCTGAGCTGGTTTCGATCCAGTTCGCGGAGTTCCGCAAGACGGGCAAGGTTCGCGACACGCTGGGCGATGACGACAAGGCGGTGCGCAAGCTGTTCGCGGAGGAGGTGCTCAAAGTGCCTCTCTCGACGTTGGACTGCGCATGGCCGCGTGAGGCGGGAACGGCCAACGGGCAGGGCGCCGAGGCGCGGGTGACGAAGAAGGTGAAGGCTGAGAAGCCTGCTCCGGTTGCCAGGCCAGTGAAAGTCGAGAAGGCCAGGCCTGTCGCGAAAGTCGAGCCCGTGATGGCGGCGGCGCCCGCGCCGGTGATTTCGCGCATGCGGTTGTCGCGTGAAGCGGCTGTGGTTGATGCGCCTTCGATCGGACCGAAGACGGCCAATCGTCTCGCCATCATTGGCGTGAAGACGGTGGGCGATCTGCTGGCGCTCGCGCCAGAGGATGCCGCCGCGCGGATCAAGGCCAGCCATATCAATGCGGGCGTCATCAAGGACTGGCAGGCGCAGGCGCTGCTGGCGTGTTCGGTGCCCGAGCTGAATGGCACGAATGCGCAGCTTCTGGTCGGCGCGGGCATCTACAGCATCGATGATCTTGCCGCTGCCGATGTCGACTTCCTGATCGACGCGATCACCATGCACGCGCAATCAAGCGAGGGGGAACGTGCGCTGCGGGGTTCGGCGTTGCCGGAGCGGGCGCGCGTGAAAGCGTGGATCGAATCGGCGCTGGTGATCTGCGAGAACCGCTCGGCGGCGTGAAGCGTCGCCGCCGGCGGCCTGTTCAAGATGAACGCGGGACAACGTACGTTCAGGTTCCGCTTGCGACCTGTCGCAAATGAACGCGCCGCCGCGTCTCCGCCATGCTCCCTGCAGTTTTTCTGCAAGAATCTGCATTTGCAGACGACTGAAATGGCGTGACTTTTTTCAATGCGCTTATGTTTTTTCGAAGATGAACAGATGAGTCCAGCTCCGTTCAGGTGTCGTGCGTTGTTATGGGGCCTAGACACTGAAAGGAGTGCCTCATGCGTCTCATTGCTTCTTCCCTGATGGCCGGCCTCATCGCGTTCAGCGCAGTGGCCCCCGCCTTCGCCGATCAGCGTGGCCGTGGCCACAACGATCGCGGTCATGATCGCGGCCGTGGCCATGATCGTGACTGGAACGACCGCGATTATCGCGATGGCTATCGCGATGCCCGTAGGGACGATCGCCGTCACGATCGCCGTGACAACTATAATGGCCGTGGCTGGTACGACAGCCGTGGCGACCACCACTACTGGGGTCGCGGCGACCGCTTCGAACATCGCCGCCACAACACCTACGTGGTCGTGAACGACTATCACCGGTATCGCCTGCCGCCTCCGCGTCGTGGCGAGTACTACTACCGGGACCACAACAGCGGCGACATC
Organism: Hyphomonadaceae bacterium; assembly: GCA_036795465.1. GTDB lineage: Bacteria > Pseudomonadota > Alphaproteobacteria > Caulobacterales > Hyphomonadaceae > UBA7672. The sequence goes on from DAIRES010000025.1 coordinate 5,353, forward strand.
CTGCTCGTCGCCGCCGCGACTGGCCTCGTTCTCTGGGCGCTGACCAACTAAGCGTCCGGCTGACACCGCAACCGCGCTTCTCTCTCACGCGAGTTGCCCCGCGGCCGCCCTTTCCCCAAAGGGCGGCCGCCTTCGTTTGCGATTGCCCCACGGGCAGGCCGCGCCGCGACTTGACATCGTCACGTCCGACCCGACACTTCCGCCAACGTAAACAAATGCAGGGAGGGCAGGATGCGCAGCATCTTCGCAGCAGTATCGGTTCTGGCGCTTGCGGCGGCCTGTGGCCCGACGGAGCCGGCCAAGCCCGCAGCGCTCGCGCCGAGCGCGACAGCCAATGCCGACCTCCAGGCGCTTCTTATCAAGGCCAAGCCCGGCGACACGATCGAGATCGGAGAGGGCAGTTTCGACTTTACCGAAGGCCTTTCGCTGACGGTGGACGATGTCACGATCAAGGGCGCGGGCATCGACAAGACCATCATCTCGTTCAAGGGCCAGAAGGGCGCGGGCGAGGGGCTGCTGGTTACATCCGACGGCGTCACGCTGACCGGCTTCACGATGCAGGACTCCAAGGGCGACGGCATCAAGTCCAAGGGCGCGGACAACATCGTTTACAAGGACCTGAAGGTTGAATGGACCGGCGGGCCGAAAGCCGAGAACGGCGCCTATGGCGTCTATCCGGTTGAATCGAGCAATGTGCTGATCGACGGCGTCACGGTTTCGGGCGCATCCGACGCCGGCATCTATGTCGGCCAGTCAGACAACATCATCGTGCGCAACAGCCGAGCGGAATACAACGTCGCGGGCATCGAGATCGAGAACTCGACGCGCGCCGACGTGCACGACAACGTCGCGACCAAGAATGCCGGCGGCATCCTGGTGTTCGACCTGCCGAACCTGCCGAAGAAGGGCGGGCATTCGACGCGCGTGTTCAACAACCAGATTGTCGAGAACGATACGCCGAACTTTGCGCCTCCGGGCAACATCGTCGCCGGCGTGCCCACCGGCACGGGCGTGCTGCTGATGGCGAACCGGAATGTGCACGTGTTCAACAACACGTTCGACAAGAACAAGACGACGCACGTGATGATCGTGTCCTACACGAACGAGATCAAGGACGACCCAGAATACAACCCGCTGCCGCGTGACTTCGTCATTCGCGACAACACCTATGGCGAAGGCGGCAATGATCCGCAGGGCCGTCTTGCCCCGCTGGCCCCCGCCATCGGCGGCAAGCTGCCCGCCATCGTCTGGGACGGCGTCACGAAATACGGTGACAAGAGCGAGGACGTGAAGATCGTTGTGCGTGAAAAGCCGGAGGTTGGTTTCATCAATCTCGGTCTCGGCACGACGCCGGTTGATCTGACCAAGGCCAAGCCGTCGATGGACCGCCAGCCGGACGCGGTGATCGAAGAACCCGCCGCCGTGGTCCTGCCTGAAAGGCCGGCCGCCAAGGAAGGCGCATAATTTCGGGACGGCAAGATTTCCCCTCCCCCTTGTGGGGAGGGGGCAGGGGTGGGGGGCGGTTCCGGTGGTGGATCGTCAGAGAGAGTTCCCGGTTTCAAACGCGCGCGCCAAACGCCTGCGTCATGAAACAACTCCCGCCGAGAAACATCTCTGGCAACTGCTCCGCAAGCTGGAAGGCTGTCACTTCAGGCGGCAGGCTGCCGTTGGTCCGTATGTCTTTGACTTCGCGGATCTGGGGCTGGGAATTCTGATCGAACTCGATGGAGGCGTTCACGGTCTCCCGGAAGTTCGTGAACGTGATCGTGTCAAACAGGCGTGGGCCGAAGGCCAGGGTTTTGTGATGCTGCGGATACCTAACCAGTACGTGTTTGGAACAGGCGAGCCTGCTGTCGCGATGGTGATGGCGGCGCGTCGTTTGCTAAAATCCGAAGGCGGTGTGCGTTGAGCGGCCCCCCACCCCTGCACCCCTCCCCACAAGGGGGAGGGGGAGTCATCCGCACCGTCAAAGCGTGCCTCGCAATCTGTGTTGCACTCGTCCTCGCCGCCTGCACGCAAGCGGCAGGTGTGCGTGATGCCGTGGTGCTGGCCGACGAGCCGGCGGAGAAGCTTTCGGACTATGGCTTCTTCGCCAGCACAAATGCCGGCGCGGCGCCTGCGGAGGGCGTGCGGCCCTATGATCTGGTCAACGCGCTGTTCAGCGACTACGCGGCCAAGCACAGGCTTGTTTATGTGCCCGCGGGCCAGTCCGCGGCCTACAACCCGGACAAGGTGTTCGACTTTCCTGTCGGCTCGGTGTTCATCAAGTCGTTCGCCTTTGCGCCGGACATGCGCGATCCCGCGCTCAACGAGCGCTACATCGAGACGCGGCTGCTGATTCACAAACAGCAGGGATGGGTTGCCTATCCCTACATCTGGAACAAGGAACAGACGGAGGCGGTCTATTCGCCCGTCGGTGGCCGCCAGCCGATCGAGACGATTTCGCCGGAAGGCAAGCCGCTGGCGATCGACTATTCGGTGCCGAACCAGAACCAGTGCAAGGAATGTCATTCGGTGAATGATGATTTCGTGCCGATAGGTCCGAGCGCGCGCAGCCTCAATCATGTCGGACCTGCCGGCGTGAACCAGCTCGCTGACTGGACAGCGCGCGGCATTCTCACCGGGGCGCCTGCGGATGCGCCGGCTGCGCCGCCGATCTATGGCGATGCGCCACTGGGCGACCGCGCTCGCGCTTGGCTCGACATCAACTGCGCCCATTGCCACAAGGCCGGCGGAGGGGCTTCCAACTCCGGGCTGTTCCTGGCGTGGAACGAGACCGACCCGACAGGGTGGGGCGTTCACAAGCGCCCGACTGCGGCGGGCAGGGGATCGGGGCAGAACCTGTTCGTGATCGAGCCTGGCCATCCCGAGCAGTCGATCCTGGTTCATCGCATCGCATCGACCGAGCCGGGCATATTGATGCCCGAGTTGGGGCGCACGACGGTCGATGAGAAGGCGCTGGCGATGATCGAGCAATGGATCGCCGCCATGCCGCCGGTCACGCCTTAACCCTGCTTCTTCATCGAACCGAGAGCGAGCTGTCAGAAGCCTGTCATCGAATTGGGTGAGAGAGTTCCCGAACAGATCGGGGACGGCCAGTGACGAAGCAGGTTGTGACCAGACAGCACGTGAACCAGAAGGCCCTCGCCGTGGCGGCGCTCGCCATGGTCGTCGCCATCGCGTTCGCGCCGACAGGCAAGGCGCGCGAACAGGCCGATACGGTTTCTACCGCCGACTCCTCCCGCAGCCTCGCTGCGCGCTGAGGACCGGCGCGGTCCAGCGGGCGGGGGCCTCGCCTCCGCCCGCACCGCCCGTCTAGAGAGGCGGGATCGGGAACAGCAGGCTGGTGAGGCTTGCAACCGCCAGCGTCAGCACCGCCGCCGCGACCCCGGCAGCAGCCAGCCAGTGCAGCGTGAGGTTCAGCTTGTCGACGATGCGCTGGATTTTCGGCGTGCCGCTGGGCGCGAGCTTCTTCTGGAGCTGCTGCGTCACCCAGTAGTGCGCGGCCAGCGCGGCGAAGAACGTCATCAGCATTACGCCAAGCAGCGCCATCAGGCGTCCGCCTTGTCCCTGTCCGCGCACGATCAGGTCGATCGGGAGGAGGATCAGGGGAATTGCGAGAACCGCCACAGGCCCCTTCGCCATCATCGCCCAGTAGGCGCGCCCGACCGCTTTCTTCATCGCGCCGCCGGCGCGCGCGATATACTCCGCCGTGACCACGCCCCTGAAGCGGCTGGCGATGGCGCTCTGGTCTTTCTTCGCCGCGTTTTCGGCAATCGCGACGTTTGCTTCTGACGCAAGCACGGTCGTGAGCGATGCATGCATCCCTTCGGTCGCGCGGGGTGGAAGCAGGCGGGTTTCCGGGAGCGCACTTTCCAGCACGCCCAGATCGTCAGCCAGAAGCATTCCGGCGATGTTGCGATAATCGAGTACGTCCTGCCGGGGGCCATAGCCACGCACTTCCGCACGGCTGCCGCCGGCGACCACGGTTACGGTCGTCACGGGCGTTACCGCTGTCGTCTCGCGACGCAGCGTGTCCGCGCTGGTCTCGGCGGTTGAGCGGTGCGTGGCGGCGAGAGCCAGCACCTTGTCGATACTGTCGAGCGCCTTGAGAACCGTGGCCGTTTCCGGATCGGGCGTTCGGGCGGAGGTCTCGAATGTTTCGTGGATCGAACAGGACAGCTGCGTCAGGAAATGCCGCCGGCCTTCGCCGCCACAGGTCTCGCAGCGCTGATGACCCGAGCCCTGGCATTGCTTGCACGTGATGGTCTTCTGCCCGTTGCAGGTCGCGCAGACGATCGTGGTTCGCCCGCCGCACTTGCTGCATCTGGTGATGCCGGTTCCCGTGCATGCGCCGCAGGTGGTCGTCTCCTGCACATGCTCGATGCGGTGGGAGTTGCTTTCTTCGTCATAGACCTTGCGTTCGCGGTGCGTGATCACCGTGCGCATTCCCTTGCAGGCAGCGCACGTGACTTTGCCGGTCGCGTTGCAGGTCTTGCACGGATTGCTGCCGCGCCCTTCGCATGCCTCGCAGGTGAGCGTGCCGGCGGCTTCGCAGATTGAGCAGGCGATCTTGCCTGCGCCCTGGCATGGCGCACATGTCTCCACATGGCCGATGGCGGGCAGGGGCGTGAAGCAGTCGCTGACGGCCGGTTTCGCTGACGGGGTTTCGCCATGCTCGGCCGCCCAGGCGGACAGCTTGCCCGCTGTGGCGGCCTTCGAACTCGCCAGCTGCGCCTCGCTGCCGCGCGCCATTGCGGCGGCATCGGGCGTCAGCGTGACGCCGGGGGGCAGGCCGCCATTGCCCTCGCGGTGCGTTGTTTCGAACGTCACGCGGAAAACCTGCCGCGCGACGACATCGACGTTCACATGCTGGCTGCTTTCGAGGGTCAGGTGGCCGCGATCAAAGCGGGTCAGCGGCTCGACGAAATCGCCGATCTTCGTCAGCAGGCGAATGCCGGGGTCCATGATGATCCCCCCGTCGCTGCTTGCGCCTGCTGTCACGTCGGCCCTCGACACGTCCATCCGCCTGACCGGGGTAGCATCCGGGTCTTCGTGGTCAAGCGCGTTCGCGCTTGCGGCGCCCGGCGCGGCGTTAACCGTACGCCTCACGCGATCGCGCGTCTTCGTCGCCTTGTCCTAATCGATACTGATCTAGATTGTAGGTCGGGCATATGCGCCCCGACAGGCGCCGCCGGGGAGTTTCTGTGACCACAGCCTTGAAGCCGCGCACGACACGGCCTGGCGGCATTCGCGCCGCCGTGAGCCTGCTGCTGCTCATTCCCGTTCTCGTTCCCCTGTTCGCCGTCGCGCTGATCTGGCTCAGCGAGCGGGATGCTTCACGTGCGTCGGATGACCGCGTTCAGGCCGCTGCCCGCATCGTCAGCGCCAATGTTCGCAATCTGGTGACCACGACGCTGGACCGCCTGCGCCGCATGGACGAGGCGCTCGGCCCCGACCCATTGCTGTTCACGCCCAAGCCCGGGCTTCCCGGGGAGGGCATCACGCAAGTTTATGACGCGTCGGGCCTGACGATCATGGCCGATGGCCAGCGCGGCGCCAGTGTCGCCAGCAATCCGGCTTTCGTTGCCCTCGCGGGCGGCGATCCGTGGACGATCACGCCGCTGCTTGGACAGGCGGGAGCGTTGCGCTTTTTCGGCATCGCCCGGCGGCTGGAGCGGAACGGACAGTTCGCCGGCGTTCTCTCCGCGCTGCTGCCGGCGGACATGCTCTCTGACGTCTGGAGCGAGGTGGCGCTGGGCGTGGAATCGACAGTGGGCGTGATCCGGGACGATGGCTGGCTGGTGACGCGCTATCCGGTTCCGGCCGAAGGCGTGAACCTCGCCAGCCATGATCTGTTCACGCAGCATCTGCCGAACGCGGCGGATGGCGTTTACACGTCGCTTGCTTCCCCGGTCGATCGGGTCGCGCGGATTGTGGGCTACCAGTCGCTCAAGGAGCTGGGGCTGGTCGTGACGGCCAGCCGATCGCGTGACGATATGGCGGAGGCATTCTGGACGCGTGTTGGTTCCACCGCGATGGTGGCGGCGCCTGTATTCATCGTCATGGTTGCGCTGTGCGGTTGGGCGATCCTGCTATTGATGCGGCACGAACGCTCGCGCGTGGCGCTGGAGGTTGCGCTTCAACAGAACCGCATGCTGTTCCAGGAAATCCATCACCGGGTGAAGAACAATCTTCAGCAGGTCTCCGCACTGGTGAAGCTGCAACAGGCGCCTGCGCAGATGAAGGAAGACCTGACACGCCGCATCGCGGCCATGTCAGCCGTTCACCAGCATATCTATGAGAGCGACCAGTTCGGCGCGCTGGACGCGGAAGGCTATCTCGCCAAGCTGCTGGCAGGGCTGCGCGACAGCGCGCCGCCGGGCGTTGATCTCGACTGGCGGCTTGCGCCCCTGCAGGTATCGCCGGATCAGGCGCTGCCGCTGGGCCTTATCGTCAACGAGGTTGTCGCCAACGCCTTCAAGCACGGCTTCCCGAATGGCAAGGCCGGGCGCGTGTCCGTCACGCTTGAGCGGCCGCTTGAAGGCAAAGAGGCCATTCTTACCATCGCGGACACTGGCGTTGGCATGTCCGAGATTCCCTCGGGCGGCATGGGCCTCGGCACACGCCTCATCGCGGGGCTGACGCAGCAGCTCGAAGGCAAGGCCGCCACTGTTCGCGACAATGGTGTGCGGTTCGAGCTGCGGTTTCCGGTGGGGGTGTAGGGCGACCCTTGGGAAGAGCCCACCAAACGGATAGAACGTCGCTGCGGTTTTGGGGGGATATGCATGCCACGTTGGCTCTTGCTGGCGTTCGCAATCTTGGTGGCCGTCGCCATTGGCCATGATCTGTGGAGCGAGGCCAATCGCACCGAGCCTACGTTTTACGAGGCTCTGCGGGCCGATGAGTTTGCGGAGAAGGAAGCTGCGGCTGTCATCCTTGCCCGCGCTCATGCGCAGGACGCCTTTACAGCGCAGACCTGCGCCACCGGCGGATGTGATGACCCCGCCAAGAGAGCAGCGGCGCTGGCCGCTCATGACACCTTGATCAGTGGCGGCTGCGTCGACTGGGAGATGTCCGAGTTTGATCCTTCGCGCGGGCTTGCCGCGCGAGCAGTTCCCAAATCGCGCGCTGACGCCGAGGCTGAGTGTCTGGCGCAAGCCAACGCCATCGCGGAGCGCATCGCGCAGAGTGCAGCCGCCCAGCGCCAACGTTTGTCAGCCGACAAATAAAACAAAACGGCCGCCGGATTTCTCCGGCGGCCGCTGTGTTCAGATTGAAGCGTGGAGGTTACTCAGCGTCGCCCGAGGGCGTGCCGCCTTCGCCGCCGCCTTCGCGACGCGGGCCGCGGTCACGACCGCCGCCGCCGCCACGACCGCCACGACCACCGCGATCACCATCGCGACGCGGACGATCACCGCGCGGGGGACGATCGCCCGACGGGCCATCATCCACGACGCCTTCGATGGCTTCGCCGGTCTGCTGGTTCACGGCTTTCATCGAGAGGCGGACCTTGCCGCGATCGTCGAAGCCGAGGAGTTTCACCTTCACGATGTCGCCTTCCTTGACGACAGCCGACGGGGACTCAACGCGCTCGGCAGCGAGTTGCGAGACGTGCACGAGGCCGTCTTTCGCGCCGAAGAAGTTCACGAACGCGCCGAACTCCATGACCTTCACGACCTTGCCTTCGTAGATCGCGCCGATTTCCGGGTCAGCCGTCAGGCCGTGGATCCACTTCTGGGCAGCTTCGAGGCTTTCTTTCTCGACAGCGGCGATCTTCACCGTGCCGTCGTCCTCGACATTGATCTTCGCGCCCGTCTTCTCGACGATCTCGCGGATGACCTTGCCGCCCGTGCCGATGACGTCACGGATCTTGTCGACCGGGATCTTCATCGAGATCATCTTCGGAGCGTTCTCGGAGACTTCGGTGCGTGCACCGTCCATCGCCTTGTTCATCTCTTCGAGGATGTGGAGGCGGCCGCCGTTCGCCTGAGCGAGAGCCGTCTTCATGATGTCGAACGTGACGCTGTCGATCTTCAGGTCCATCTGGAGCGAGGTGACGCCCACTTCCGTGCCTGCAACCTTGAAGTCCATGTCGCCGAGGTGATCTTCATCACCCAGGATGTCGGACAGGATGGCGATGCCTTCCGCGTCCTTGATCAGGCCCATGGCGATGCCGGAGACCGGACGGGAGATCGGAACGCCTGCGTCCATCATGGCGAGGGACGCGCCGCAGACCGACGCCATCGACGAGGAGCCGTTCGACTCCATGATCTCGGACACGATGCGGAGCGTGTAGGGGAAGTCCTCGCCTTTCGGGAGGACGGCCTTCACTGCGCGCCAGGCCAGCTTGCCGTGGCCGATTTCGCGGCGGCCCGGGGAGCCGCCACGGCCGGTTTCACCGACGGAGTAGGGAGGGAAGTTGTAGTGGAGAAGGAACTTCTCCTTCTTCGTGCCGCCGAGGCCGTCGACATACTGTTCGTCTTCAGCGGTGCCGAGCGTGGCGACGCAGAGAGCCTGCGTTTCGCCGCGGGTGAACAGCGAGGAGCCGTGGGTGCGCGGCAGGACGCCGACTTGCGACGTGATGGCGCGAACCTGGTCGGTCTTGCGGCCGTCGATGCGCGAGCCGGTGCGGATGATGTCACCGCGAACGACCTTGGCTTCGGCTTCCTTGAAGACTTCCTTGAAGACGAGCGGCTCTGCGCCCGTCGGGTTGGCTTCGGTCTTGACGAGAGCGGTCTTGGCCTTCTCGCGGGCAGCGTTCACGGCGTCGTGGCGCTCGCCCTTGTCCTTGATCTTGTAGGCGGCGGAGAGATCCGCGCCGGCAACATCCTGGATCGACTTGAGAAGCGCGGAGTGGTCCGGGCTTTCGAAGGCGAAGGGTTCTTTGGCGGCTTTTTCGGCCAGCTTGATGATCGCGTCGATGATCGGCTGGAACGAGTCGTGACCGGCCTTGACGGCGCCGAGCATGACTTCTTCCGAAAGCTCTTTCGCTTCGGATTCAACCATCATCACGCCTTCGGTGGTGCCGGCGACGACGAGGTCGAGCTGGAAGTCTTCCATCTGCTCGGCCGTCGGGTTGATGATGTAGGCGCCGTCCTTGTAGCCGACGCGCGCAGCGGCGATCGGGCCATTGAACGGAGCGCCGGAGATGACGAGAGCGGCGGAAGCGGCAACCATGCCGACGATATCCGGATCGTTTTCCTGGTCGTAGGAGAGCACGGTGATCGTGACCTGGACTTCGTTCTTGAAGCCATCAGCGAACAGCGGGCGGATCGGACGGTCGATCAGGCGCGAGGTGAGCGTTTCTTTTTCGGTCGGGCGGCCTTCGCGCTTGAAGTAGCCTCCGGGAACGCGGCCAGCCGCGTAATAGCGCTCGAGGTAGTTCACGGTCAGCGGGAAGAAGTCCTGGCCTTCTTTTGCCTTGCGCGCATAGACGACGGCCGCGAGCACGCTTGTCTCGCCATAGGTCGCCAGCACCGCACCATCAGCCTGGCGCGCAATGCGGCCAGTTTCGAGTGTGAGCGGACGGCCCGCCCAGTCGATCGTCACACGTTGGATGTCAAACATCAGTCTTTTCTCTTTCTGCATACGAAAACCCGCCGGACCCCGGTGGGCCGGCGGGTGTGGGAGGAACCCGGCCTAGCGCCTGAGTTCCAGCTCTTTGAGGATCGTCTGATAACGACCCTCGTCTCTCGACTTCAGATAGTCGAGCAGTCGGCGACGCTGCGAGACCATCTTGAGAAGGCCGCGGCGCGAGTGGTTGTCTTTCTTGTGCTCTTTGAAGTGCCCGGTCAGATAGTTGATCCGGTGGGTCAGGATTGCGACCTGCACTTCGGGGCTGCCCGTATCACCTTCGGTGCGAGCAAATTGCTTGATCAGGGCGGCTTTCGCCTCCGGCGTGATCGACATCGGGTTTCTCCTTGGGCCGTGTGGCCAGTCTATTGGTTGAACACGCGAACCGGCATGAATCTGCCGGCCCGGACTTCACCCAGAGCGACGCCGAGTTGTTCTTCGCCCACCTTTTCAGTGGCCAGACAAATGCGGGAGGCATCCTCCCCGTTCACTTGACGAGGACGGCGCATCTCCCGAAACGCCTCGACCTGATGGGGCAGAAGTACGATCTCTCGGCCCTGCCTGAGCCTGGACGCCTCTTCCCCGGTGATGGCCAGCGCCGGGATGTCGTCCAGCGCGGTCTCGAGAGGAACGAGGTGCTCGTCCAGCGCGGGCTTATCGCTCATTTGCTGGAGAATTGAAAGCTGAATTGCCGCGTCCTCGGCAAAAGCGCCCACACGCGTCCGCCGCAGGGCCGCAACATGCCCTTCTGCCCCCAGTTTGAGGGCCAAATCTCTCACCAAGGCCCTGATATAAAAGCCTTTTCCGCAGGTTACCCCGATCACTGCGAGGTCGGTCGACGGACAGTCGATCAGCTCTGCTTTATGCACCACCACGGTACGGGGCTGCAGCTCCACCTCTTCCCCGTCACGGGCAAGGTCATAGGCCCGTTCCCCATTCACCTTGATGGCGGAATAGATTGGGGGGGTCTGCTGGATCTCGCCGACGAAGCCTTTCAGCGCCTCGACGATCGCTTCGCGCGACGGGCGAACGTCGGATTCGCCGGTCACGGCCCCTTCGCGATCCTGCGTGGTGGTGGAAGACCCCCAGCGGATCGTGAAGACGTAATCCTTGTCCGCCTCCATGACATAGCCGACCGTCTTGGTCGCCTCGCCGAAGGCCAGCGGCAGGATGCCTGAGGCGAGGGGATCCAGCGTGCCGCCATGCCCCGCCTTCTGGGCGTTGAAGATGCGGCGGCAGATACCGACAGCCTGTGTCGAGGTCACGCCCTCGGGTTTGTCGAGGATCAGCCAGCCGTGAACCGGCTCGCCCTTCTTCTTGCGGGACATGGGTCTCTCTCTAAAGGCGCCGCCGCGGGATCAAACCACGGCCGGGTCGAGTTGAGGCGCGGGATTAGGGGGGATGGATCGGGGGGTCAACCCTGTCTGCCCACCCACATCTCCTTACCTTGAGGGAGCCAGCTGCAAGGGCGGGACCTCGGGGTGAGGTTCGACAAATGCATCCAGCGCAACCCACGCGCAAACGACGACCAGCAAAGCCAGTGCGGCGACAGCCAGCAGATTTGAAAGCTTCGGCATCATCACCCTCACAGAACTTTCAGAGCTGCCAGAACCACCCACACGCCGATAAGTGCGAACAGCACGGCTGCGCCCATCCGCACGTATTTCAGAGGCACAAGGCGCGTCACCGTATCTCCCAGCAGAACAGCCGGAACGTTGGCCAGCATCATGCCCAGCGTCGTGCCGATGGTGACGAACAGGATGTTGTTGAACTGGGCCGCCAGCAGCGACGTTGCGATCTGTGTCTTGTCGCCCATCTCGACGAAGAAGAACGCGACCAGCGTGGTCAGGAAAATGCCGCCGCGCGAAGCGTTGGCCGCGCCATCGTCCTCCTTGTCGGGAATAAGCGCCCAGCCGGCCATCACGACGAACGCCACGCCGACAATGACCTGGAATACCTGTCCGGTCAGGAAGCTGGCGACGAAATAGCCGAGCGTTGCCGCGGCCGCGTGATTGAGAAGCGTAGCGACCAGGATGCCGAGAATGATCGGCACAGGCTTGTGAAACCTGGCTGCGAGCACAATCGCAAGGAGCTGTGTCTTGTCGCCGATCTCGGCGAGCGCGACGACGCCTGTAGAGACGCCCAAGGCTTCCAGCATGATGAACTTCCGGGGGGCCGTTGCTGACACGACGATACACGACCCTCGCGGCCCTTGCCGAAGGTCTGCATCGTCGGTCTCGCCAATCCGGAGCTTTGCTCCGTCTCCTGCGCCATGGTTCCGAGATCGAGTATCCGGGAACCAAGTATGTTGACGCAGGCTTCGCTGGGGCGCGAACGGCTACTCCCCGAAAACAAGGCGTTGCTAAACGCTCGTTGACGCCATGTGAAGCGGGAAATGCCGCGCGGACGTTTTTGTCGCTGCCAGCTGCGACTGCGAACGGCTCGCACAGTCGTCGTGCGTGGCGGCGTTATCGGGCGGCGGCGCCGAACCTGTGGTCCAGATCGACCAGCGCATCGGCCAACCCCAGCGAGGCTTCGATATCCCCGCGCAGCCGCAACAATGTTTCGCGATTTGCGGCCGGCTTCGTGAAGCCCGGTGGCTCGAACAGGGCGCGGCTATCCACCTTGGGCGCCGCAACCGTAAGCCGCGATCCCATGCACAGCATCACCGGCCGCCCGAAATCCCCGCGCTGGCCCAACTTCAGCAACCGCTCCATCAGCGCCGGGTGGAGCAGGGCGCGCGCCGCGATCTGGTCAGTTGAATAGACTTCATAGATGCGCTCGAACTCGACATCCTCCAGCTTCACGCGTTGACGCCCGCTGGCGTCCAGGCGGTCGCGGAGATTGCCGAACGCGCCCGCATCCGAAACCACGGAGGTCGTAGCTCCAGTGTCGCGTTTGAGGTCGATGTCGATCAGGAGGCCGTCGAAAACCGCTTCGTCTTTCTTCTTTTCCTCGGCGCTCATCAGCTTGAGCTCGACAATGCTGATGGGCAGGCCGCGATAGGTTCCGGCCAGCTCGTTCGTCGCATGCGCCTCGCCAAACGCGCGGAAGATGCGCTCGGCCTTCAGTCGCGAAAGATCCGGCATCACCGCATTGCGCCAGGTGATCTCGCCGAACGATGCGGCCAGACGCGGCAGCACGCGCTCGCGGTACAGTTTCGAGTACTGCTGCGAGAGTTCCTTCACCGACCACAAATATCCAACCAGCCCGCCGACAGCCATCACGGCGACGAAATCCATCGCGCCGCCCGGCGCACCCGTCAGCGCCAGCAACGTCCACGCGCACAGGCCCACGCCCGCGCATGCCGGCACGCGCCAGGCCGACCGTTCGATCACCTGCTGTGAAACGTGCTGCCGATAGCCTTCGAGATCGGCAAGGATCGCATGCATCTCGCCGCCAAGTTCATCGGCGCTCATCACCGGCGGAAGCAGCTCAGCCTTTTTCGGTTCGGACAATTTCAGCGCGATCCCGCCGCCAACCGCCGCGATCAGGAGCGCCACGAAAAACCCGCCGAACACCGAAGTCGCGAAACCAATCAGCCCTGGCGTGCGCGAATTCGCAGCTACCGCAATACCGATCCAGGCGATCGCCGCGAGTCCAAGAAAGGCAATGAAAACCACGCGCCCGATCTGGGCGCCGGGTTCTGGTATCGCCTTGAGATTCTGTGCAGCCGGCGTCGTCATCGACCCGACATATAGACCGCTCATCCCGCCTTGCGAACCGCTCGGACCGCCGGATCGGGCCACCTAACCATAAAGAGAGAAATGCAAACGCGCGTGAATGCCCGCAACTAGCGCCTCACGCCGTTAGCCGGCAGAGAATCCATCCCGATGTGGCGGCAACGTCACGACCTTGCCGCGCCCTGCCGCAGGGAAGATCCGGCAGTCCATCCATGCGATTGGCAATCTCCCCGCGACGCTGATAGCGTTTCGGGATCTGACCGGGGCCGAACCATGAAGAAGACTCTGCTCGCCTGCCTCAGCTTCACGGCGATCGCCGCGACAGCGCTCACACTCCAGGTTCAACCCAGCGCCGCGCTGCCCGTCGCCAGCGACAACGCGCCGACCGACTATTCCAAATGGAGCCAGCCCGCGCTGGAGGCAGAGCTTCAGCGCCGCGCGGTGATCGAGCGCAAGGTGCTGATGCCGATGCGCGATGGCGTGCATCTCTCGACCGACATCTATCGCCCGAAGGATGTGACCGGGCCTGTGCCGACGATTTTCGTGCGCACGCCTTACAACATGAACACGCTGACCGGCGGCACGCTGCGTCAGGTCGTCGAGGCGATCGATCGTGGTTATGCCTATATCGGGCAGAACGAACGCGGCCGCTATTTCTCCGAGGGCAAGTTCGAGATTCTCGGCTACCCGCGCACCGATGGCTATGACGCGCTCACGTGGATTGCGGACCAGCCCTGGTCAAACAAGAAGGTCGGTACGCTCGGTTGTTCTTCGACAGCGGAATGGCAGCTTCAGCTTGCGGCCACCAATCACCCGGCTCATGCGGCGATGGTGCCGATGGCTTCCGGCGCCGGCATCGGTCGCGTCGGCGAATTCCATGAGCAGGGCAACTGGTATCGCGGCGGCGTTCCGCGCACGCTGTTCACCATCTGGCTCTACGACACAGACAATCCGCTTCGCGCCCAGATTCCTGAGGGGCTTTCGCCGGAGATGCGGCAATATCTGTCGGCCTACAGCGATCTCAATCCGAAGAAGCCCAACGTCACCTGGTCAAAGCAGGTCTGGCATCTGCCCTATGCCGAGATGCTCACCTCCCTGGGAGAGCCGGCAGGCACGAATGAACAACTGATCTCCCGCGCGTTGCCGGATGATCCTGAATGGTTCAAGGGCGGCCTCTATCACGACAACGAAAAGTGGGGCGTGCCCGCGCTCTGGTACAATTCCTGGTACGATGTCTCGATTGGCCCGAACCTGGCGCTGTACAATCACGCTACCAAGGCCGGCGTCGATGCTGAGGCGCGTGACAACCAGTACGCCATCGTTGGTCCCTCCGTGCATTGCGCCTACGGCTCGCTCGGCCCCAACTTTAAGTCGGGCGATCGCGAGCTTGGCGACGCGACGATGGATGTGAACGGCGAAGTCTGGAAATTCTTCGACCGTTTCCTCAAGAGCAAGCCGGAAGCCTTCCCATCGACCACGCCGAAAGTCCGGTATTATTCGATGGGCGACAACCAGTGGAAGACGTCGCAGCAATGGCCGCCGAAAGCCGCGCAGGAAACGCGGCTCTATCTGCGCTCGAACGGCAGGGCCAATTCCGTGTTCGGCGACGGCAAGCTCTCCTTCAGCGCTCCCGGCAATGAGCCTGTCGACAGCTTTGCCTACGATCCGAAGAATCCGGTTCAGACCATCGGCGGCGGCGATTGCTGCAATGGCGGCGTGGTTGTTCCCGGCGCATTCGACCAGCGTCCGGCTGAAGTGCGTCACGATGTGCTCGTTTATACATCCGATGTCCTGAAAGAGCCGGTGACGGTGGCCGGGTTCGTCGATGCGATCCTTCATGTCTCATCGGATGCGAAGGATACCGACTTCGCCGTGAAGCTCGTCGATGTCGCGCCTGATGGAACGGCCTATATCCTCGACGACACCATCCTCCGCGCCCGCTTTCGCGAGGGCTATGACCGCGAGGTCTTCATGCAGAAGGGCAAGACGTACAAGCTCGATTTCACCCCGATGTCCACCGCCAACACCTTCCTGCCGGGGCATCGCATCCGCGTGGAAGTCACATCGTCGTCCTTCCCGAAATACGGCCGCAATCTCAACAGCGGCGGCCGCAACGAGTTCGAGAAGGATGGCATTGTCGCCAACAACGTGGTCCGCCACACTTCAAGCCAGCCGAGCTACATCGTGCTGCCGATCGTGAAATAGGGTGGGAAATTGAGTCTTATAGCCCGTTTCAAAGGCGTGTTGTCCAGGCAGACGCCGGCGGCTCCACCTGCTGCTGCGTCGCTCGTCGCGGCGGAGCCCGAACCCGACATCTCCAACAATGTCGGGCTGGTGGATCACTGTCTGTCGGGATGGCTCACTGGAAACGAACTTTTTCGAGGGTTCCCAATCCTTGCTGAAGACGTGTTGATCGACGCCGGCTGCGGGTCCGGCAACTATGCAGTGTTCGCCGGACGGCAGGGGCCGCACATCATTCTTTGCGACATCCTTGCGGAGCAGGTCGCCAAGGCTGCACAGCGGGTGCGCGAGACGAACGCCCGGGATGTGACCGAAGTGGTGCAGACGTCGGAGCTCATGCCGCTGCCGGATCAGATAGCGACCAAGGTCGTGTGTCGGGAAGTACTCGAGCATGTGGGCGACCCCGTGCTCTTCATGTCCGAACTTGTTCGTGTCGCCAAACCGGGCGCTCTGTTCCTCATATCCGTGCCGCACCCGGCATCGGAATCCTTGCAGGCTCTCGCGCACAAGCCAGCATATTTCCAGCCGCCCAATCACGTTCGGATAGTCTCGCCCGAACAGTTCAAGGCTCTGGTGACCGATGCGGGACTTGTTATTGAGAACTACGAGACGCACGGGTTCTATTCGATGATGGCGCTGGCCTTTCTCTCGATCTGCGACACGGATTTGGAAACCCGCCAACATCCTCTTCTCTATAACTGGGGCCGCACCTGGCGCACTCTGCTGGAGACGGAAGGCGGCGTTGAGCTCAAGAAGAAATTCGACTCTTATCTTCCAAACAGCCAGGTCATCATCGCCCGCAAACCTGGCTAGTGTGCCGCCGCTGGATCTCAGCCTATGAAACTCGACACCCTCGAACGCTTTCTTGCCGGCCTTGCCGTGCTGTTCTCGGCCGCGGCGCTGGGCACGGCGTACCTGTTCCAGTTTCCCGGCTACTATTCCGCGTTCGATCGACTGCAGCGTTCGATCGGTTTTGTGCTCGGCCCCTGGGTGGTGGCGGCCGCAGTTACCGGTCTCATCTGGCTTGGGGGAAACCTGCTGAAATTCCGCGTGCCGCTGCTGGAAGTCTTCTTCACGCTGATCTGCGGGGCCTCGGCCGTCTCTATACTCGAAGCGCTGCGCTAGTCGGCGGTTCCCGGCGTTTGGCGACTGCCAGAGCTTGCCAGCCAGCCGCCGCGCAGGCCAAGTGGGCGAACTGGTTCGGGCAGGCTGGAGCTGCGTTCACATGCTGAAATGGCTGAGCATCATAACGGTGCTCGCACTGGCTGCGGGTGTCGCGGTCGGCGCGTTGGTCGGCGCGTCCGGCAATGCCGCTCTCGTCAGTTTCATCACCGAAGTGGAATACATCGGCGCCCTCTGGCTGAACCTGCTGCGCATGACGGTGGTGCCGCTGGTCTTCTCGCTGCTCGTCACGGGCGTCGCCTCCGTCGCCAACGCCGCATCGACCGGGCGGCTCGCCGCTCGCTCGCTTGGCGTGTTCGGCGTCCTGCTGGTGATCGCGACCGCGTTCGCCTGCATCATCTTTCCCGCAATTCTTGTGCTCTGGCCGGTTGATCAGACAGCGGCGTCCACCTTCATCGCCGGGGCGGGCAACGCTCCCGTTGCGGCCGCGTCCCCGCCGACCGTTGGCGCATGGCTTGCCGCGCTTGCACCTGGAAACCCGATCGCCGCAGCAGCAGAGGGAGCTATCCTGCCGTTGGTCGTGTTCGCGTTGTTCTTCGGCTTCGCCGCAACCCGGCTGCCCGCCGCCCAGCGTGATCCGATGGTCGGCTTCTTCCGAGCTGTCGCCGACACGATGATCGTGATTGTGCGTTGGGTATTGCTGGCCGCGCCTATTGGCGTATTCGCGCTCGCCCTTGGCGTTGGCATGACCGCAGGCGTCGGAATTGTAGGCCTGATCGCGCAGTATATCGTGATCGTATCTGCGGTCACGGCCGCCATCGTCCCGATAGCCTTCCTGTTCGCGATCCTCTGGGGCCGGATCGGTCTCGCACGGTTCGCCAACGCCACGGCCCCCGTGCTTGCGGTTGCTATCTCCAGCCGATCCTCGCTCGCGTCCCTGCCTTTGATGGTGGAACGCTCGCGCGATGCGCTGGGTGTGCCCGAACGTGTGGTCAACATCGTCCTGCCACTTGCGGTTGCGGTGTTCCGGATGACCAGCCCGGTCGCAAATCTTGGTGTGGTCTTCTTCTGCGCTGCTGTCTTTGGCGTCGATCTCACGCCCGACAAGATCGTGGTTGGCGGTCTCGTCGCTATCGCGATCAGCATCGGGTCGGTTGGCCTGCCGGGCGAGATCTCATTCGTCGCCAGCGTCGCGCCGATTTCCATGGCGATGGGCGTGCCGATCGAACTTCTCGGCATCCTGGTAGCCGTCGAATCCGTGCCGGATATCTTCCGCACCGTGGGGAATGTATCGGGGGACATGGCTGCGACCGTCATTGCAGGGAAGGGCCAAACGGCTACTCCGCCGACGACCGCCAGTTCATCTGCGGCTGCGTCCGCCTGACGACGCGGGCGGCGGCCAGAACTTCATCGATGGCCCCGGCGATCATGTCGGGGCGATGGAAGAAGAAGGCGTGATTGGAATCCGGCACAATCTGAAGCCGGCCGCGGCTTGACCATGTCGCCAGGTCGGCCTGCAGCTGACGCCATACGATTTCGCTTTCAGGCGTATCCGAGCCCGCCGCCAGCCCATCGGAGGAAAGCAGATAGGCGTCATGTGCATCGGCACGCTTGCGCGCCTGCGTCTGTTCGGGAAGCTCGCGTGCCAGCACGACGATTGGCCAGTTCTGAAGATCACGATAGCGCCCTGCGACATCCATCGTGCGCGACCGCTCGCGCGCCTCGCGCGCATTCGCCTGCGCTGACTTCGGATAGAAGGCGCGCACCTCGTCGGAGATCGAAGGGTCGGCGGGATAGGGCGACAGCCGCATCAGCCCTGTCCACCTGAAGGCGAGGCCGAACTCCTGCGCCGGCGTCACATACTCGCCGGTTGGCAGGCCCGCTTCGCGGAAGCGCTTTTCCTGGTCAGGATGCGAGGAGTCCGCGAACACCATGCCCGCGATCTCGTCCCGATAGAGGCCGGCGAAGATCATGTTGTAGAGGCCGCCGCGCGAATGGGCGACCATCACGTAAGGCGGCTTTTCGCCTGCCGCAGCCAGCGCAGCGTGAAGATCGCGCGCCACTTCTTCAGGTTCGAACTTTGTGCTGGCCGGATCGCTCCACAGAATGCCCGCGCGGCTGTAGGCGCACGCGCGCGTCTTGGCTGTGACCTTCTCCATCACGGGCTTCCATCCCAGCGAGCCGAGCATGTCGCCGCCGGACTGGAACACGACGGTTGGCCCGCCTTCGCCCTGGCAATCGATCTGGATGCGCCGGCCGCCTATGTCGACCAGCTTTCCTTCCACCGGATGGGTGCGGACAGCTTCAGCTTCGAAGAAAGTCTCACAGGCGGACAGGGCAGGCAGGCAGGCTACCGCGAAGGCGATCGCCATCGCCTGCTTGATCCTCGCGCTGTCGCCAGTTTTCCGCATCACCTGCATTTTGTAGGCGCCACACCCGCCCGGCGCCACATCACAATTGGGTAAGTTGGCGCGGACGCCAGACACGAAAACGCCGCCGCGGTTGCCCGCGGCGGCGTTTCACGGGTTCATGTGAACCGGCTTACTTGATCGTGATTTCCAGATCGCCGACAGCCGGGTCGGTGATCTTGAACTTGTCGCCTGACTTCTTGCCGGCGGGGTATTCCACGCAGGCATTGTCCTGGCCCACGGCGGCGGCCGTGACGCAGAGCTTCGAGCCGTCGACCTTGTAGGTGCCTTCATACTGGCCATCAAAGCCCGAGAAGGTGCCATCCGGCTTGTAGGTGACGTCGCCAGTCATGCTCATCTGCGCGACGGTGATAGTCACGCCTTTCGAGATGACTTCCGTAAGCGTGTCGGACGGCGGCGTTTGCGCCAGAGCCGGCATCGCAACAGCAGCGGCCACGAGGGCGATCAGTTTGAGTTTCATGTTCGTTTCCCTATCCCGTTTTCATCATCCGATCCGGGGCCGATTGAAGCCTTCCGGAGATCCCACCGCAAGAGGCGGATACGCGAACGCCGTCGGGGGTGCCGGCGGCGCTTTACTCAATGTCCCTATTACGAGCGGATGGTCACTTTCAGCGGGCCCATGTCCGAGGGAAGCTCGAAAGTGTCGCCCGATTTCTTGCCATCCGGATATTCCGAGCACTGGTCCAAGATACCTACAGCTTCGGCGGTAATGCAGAGCTTGTTGCCGTTCGTCTTGTAGGTTCCTTCGATCTGGCCATCAAAGCCCGAGAAGGTGCCGTCAGCCTTGTATTCGATATCGCCAGCCTGACCCATGACTTCCATGGTCACGCCCTTCTCAACGACAGCTTTCACCGTGTCGGACGGCGGCGCGACATCCTGAGCCAGCGCCGGAGCGGCCAGCATCGCGGCGGCGAGCATGATTGGTGCAAGCTTCATGAGTAATCCTCCCAGCAGAAACGCCGCAGTTCCCTACCATCGAACGGCGGTCTGAAACAGGGGGCGGATGCAGTGGGAGGTGCAAACCAGCTCCGGACGAGATAACGAAAACTCCATGACGTTCCGCGCCACCTGTCTGACGCTTTTTCCGGAGGCCTTTCCGGGCATTCTTGGCGTTTCCATTGTCGGAACGGCGCTGCGGCAGGGCATCTGGCAGCTCGATACCGTCGACATCCGTGAGCATGGCGTCGGCAAGCACCGCAATGTGGACGATACGCCTTCGGGCGGCGGCGCGGGCATGGTGATGCGGGCTGACGTAGCGGCGGCGGCGATCGACAGCGTCGCGCAGGAAGGACGTCCCCGCATCTATCTCTCCCCGCGCGGGAAACCGCTGACCCAGGCGCGGGTCCGCGAACTGGCGGCGGGCCCCGGCGTCATCCTGCTGTGCGGCCGGTTCGAGGGGCTGGATGAACGGGTGATCGAGGGCAGGAATCTCGAGGAGGTTTCGCTGGGAGACTTTGTACTGGCCGGCGGAGAAGTGGCGGGGATGGCCCTGCTGGAAGCGTGTGTCCGCCTTCTGCCCGGGGTTGCGGGAAATGCGGAGTCCCTGACAGAGGAAAGCTTTGAGACCGGCCTTCTCGAGCACCCGCATTATACGCGGCCGCAAATGTGGGAAAATCTTGAGATTCCAGCGGTGTTAACCTCTGGCGACCATGCCAAGGTCGCGGCCTGGCGACGAAATCAGGCCGAGGAGTTGACTAAAGCCAGAAGACCCGATTTATACGCCGCTTCCCGCGACGCCCCCCTTCAAAGGGCGAAGCCGCGCGACTGAAAGACAGAACGATGGCCGCTCACCTCATCCAGACCCTCGAACGCGAGGAAATCGCCCGCGTCACCGAAGGCAAGAAAATCCCTGATTTCGCACCCGGCGACACGCTGCGCGTCAACGTGAAGATCAAGGAAGGCGAGCGTGAGCGCGTCCAGGCCTTCGAAGGTCTTTGCATCGCCCGCGCTGGCGAAGGTCTCAACGAGAGCTTCACCGTCCGCAAACTGTCGTTCGGCGAAGGCGTTGAACGCGTGTTCCCGCTGAACTCGCCGGTGCTGGACTCGATCGAAGTCCGCCGCAAAGGCAAGGTCCGTCGCGCCAAGCTGTATTACCTGCGCGGCCTGACCGGCAAACGCGCCCGTATTGCTGAAAAAACCAGCACCCGCGGCGCCGCTGGCGACAACGCTGAAGGCTAAGCGCAAGTCGCTTAGCGTCGTACTGCATCGCTTGCCTGTCTGAGCTGCTTCCCGCAGGCTTGTCGCCTGTGGTTCAGGAAAAGCGTGTGATGCCAGGCTCCTTCTTGCGGCATTTGTTTGTTCGGACGTCGCGCGACAGCGCCGCGGATTCGCAGGATCTTCCCTACGAGCTGAATCACGTCAGATCGCGCGCCGGCAAGGTGGTGGTTCCTTATGCTTCGCCGCAGGAAACCCGCATCGAGGTTTTCTGGAAGGACTTCCGCAAGCCGCGCCCGGACCGCGACGCCGTACTGGAAAACGGCGTTGGCCCGGTGATCTCCTTCATCTTCAATGGTCGTGAGTTGGCGCGCTTCGATTGCCTTGGCGAGAAAGGGCACTTCCACCTTGCGTTAGTGCGTCCGGATCCCGGCGCGGAGAAACGGATATTTTTCCACGAGAAGTCATGCCGGGATCAAGTCGAACGCGCTGTCTTCGAGCTGCAGAAGAACGTGAACTATTACCGGAAGCGGAACCCGCTTCCCGAGGTTCGTGACGCAATACTGGATCCTGTCGAGCATGATCGCTGTTGCTTGCAGGCAAGGGAGGCGGCCATGCAGCTGCTGGAAAGAAAATGCCCGCAGATGGGTCTGAGTGAAGAAAGCCCCACCCGGCGAAGCCGGATGGGGTTTGCAGGCTGCACACTTCAGGCACTGCACTTTCAGGAACTCTACGCTGAGGCACGTCTGGAAATTCAGCGCTACTTCGCGTCGCTCAC
>DAIRES010000200.1:0-5989 GCA_036795465.1 Hyphomonadaceae bacterium
CGTGCAAGATGTACCCCGAAGGCAGCTACTTCCTCGTCCCCGGCAACGTCCCCCACTACGGCTACGGCAAAGAGGACGCCGTCTATCAGGAATCCGGCGTCGGCCCGTCATCGTTCAACCTGACACCCGCGAAGAACTGAGCTCAAAGCACCAGCGCGTTGCCTCCCTCAGTCCGAAGGACTGGGGGAGGTGGATCGGCGCGTCTCGGCGCCGAGACGGAGGGGGCGGCTACAAGCGAGACACTTCATGTGCGATAAATTTGAACGAGCCGAGGCCGGTACCTAAGCTTAGGGCTTGCCCCAAGGTCCAGCCAAACCCGCCAGTTTCACGCGTCTAACATTTTGTGGCTCAATGAACGCGCGGAATTCGTCTTCCTTTCCCCACCAATCACTCAGCGGGAACCGATGCACCTTCCCATCTATTTCGGAAGGTCCCCACGTAAGATACAGATCGCCACCGGATGTTACGCCCGCGTTTGCTTTGGAAAAAATGCACACAGCTAAGAGTGCCCAAATGACCGTGTCCGGCATCTTCAGCACGCCCTCGGCTAGCTGCCAGTAATAGTGACCCGGAACCGATGGCATTAGTTGATATTCGATTGGGACTTCATTTCCGTGAGCGTGGTTGCAACGGAATACGTGATATACAACGTCTGCAAAATCCGGGCTCGCAATGGGTTTTCCGCCATCAAGAATTTTCAAGTTTTCGAATTTGGTGTCCTCGAGATTCAGTCCGACGCCCATCATAGGCTCCAGAATCCACCAGTAACTTCTGAGACATCTCTTATAGTTTTTACGGCTCGACGATTGCCCCCCGTAGAGCTTCTTGGATGTCGCATCCACGGCGATGCAAGCGTGCAGCAGCGCTGACTCCTTTTTGCCCGATGCAGCATCCTCAAAAGCGCAAATAACATGATCAACCAGATTCATTTGCTTATCGTCACGCCACCCGGCTCGCCTCCGCAGCCTCAGCCGCCAGATCATGCGCCCGCGACTGCCGGCTCCACAGGTCCGCATAAAGACCGCCGGCATTCAGCAGCTCGTGGTGCGTCCCGCGCTCCACGATCTTGCCTTCGCTCAGCACGATGATCTCGTCCGCGCCCGCAACCGTCGACAGACGATGCGCAACCATCAAGGTCGTGCGCCCCTTCGCAGCTTCGTCCAGCGCCTCCTGAACTTCCTGCTCGGTCGCTGAGTCCAGCGCAGAAGTCGCCTCGTCCAGCACAAGGATCGCCGGGTTCTTCAGGATAGCGCGCGCAATGCCCACGCGCTGACGCTCACCGCCAGACAGCTTCACGCCGCGCTCGCCCACGCGCGTCTCCCAGCCCTTCGGCAGCTTGTCGATGAACTCCAGCAACTGCGCCCGCTGCGCCGCTTCGCGTAGTTCCTCATCCGAAGCATCCGGCCGTCCGTACAGCAGGTTCTCCTTCATCGACGCGTTGAACAGCACCACTTCCTGCGGCACCAACCCGATAGTGTCCCGCAGGCTCTCCTGCTTCAGCCCACGCACATCCTGCCCATCGACAAACACCGACCCACCCTTGGTGTCGTAGAACCGAAACAGCAGTTTCAGCAGCGTCGATTTGCCCGAGCCCGAAGGCCCCACCACCGCCAGCTTCGTCCCCGCCGGCACGGTGAACGATACATTGTCGATCCCTGCCGAACGCGCATCATGCGTGAAGCTCACATGCTCGAACCGAACCTCGCCGCCCTTCACCTGAAGCGGCTTCGCATCCGGAGCATCCGAAACTTCCGGCTTCATGTTCAGCAGGCCGTACAGCTTCTCGAGGTCGATCGCGCCCTGCTTGATCTCCCTGAACGCCCACCCCAGCACAGACAACGGCCGGTAGAGGTTGCTCATGATCAGCACCACCGCCGCCATGTCGCCCGCCTGCACCTGTCCGTTGACCGTCGCCAGCGCCGTGACGCCCGCAACAACCGTCAGCCCCAGCGCCATAATGATGTCCTGCCCCGCATTCAGCAGCGCGAGCGAGCGCGACACATCCACCATGTTCTTGTTGTAGATGCGCATCGCCGCGTCATAGCGATCCGTCTCCCGCGTCTCCGCGGCAAATGCCTTCACCGTCTCGAAATTGGTGAGACTATCCACCGCCAGCGCCCGCAGCTCCGTATCCGCCGCATTCAGCTTGCGCCGCTGCTCCGTCCGCCAGTTGGTCAGCAGCGCCGTGAACGTCGCATAGAGCGCCACCACGATCACCGCCACCACAGCCGATATCCAGCTATACCGCGTCGACAGCACGAACGCCGCCAGCGCCAGCTCGATCAGCGTCGGCCCGATGTTGAACGCGAGAAACCGGATCAGGTAATCCAGCGCTGCCACACCACGATCGATCACGCGGTTCAGCGCGCCCGTCCGCCGTGTCTGGTGAAACGCCAGCGACAACCCCTGCGCATGTCCATACGCCTCGACCGCAATCAAACGCTGCGCGTCCTGGCTGACCGGTGCGAACAAAGCATCGCGGAGATACGGCAGGTTGCTCGACAGCAACCGCGCCCCCGTCCACCACGCCAGCAACAGGATCACCGCCGCCATCGTCGCGCCCGGCCCGGTCATCTGGTTGATCGCATCGCCAAAGAACACCGGCGCGTAAACCGCGAACACCTTGCTCGCCAGCGTCAGCACCAGCGCGACCACCATCACCGGCCGCCACTTCGCCAGCGCCGGCCGCGCCATGATCTTCCCGATCCGCACCAGCGACGCGCCGAGCCCGGCATCGCCCGTCTCGATCGCATCAATGTCAGTTGATGAAGCTGCGTGCGGATGTCTGCCCATGCCCGGGTAAATAGGCGCGCGCCGGGGGAAACGCCAGAGTTCCCCTGATTTCCCGGCTCCGCCCTACCGCCACCCTCGTGTCAGCAGTCCTGTGAGTAAGCCTCAGGCGCGAACGTCTTTGCCTCGTCGCCGAACCGGCGCATCTATGATCCTCAAAAGAAGAGAGAAGAAGAATGCCCGGAATCAAGTCCGTCACCGTTTACTGCGGTTCCGCTCCCGGATCCGACCCCAGCTACCTCAAGCTCGCGGCAAACCTCGGCAAAGCCATCGCCGCGCGCGGCTGGCGCACGGTCTATGGCGGCGGCGATGTCGGCCTGATGGGCGCTGTCGCCACCAACGCGCGCGACGCCGGCGGCAAAGTGCTGGGCGTCATGCCCCACTTCCTGCGTGATCTGGAAGGCGTGCTCGACGGCATCGAGAACCGCTACACCGACAACATGCACCAGCGGAAACAGGCCCTGCTCGATGAAGCCGACGGCCTCATCGTCCTCCCCGGCGGCATCGGCACGCTGGAAGAAGCCGTCGAAACCCTGTCGTGGGCCAAGCTCTCCCTCCACCGCAAGCCGATGGCCTTCCTGTCGGAGAACAACTACTGGCAGCCCTACTTCCACCTGATCGACCACATGATCGAAGGCGGCTTCCTGCCCGAGTCCTTCCTCCAGCTGATGGCCGACACCAACAGCCCCGAAGCCGCCCTCAACGCCCTGCAGGAACGCGCAATCGTCCTGTAGGGGCAGCCTCCCCCGCAAAACCGTGTTTCCAGCCGCCCAATAGCCGCAGGCCGCTGGAAACGCGCCCGTATTGCCGCAAGGGCCGCCGCCACATAGGTTGGCGCCGCCGGGCGAGGTCGGGGGAAACACGCGCCACCGCTCCGGCAGCCTAAAACATGGCCGATACAGGCCAGCCGAGGGAGTTACGAATGCGCGCCTACCTGATGTCGCTTGCTGTGGCGGCGCCCGCCCTGCTCCTTGGCCTCACCGCCTGCAACAATAGCCCCGCGCTCAGCACGGCAAAGGCGAACGAAGTCGGCGCTGCCGCCGTGAACTCCGAACGCCTCATCAACGCCGACCGCGAGCCCGGCTCATGGCTCTCCACCGGCCTCAACTATCACGAAGACCGCTTCTCGAAGCTCGAGCAGATCAACGACACCAACGTCTCGCAACTCGGCCTCTCCTGGTATGCCGACATCGACACGGAACGCGGTCAGGAATCGACCCCCATCGTCGTCGACGGCGTGATGTACCTCACCACCGCATGGTCGATGGTGAAGGCCTACGACATCAAGACCGGCGCGCAGCTCTGGGCCTATGATCCGGCGATCAATCGCGAGAAGGGCAACGACGCCTGCTGCGACGTCGTCAATCGCGGCGTCGCTGCGTGGAACGGCAAGATCTATCTCGGCGCGCTTGATGGCCGCCTGATCGCGCTCGACGGCAAGACCGGCAAGGTCATCTGGTCCAAGCAGACCACCGACACCAACCTGCCCTACACCATCACCGGCGTCCCCCGCATCGTGAAGGGCAAGGTCGTCATCGGCAATGGCGGCGCCGAATACCGCGTGCGCGGCTACGTCACCGCCTACGACGCCGAAACCGGCGAGCAGGCCTGGCGCTGGTACACCGTTCCCGGCAACCCGGCCGATCCCTTCGAACAGCCCGAACTCGCCGAAGCCCGCAAGACGTGGGACGGCGAATGGTGGAAGCTCGGCGGCGGCGGCACCGTCTGGGACGGCATGGCCTACGACCCGGAACTCGACACGCTCTATGTCGGCACCGGCAACGGCACGCCCTGGAACCAGAAAATCCGCAGCCCGGGCGGCGGCGACAACCTCTACCTGTCGTCCATCGTCGCGCTCGATCCCAACACCGGCAAGTACAAGTGGCACTACCAGACCACCCCCGGCGAAACGTGGGACTACACGGCCACCCAGCCGATCATGATCGCCGACCTCAACTACCCGGAAGGCAAGCGCCGCGTCGTGATGCAGGCGCCGAAGAACGGCTTCTTCTACGTGCTCGACGCGAAGACCGGCAAACTCCTCAACGCCAACAAGTTCGCACCCCTCACCTGGGCAACCCATGTCGACATGACGACGGGCCGCCCGGTCGAGATTCCCGAAGCCCGCTTCGAGCGCACCGGCATTCCCGCCATCGTCGCTCCGCAGGCGCTGGGCATGCACAACTGGCATCCGATGGCGTTCAGCCAGGATACCGGCCTCGTCTATCTGCCGGTCACTGTCTCCGCCGCCACCTACGCCTCGCCTGAAAAATTCGAAGTGAACCTCAAGGGCTGGAACACCGGCATCGGCTTCTCCGCCGGTCCGGGCGTCACGCCTGTCATCGCCGGCGGCAAGCCGACGAAGCAGGACAGCTATCTCCTCGCCTGGGACCCGGTCACCGGCACGGAGAAGTTCCGCATCCAGAACGAGGTCTATGGCGCATCCGGCGTGCTCGCGACCTCGGGCAACCTGATCTTCTCGGGCAACCACAAGGGCGAGTTCGTCGCTTACGACGCCCGTGACGGCAAGAAGCTCTGGACCGTCCCGGTCCAGGCCCGCGTCGTCGCCGCCGCATCGACCTTCACCGTCGACGGCGAACAGCAGGTCGCCATCCTCGCTGGCGCACGCGGCCTGCCGATCGGCCAGATCCGCACCAACGCCTCCAGCGCCAACAACTCGCGCATCCTCGTCTTCAAGATCGGCGGCAAGGCCAGCCTGCCCGCCGTCATGCCAACGACGAGCGGCGGCGGCGCCGTGAAGGTGAAGATTGATCCGCCGCTTCTCACGGCGAACAACGAAACGGTCGCTTCCGGCGAAATGCTGTTCGGCGCCAACTGCGCCGTCTGCCACGGCGCCACGGTCATCCCGGCCTCAGGCTCCATCGCGCCTGACCTGCGCTACTCCGCCCTCCTGAACGCCCGCGGCGGCTGGAACGGCGCAGTTCGCGACGGCGACCGCGCCCAACGCGGCATGCCTGGCTTCAAGGACATCCTCACGGACGAGCAGACTGACGCGATCATGCAGTACGTCATCAAGCGCGCCAACGACGAGAAAGCCGCCCAGGAAGCCGCCTCGAAGCCGTAAGCGCTGATCCAGCCCGAACACAAAGGCCCGCTGACAACAGCGGGCCTTTTCTTTTCCGCTCCCGCCAACCCACCATCCCCGCCCCTGCTGCCCCGCCAAGGACAACGTCCTCCC
>DAIRES010000201.1:0-5972 GCA_036795465.1 Hyphomonadaceae bacterium
GGCTTCGAAAACTCCATCGTTGGTGTTGGTGGCCGCCTGCTGTTCCCGCTGTCGGATCAGGATCAGATCGGCATGCGGTATAACCTGCGTAGCGACGACCTGAAGCTGGACGACAATCCGAACTCACCGACATACACGAACTGCGGGACGGCGGCGTTCTTCCGTTCGTCGCTGTGCGACCAGCAGGGCGGCCAGCTGACGTCTGCGTTCGGTTACACGCTGACGATGAACCGCACGAACGACTACATCAATCCGACGCGCGGCTTCGACCTCAACTTCAGCCAGGACATTGCCGGGCTTGGCGGCGACGTGAACTATCTGCGGAACGAGTTCCGCGGCTCGATGTATCACGGGTTCGCACCGGGCTGGACGCTGACCGGCCGAATGGAAGCTGGCTACATCGATAGCTGGGGGGACGAGGGAATCCGCATTAACAACCGCTTCTTCAAGGGCGGTAACTCGTTCCGCGGCTTCGACGTTGCTGGCCTCGGGCCGCGCGAAGTGCGCTATTACTACGACACAGAGGATCTCGCTCTCGACGTGGGCGTCCAGCCGCCGGAGTTCTCCGTGCCGCAGCTCAATAGCGATGGCACGCAGGCGGTGAACGATGCGGGCCAGCTGCTGTATCAAAGCGCCGCGCGTGATGCTTCGGGCAATCTGTTGCCTGCAAAAGTGCAGGCTTTCAACGCATTGGGCGGAAAGGCATATGCAATCGGGTCCTTGGAATTGTCCTTCCCGATACCGTATGCTCCCGCAGAGCTTGGAATTGACGGGGCCTTCTTTACGGAATTCGGGACGCTTGGTCTTCTGGATGACGCAGACAGGGATCGCCGTGCAGATAGCACTTTCGAAGCTTATCGCGTCGACGACAGCGCTAGCCTTCGCGCCAGCGCCGGCGTCAGTATCTTCTGGGATTCGCCGTTCGGTCCGATCCGCTTCGACTTCTCTCAGATCCTCGCCAAGGAAGAATACGACAGAACCGAGTCCTTCCGGTTCAGCACCAACACAAGGTTCTAGCGTTATGAAACTTCGCAACATCGCTTTGGCCGCTGCGTTCGCCGCCGGCCTCGCCAACATGACAGGCGCTGCTCTGGCGCAGACCAAGATCTACGTGGTGAACGAAGAGCGCGTTCGCCGCGAGAGCAAGGTCGGCAAGGAGATCAACCAGACCCTGATGACCAACGCCAATGCCGGCGCAGATCAGCTGGGCCTGAAGGCGCTTAAGACCGAGATCGATGCGGAGGCCGCGCGCCTGAAGCCGCAGACGGAATCGCTGACGCCTGAGGCGCTCAACGGTAACCCGACGCTCAAGGCGCAGGTCGAAGCGCTCGGCAAGAAGCAGTCGGAATACTATAGCAAGACGAACGCCCTGAATAATGGCCTCGAGCGTGCGGACAACGGATTGAGCCAGATGTTCTTCGTCGTGCTCGGGCCGGCTGTCGATACCGTTGCGAAAACCGTCAACGCGGACGTGGTGATCGCCAGCGCCTCTACATGGTTCGTGAAGGACGCCGTCGACATCAGCGACAAGGTTATCGCACGTCTCGATGCGACCGTGCCGACGCTGCAGGCTCTTCGCGACGCAATGCCGAAGCCGCCTGCTGGCTCGGCGGCGACCGCGCCCAAGCCGGGCGGCGGCTGATATCTGAAGGCGGGACGGTGATCGATCCGAGATTCTACGAGGTCCCGGGACCGCTCTCCGCTTCGGATATCGCAGCGATTGTTGGAGCTTCCGTTATACGCGGAGATGTCGGGCGCAGCGTGTTATCGCTTGCGCCCGCTTCGCTTTCGGGACCTGACGATCTCACCTTTCTTGAAGATGCTGCCGGAGCCAATCACATCCGGTCGGCAGGGATCGTCCTGGCGTCCCCTCAGACTGCCGCTTTGATTCCAGATGGCGCCGCTGTGGTCGAGACGCCTCACCCGCGGGCGGCATTCGCACAGGCGGCGATGCGCCTTGCAGCGATCCGGCAATTCGAGCCGGGCCAGCCAGCGGTCCATCCATCTGCGCGCATCGATCCTTCGGCTATACTTGAGCCCGGGGTTGTTGTTGGAGCGGGAGCGGCCATCGGCGCCAACGTCAGAATTGGCGCCAACGCATCAATTGGTCCGGGCGTGCAGATCGGTAGCCGTACGGTCATCGGCGCCAATGCCAGCGTTCGTTGCGTGCTGATCGGCGATGGCGTGCGCATATTCCCCGGCGCTGTTATCGGGGAGACCGGCTTCGGGCTGGCCGTGGGGGGAAGCGGGGCTGCGCTGACGCCTCATTTCGGAAGAGTCATTATGCAGAACGGCGTCTCTCTCGGCGCGAACTCCTGCATCGACCGGGGGCTTCTGGAGGACACTGTTATCGGCGAAGGCACGCACATCGATAACCTCTGCCATATCGGACATAACTGCCGGATCGGATCGCACGTGGTCATGGCTGCGTTTGCGGGGGTTTCCGGGTCCAGCAAGGTTGGAGACGGCGCGCAGTTTGGCGGCCGGGTTGGCCTCAAGGACCACGTGCATGTGGGGCAGGGCGCGCGTATTGCTGCCGGCGCTGCAGTGCTGACGGATGTCCCGGCAGGCGAAACCTGGGCTGGCTATCCCTCGAAGCCCATAAGGACTTGGATGCGTGAGCTTGCATGGCTCGCCCGCTCAGCGCAAAAGCGATCCAGTAAAGAAGACTAGCCGGGTCAGGCCGGCTAAGGGCGCCGGCAGACATGGCTGTAACGATCCACCCAACATCGCTCGTGGAAAAGGGCGCCGAACTCGCTGATGGCGTGGAGGTCGGTCCGTTCTGCGTCGTATCGGGCAAGGCGAAACTGGCGGAAGGCGTCAAGCTTATCTCCCACGTGTCGATCGCAGGCTCCACTTTCATAGGCGCCCGCACACAGGTCTTTCCGTTCGCTGGCCTGGGTCATCCACCTCAGGACACCAAGTACAAGGGCGAGGACACCCAGCTCATCATCGGATCGGACAACCTGATCCGCGAGGGCGCGACGTTCCACCTCGGCACTGTCCAGGGACGAGGGAAGACCGTTGTCGGCAATCGCGGATTCTTCATGAACGGGGCGCATGTCGGCCACGACAGCATCGTGGGCAATAACGTTATCTACGCGACCCATGCCGTATCCGGCGGGCTCGCGACGATTGAGGACTCCGTCATCCTGGGTGGTAATTCTGCGATCCATCAGCTCGGGCGCGTTGGGATGGGTGCATTCATCGGCGGTTGCGCTCCGGTTGTGGGCGACGTCATCCCGTTTGGCATGGTGGACAACCGCGGCAATCTGAATGGCCTCAACATCGTTGGGCTCAAGCGGCGCGGAGCCACGCGCGAAACGATCCATACGCTGCGTGCGGTCTATCGCGATCTGTTCAGCGGCGAAGGGTTCTTCGAGGACCGGCTTGAAGCGGTCGCGGAGCGCTATGCGGCCATTCCAGAAGTCGTCCGCATTGTCGATTTCATCCGCGCTGGCGACAAGCGACCGCTTTGCACGCCGGGGGGCGGCTGATGGCGGCCGGACGGCTGGCTATTGTCGCTGGCGGCGGAGACCTGCCGCGTCGTGTCGCGGAACAGGCGCGCAGAACCGGGCGGAACCCTTTTGTCGTTGGCCTTAAAGGTTTTGCCGAAGCTTCGCTGCTTGAAGAGTACAACGGGCCGGAACTCTCTGTCGGGGAGTTGGGTCGCCTGATCCAGTTGATGAAGAAGGAAGGCTGCGAAGAGATGGTCTTCGCGGGCTGGCTCAAGCGTCCGGATTTCGGATCTCTCAAGCTCGATCTCAAGGGCGTTCAGTCACTTCCGAAAATCCTCGCAGCAGCAAAGAAGGGAGACGATGCTCTCCTTCGTGCCGTGATGGATGTCTTCGCCGAAGCCGGCTTCCGCATCATTGGCGCTGACGATGTGTTGAACGATCTTCTCGTTGGTCCCGGTGCGCTGGGCCGAATTGAGCCCTTGCAGGACCATTGGCTCGACATACGGCGCGCGGCCGAGGTCGCGAAGATTTCGGGATCGCTGGAGATCGGGCAGGGGGCGGTTTCCTGCGCAGGTTTGATCCTGGCTGTGGAAGCGCAAGAGGGCACCGACCGCATGCTCGCGCGGGTGGCCGATCTGCAGGTGGAAATCCGTGGAACGCCTGACGCGCGCCGCGGCGTGCTCGTGAAGAGACCAAAGCCACAGCAGGAACGCAGGATCGATCTTCCCACCATAGGCGTCGCCACCGTCCGCGGCGCGAGCGCTGCAGGTTTGGCGGGGATCGCTGTTGAATCAGGGGCCGCGCTCGTCGTCGATCGCGCGGAGGTGGCGTCAGCAGCCGATGAACTCGGTGTTTTCATCTATGGCTTCAGCCCGGCGGAAGTCGCGTGAGTCACGTCTTCTTGGTCGCGGCGGAAGACTCGGGAGACGCCTTCGGCGCAGATGTCATTGATGCCTTGCGCACGCAGGACCCAAATGTCCGCATTTCCGGGATAGGCGGCGAGCGTATGCGCGAGCGCGGCGCTTACACTGACGTCGATATGTCAGGGCTTGCGGTGCTCGGTCTCATCGAAGGGCTCAAGGCTTACAGTCGCGTGAAGCAGGCCGTCGAAGACACAGCCGATGCCATCATGAAGGTTGATCCGGACAGCGTCGTTCTGATCGACAGCTGGGGATTCATGTGGCGGGTCGCGCGTGCGTTGAAGCTTCGTGGAGCGCGCGCCAAACGGATCAAGTTGATCGGGCCGCAAGTGTGGGCCACGCGCCCAGGTCGTGCGCGCGTTCTTGCGCAGTGGGTCGATCATCTTCTCTGCATCCATCCGTTCGAGCAACCATTCTACGTGAAATGGGGGCTGCCCACGACTGTGATCGGTAACCCAGCCTTGCACCGCTTGCGCAAAGGCGATGCAGGCGCCTTCCGAAAACGTCACGGCATCCCGCTGGATGCTCCTGTCATCGGACTGCTTCCTGGCAGCCGCAAGGCGGAGATGCGACGCGTGGCGCCCACTCTGATGGAAGCGACGCGCATCGTTCGGGCGCGTGACCCGCATCGTCATGTGGTCTGCATGGTTGCACCCAGCGTCGCCGGAGAGGTCGAAGCGCTTGCAAAAACGCAGAACTTCCCAGTGGTGCTGGTGAAAGAGGAGGCTGAGAAAGCTGACGCCTACGCCGCCATGAGCGTTGCGATCGCATGTTCCGGCACAGTCACGACGGAGCTTGCGGCTCAGGGTGCGGGGGTTGTCACGGGATACAAGCTGGGCTGGATCACCTGGGGGCTGCTGCGCTTTTTCCTGTTCAAGTCGCGGTTCTCGGCTCTGGTCAACGTTGCGGCCAATCGCGAAGTGATCCCGGAATTTCTCCAGACACGCTTCAACGCCGCCAACATTGAACGTGCGGTTGAGCTTCGCCTATCGAATCCGGCTGTCCTGAAAGAGCAGCGGGACGCGCAGCAGAACGCGCTGCGTATCATGGCAGGTACAGGCAGGCCCGCGGCCGAGATCTCCGCTGAAACAATCCTGAAACTGTCCTGAAACAGAAAGGGCGGCCCGAAGGCCGCCCTTGTGTTTCTTGCCTAGGTAGGTGGATCAGCCACGCGACCCGATGGAAGCGTAATCGCGTTGCGCCGCGCCGGTGTAGATCTGGCGCGGACGACCGATGCGCTGGGTCTTGTCGGTGGTCATCTCTTCCCATTGAGCGATCCAGCCGACCGTGCGAGCCAGGGCAAACAGCACGGTGAACATCGACACCGGGAAGCCCATCGCCTTCAGTGTGATGCCCGAATAGAAATCCACGTTCGGATAGAGCTTCTTCTCGATGAAGTACTCGTCCGACAGCGCGATCCGCTCAAGCTCCATCGCGACTTCGAGCAGCGGGTCGTTGATACCGACTTCCTTCAGCACTTCCTTGCAGGTCTGCGCCATGACTTTCGCGCGCGGATCGTAGTTTTTGTACACGCGGTGGCCGAAGCCCATGAGGCGGACGCCATCGACCTTGTTCTTCACCTTGTCGACGTGCT
>DAIRES010000202.1:0-5950 GCA_036795465.1 Hyphomonadaceae bacterium
GCGGATCGCGGTGAACCTGCGGCTGGCGGAGCCGGAGGCAGTTGGCCAGATCGTGCTGGATATCTTCGACGGGCTCGATACGTTCGAGGATCTGCCGCGCGACGGGCGCTGCATCTCACACGTCTGGGCTTGAGGGCGACAATGCGCGGCTTGCTTGCGGGACTGCTGCTTCTGGCTGGCGCCTGCGCGAGTGCACCTGAGCCCGTGGCGCCTTCGGGGCCGCCGGATGTGCGGCTGACGGCGGGGCTGCAAGCGCCGCCTCAGGCGCGGTTGTATGCGGAGTGCATTTCGCAGGCGGCGGAGACGGGTTCGTACCAGCGTGAGCGGGATGGGAAGACGCTGCGCTTCACCTGCACGGGCGCGACGGCGAAATGGTTCTTCGAGGCACTGGGGCCGTGGAGCGCCAAGATTGACTCGGAAGTCTTGGACGGCGGCACGACGTGGCGATTCAGCAAGAAGCTGATCAAGGACTCGTATGGCGTTGACGGCTGCTCGCGCGATGCGGCGGGCGACCATATGTGCGTGGTGGTCCTCAATATCGGCGAGTTCATTGAGGATCTGGATTATCAGGTTCCGAAGCGCTGAATTTCACGGTGCGCGTTAACGTTTGAGAAAGCGCGTTTCCAGTGGCGCTGCACAAATTCCATGGCGCCGCGAGGGAATTCCGGAACCAAAGGACCCGCGCCGGATTCGTTCGGTATGGATCTCGTGGAAGAATATCTCCTGAAGGCAGACAACTACGCATCAGCTGCGCAGCTGGTCGGGGCTGAGAATGCGCGCGTGCTGATACGGCTTGCGGCGATCTGGCGAAACCGGGCGTTGCGCGCCAAGCTGAACACGCGGGGGCAGGCTTATCTGCAGTCCATCTCCTCTGTCTCGAGAGCCGAGGCGCGCTGGTAGCGTTTGCGCGTTTTCGCGGAATGGTGCATTCGCATCCCGTTGTTAGAACGGGGTTCCAGCATGGCCGACGTCACAATATATCGCCAAGGCGTTGCGGGGCGAATCACGTTGAACCGGCCGCAGGCGCTGCATGCTCTGAATGAGGAGATGTGCCTGGCGATGGATGCTGCGCTGAAGCAGTGGGCCGGCGATGACGAGGTGGAGCTGGTCGTTGTGGACCATGCCGAGGGGACGCGGGGGTTCTGCGCCGGCGGGGATATCCGCATGCTGGCCGAGAGCGGCACGGGCGATGGTTCGGCGGCGTCGGCGTTCTTCCGGGCGGAATACCGGCTGAACACACGGATCAAGAATTACGCGAAGCCCTATGTGGCGTTCATGGATGGTGTGACCATGGGCGGAGGCGTGGGGATCAGCGTGCATGGCTCGCATCGCGTGGCCACGGAGCGGACGACGTTTGCGATGCCGGAAACGGGGATCGGACTGTTCCCGGACGTGGGCGGGGGATGGTTCCTGCCGCGCCTGGGGCCGCCGCTGGGGATGTGGCTGGCGCTGACGGGTGAGCGGCTGAAGGGCGGAGACGTGTGCGCGGCCGGGGTCGCGACCAACTTCGTGGAATCGAGCGTGCTTGCGGCTGTGAAGGACCAGGTCTGCGAGGGCGAGCTGGAGCTTCTGGAGGCGATGGACTGGGACGAGGCCGGAGGGTTCGAGAAGCATCTCGAAGTGATCCAGCGCTGCTTCTGGAAGCCGAGCGTGGAGGAGATCTTTTTCGCGCTTGAGGGCGAGGAGGGCGAGTGGGCAAAGGCGCAGCTGGCGGTGCTGAAGACGAAATCTCCGCGCACGCTGAAAGTCGCGCATCGGCAGCTGGCGCTGGGGCTGCAGGCCAAGACGTTCGAGGACAACATGCGGATGGAGTTCCGCATCGGCTCGCGGCAGGTGCATAGCCACGACTTCCAGGAAGGCGTGCGCGCCGTGATCATCGACAAGGACAACACGCCGAAATGGGATCCGCCTTCGCTGGCGGGCGTGAGCGAGCAGATACTGGACGAGGTGTTCGCGCCGCTGGGAGATGATGAGCTGACGTTTGATTGAGCTCGATCTGCAGCAGGCATGATCGCCAAAACAAAAGGCCCGGCTTTTGGCCGGGCCTTTCGCGTTTCCGAGCTTCGTATCAGGGCTTCGGCGCCACAGTGGTGCTGCTGCCCGTCGGGTCGCCTTCGGTGAGAGCTTCCTTCACGGCGTCGCCCTCGTCGGTGAGCTCGCCCTTGGGCAGTTTCATTGCGCCGATGTGCCAGAGAAGCGCCAGCGGGGTCATCAGGATGACCGCGATGATCATCGCCCATTTGAGCGACATCTGCTTCACCTGGTCGACACTGTCGCCGAGGAAGCTGTGCGCTTGCGACAGGCTTTCAGCGTTGCCGCTGATCCAGTCCGACATGATGCCGACGACGAACGGGCCGGTGCCGAGGCCGAGGATGTTCAGGATGAAGAACAGCACGGCGGACGACATGGCGCGCATCGAGGCGGGCACGAGGTGGTGGGTGATGGCGAGTGACGGTCCGAGATACATCGCGGCCAGCGTGATGCCCGGGAAGTAGAGGAGGAGCGAAAGCTCGACCGTGGGCGCCAGCATGGCGAGGATGAAGAGCGGGGCGCCGATGATCTTGCCCCACATCGGAACCCAGAGGAACCAGCGGCGATCCTTGGCGCCGAGACGGTCTGCGAAGTAACCGCCGGCGATGGTGCCGATCATGCCGCCGACGCCGCTGCAGGTGCCGTAGAAAAGGCCGATCTCGGTCTTGTTCATTTCATAGCAGTCGGCTGCCAGCTGCTTGACGCCGTCGACCATGGTCGACTGGCACATGCCGAGCGCGTTCTGGAGTTCGGGCATACTCCACATGCCGATATACTTGGCCGTGCTGCCGATGGTGGCCGGATCGATCACGCCATAGGTGCGCGGCATGAAGGACGGCATCCAGTTGCCGAGGCCGTAGGTGATGAAGGTGCCGGCGCCGGTGGCGATGGCGTAGTAGGGGAAGGCCTTCAGCGACCAGAGCTTGGCGAAGGATTTGAGGAAGGTCGGCTTGTCGGTGGAAGGCGTGGAGCCGGACAGGCCGCGCACGGGTTCGCGCACGGTGGTCCAGGCGATGATTGCGAAGATGACGCCGGGGATGCCGACGACGAAGAACGCTTGGCGCCAGTTCAGCGCCTCGCTCAACCAGCCGCCGAGATAGTAGCCGAGCAGCGTGCCGGCGTAGAGGCCGGCGGAATAGAGCGCGAGCGCGCGGCCGCGTTTCTCTTTCTCATAGAGGTCCGAGATCATGGCGTGCGCAGGCGGGCTGCCGCCGGCTTCGCCGAGGCCGACGCCCATGCGCGTGATCAGCAGGACGACGAAGGCGGAGATCGTGAACGTGCCGATGTGAATCGGATTGGCGAGGCCGCACAGTGCGGTGAAGGCGCTCCAGATCGCCAGCGAGATCACCATGACGCCCTTGCGGCTGGTGGAGTCGGCGATGCGGGCGACCGGAATGCCCATGGTGCAATAGACCACCGCGAAGGCGAGGCCGGTCATCATGCCCAGCTGCGTGTCGTTGAGGTGCAGGTCGGCCTTGATGTCTTCCTGCAGGATGTTGACGATCTGCCGGTCGATGAAATTGAAAATGTAAACGATAATCAGGATCCACAGGGCGTAGGTCCGGTGTTTGCGGGCCGCGTCCATGGTCGTGATCATGCTGGGCGATAGAAACGCCATCAGTCTTTCCTCCCGAGCGCAGGTCTTTTCTGATTTGTAACCCGCTTGGAGCGCAGCCTTCCCAAAAGGCAGGGGGGCTGTCCACGGGAAACCCCCGGTTGCCGGGGCGGGACTGATAACAATCAGGACAAGTGCCCGCCGGGCTACGTTTTACGGGAAATTTCGGGTGAGACGGCGCGGTAGCACGCGAAGAATCATCCTGCAGGAAGGGCAGAAATGGTGGGCGATGCAGGGATTGAACCTGCGACCCCTCCCGTGTGAAGGGAGTGCTCTCCCGCTGAGCTAATCGCCCGGGAACCCCGAAATCGGGGAAGCGGTTCATAGGCGCGGCGCCGCCAGCCCGTCAAGTTCAAGCAAATTGCCCTGTTTTTCAGGTTGGTAGGCAGTGTGGAGCTTGTCGCGACGGCCCGGCGCGCGGGCGCGATAACAACAAACGTTCATCTAACCAAGGCGTAACGCGCCCCGCCGCCACAATTGATCTTCAAAATACCTTTGCTGCTTCATGCGCCGCCGCAACTGCTCTCCTAGGTTGACTTCACGGCGATACCGCAAAGCGGAAGTCGAGAACTGAGGGACCTACCGGGGCCGATTGGCGTTGTTACGTCAGAAGCGCCCCACAAGGTGTCTGGAGCGAAGTACATGAATAGCGATTTTTGTGATGAAGACGGCGCCCGCAAGCTCAAGATGAAAATCGAAGAGTACTGGCTGAACCGTGGTTTCGACGTCTCGATCAATCTCGTCGACGCCGGGTTCGTGCCTGCGATGCGCTCCGCCCGTACTGACGTGCGTAGCAACATGGTCAACGGCATGCCGCCCCGCAAAAAGGGTGGACGACCGGAGCCGGGCAAGACCGCGAGCTATACCCGCGGGATCGGCTGATAGTTGAGTAACCGGACCGCAAGGTCCGGCAGGTCATCGAAATGCTTAAACACGGCGTCGGCCCCTAACAGGTCCGGCGCCGTGTCCGTATAGCCGTAGGCATAGACGGCGACGGGTGCGCCAGCCGCCTTGGCGGACTGGACGTCGTTGGATGAGTCGCCGATCATGAGACTGCGGGCGGGATCGCCATGAGCGGCGCGGATGGCGGCGATGTAGTGATCCGGGTGCGGCTTGCGGTTGCGCGGAATGTCGGAGCCGATCACGGCCGCGAAATGATGCGACAGATCCAACTTATCGAGCAGCTGGTTCGACAGGTCCGTTCGTTTGTTGGTGCATACGCAGAGCGTGGCGCCAAAGGATTTGAGCTTTTCCAAAGCTGCGACGAGGCCGGGGAAGGGCGTTGAGTGAGTCGCGATATCCAGGGCGTAGGCGGCGATGTACGCTTCAGTCAGCTGATCGAGCCTTGCATCATCATGGTGGATGCTGTGGACGCCAAAAGCGCGGATGATCAACGCGCGGGCGCCAGCGCCCACGAAATTGCGGACATCCAGCAGGGTGGCCTTGGGCAGACCCTCGGCCACGAGCACGTGGTTCAACGCCGTGTGCATGTCGCCAGCCGTTTCGGCGAGCGTGCCGTCGAGGTCGAAAGCGATGGTGCAGCCGGAGAGGTTGGCCATTGTGCGCCGTATTGATAGTCAGGGTTGACTGAGAATCGCGCCTGAAAGGCGGACCCAATGACCGACCGTTTCGCAATCATCCTCGCCGCTGGCAAGGGCACGCGGATGAAGTCTCCGCGGCCCAAAGTGCTGCACGAGATCGGCGGGCGCAGCATGCTGGCGTGGAGCGTCGCGCTGGCCAAGGATCTCGGCTGCAAGCGGACGGTTGTGGTGGTGGGGCCGGATATGCCGCAGCTTTCCGAGGCGGCGGCGAAGCTGGTTGGCGCGGAGAATGTCGCCGTACAGCGCGAGCAGCTGGGGACCGCGAATGCCGTCGATGCGGCGCGCGGGCGGCTGGCGGACGCGAACGGTCAGGCGATCGTGCTTTACGCCGATACGCCGCTGATCCCGCACGAAGCAGGT
Source organism: Hyphomonadaceae bacterium (assembly GCA_036795465.1). Lineage (GTDB taxonomy): Bacteria > Pseudomonadota > Alphaproteobacteria > Caulobacterales > Hyphomonadaceae > UBA7672. The sequence continues at coordinate 5,608 of DAIRES010000202.1, forward strand.
GAGCGGGCATTCAAGGCGCTGGACGATGGGGCCAGCATTTGCGTGCTGGGGTTCAAGGCGAATTTGCCGAACCGCTATGGGCGGTTGGTGACGGCGAAGGACGGATCGCTGGAGGCGATTGTCGAAGCCAATGATGCGAGCGAAGCGCAGCTGGCGATCGAGCTGGCCAATTCGGGCGTGATGGCCGGGCCAGCGAAGCTAATGTTCGAGCTTCTGAAAGACGTGAAGAACGACAACGCGAAGGGCGAATACTATCTCACCGATCTGGTGGGGCTGGCGCGTGGGCGTGGGCTGAAGGCGGCTGTGGCGTTGTGCGAGGAGCGCGATGTTCAGGGCGTCAACA
>DAIRES010000026.1:0-27051 GCA_036795465.1 Hyphomonadaceae bacterium
TGGGCAATCACGCGGGACGGCCCGGCCTATTGCAGGAGGGCCATATGGCCTGGGTATTCCTTGGGATCGCCGGACTTCTGGAAGTTGTCTGGGCTTACTTCATGAAAACATCGAACGGTTTCACCAAGCCGGTGGAATCCGTCGCCACCATTGTGGCCATGGTCATCAGCTTCTGGCTGTTGTCGATCGCGATGAAGGAGCTGCCGCTTGGAACCGCCTATGCGGTCTGGACCGGCATAGGCGCGGCGGGCGCATTTGCGGTGGGGATTTTTATCCTCGGCGAAGCGGCGACCGTGATGCGTATCGTATCGGTGTTGCTGATCCTTGCGGGGATCATCGGTCTCAAGCTGGCTTCGGACGCCTAGTCGAGTTCCGAGCGATAGTAGGTGGAAACGATCGCGTAGCATTCGCACGCTGCCTGTTCGAGGCCGGGACGATCGACGATCGTGAGACGGCCGCGCGAATACTGGATCAGGCCCGACTTCTGAAGCGTGCCTGCCGCAATCGTCACGCCTGGCCGCGTGACGCCGAGCATGAGCGAGATCACCTCGTGCGTGAGGTTCAGCGTGTCGCCATCGGTGCGGTCATGCACCATGAGCAGCCAGCGCGCGAGGCGCTGGACGACTTCATGCGCGCCGTTGCAGGCGGCGACCTGGGCCACCTGCGCGTGGAGCGCGTTGGCGAAACCATTGAGCGCGTACCGGAGCGGCGCCGACTGTTCCGCCATGCCGCGCAGGTTCGCTGCATCGGCGCGTAACGCGACGCCGTCGCTCTGCGCCATGATCTCTGACGTCAGCGTGTCGGCGCCGAGCGCGGCGTGGACGCCGGCTGCGCCTTCGCGGCCGACATGGCCGATCTCGATACGGCCGCCCTGCTCCAGCGGGGCAAGCAGCGAGATTATCCCGCTCTCGACGAAGAAGATCGATTTGGCGGGTTCGCCCGCGCCCTGGAGTATGTCGCCGGGCGCCATGCTGACGCGCTCAAGCTGCGCGCGCACCACGGAGAAGTCGCCTGCCGGCAGCTGGGCAAGGATCGTATTTCTCATGTCTGATTGTCTAGAATTTTGCATGCCTGAACCCCGCAAAACGACGGGGAGCACACACATCTCTCTGCCGGACGCCGCCGAAAGGTCGCTGTCCGATACATGAGTATATAGGGCGCGCGAGGCGGCCCGGCTGATCTAATAGCTGCAATGGAATGGCCTTGAGAAAAGTCGAGCGCCGTCATGGCGTCCGCCCCTCTGAATCGGGTCGCGAGACCGAATCCGAAGTTGGCTGACCATGCTGTCATCTGCGCGGAACTGTCTGTTCGACGCCTTACACACGCACCGCGTTCAAGACGCGGCGGCGTCTAATCGAGCCATTCGGTGGGGAAAGCTGCATCGAGCGCGGTCGCGAAGGCGCACGGCGTGAAAGGCTTGGCCAACAGCGTCAGCCCCTCGAGCGCAGGGTGCGTGATCCACGAGGACTCGTGCAGGCGCGCCGAGCAGACGATCGTCGGCGGGGGTTTGGGACCGAAGGCGCCGCGCCTTATGATGTTGAGCAGCTCGATCCCGTCCAGCTTGGGAAGACGCACCTCGGTTATGATCAGATCTATCGCGAAGTCGGAAACAAAGCGCAGGGCATCGACGCCATCACACGCCGCCACGCTGTCAAACCCGCTTTCGTCGATACGGTTCGAGACTTCAAGTCGTGCGGCGCTGTCTGGGTCTATGACCAGAGCGCGCATGAATTTCATGGCGCGAACGCCGGATCGACCCGACAAAATGGACCGGAGTCGCCCGGCATTGCCGTGTTGAGACTTTGCGTCATTTGCCCCCCGAGATCACCTGAGTGATTCGGGACTAGCCTGATCCCGCGTTGGGCGATCGTCTGTTCGATTCCTAACACAAGCGCGGCGGAGACGCCCGTGCAGCGTTAGGCCGGCAGGGCACGCAGGCGGTATTCGATCTTCGAGCCTTGCGTTTCGAAGTAGGTTTTCACCCAGCGGCCTTCGCTGTCGTACCAGAAGGACGCGTCGATTTCGCTGTCGACGTCGAAGCGTTGGGCCTGGATCGTCCGTGTGCCGACCTTCACGCTTTCCATGCCGCGATCCTTCACCTTCATCGGCAGCATCTCGCCGGTCTCGGTGGAGAACATCGTTGGCTGTTTCATCTCGTCACGATTCCAGTGCGTGGATGGAATGACGATGCCGGCGAGAACGCCCTTGAACTTCGACCCCTTGACGCTGAGCCCGGTTTCGGTGGGCTGCACAGCGAGCGTCTGCCATTTGCCATCTTTCTTGGTGCGCGAGCCGACCCAGACGAGCTTGTCGCTGCTGTAGCGTTCGGTGACGTCGTGCGCATAATCAAAGAAGGTGATCGGTCCGAGCGCGACCTTGAGCACAACGTCTGTTTTCACCGTGAGCGAGTCGCCTTCGCGGGTGAATTTCACAACGTGCGTGCCGAACTCTCCGCCATCGCGCAGGACATCGAACTCGAGCTTGTCGCCGTTGGCCGGGCTCCAGGGCTGAGCGACTGCGGGCATGGCGCCGAGCGCCGTCGCGGCCATTGCGGCAATCAAGGTGGTGAGGCGCATCATGCGGCATCCTTCTGTTTTTTGACGCCCACCCCGAACAGTCCAAAGAATCCCAGAAGCGGGCGCCCTGCTTCTTCAGCGAGGAGGCACACGCAGATCTCGTCGCCGACGGCGCGCGGCTGGTGGCGCATGCCCGGCTCAGCGAAGGCGAGATCGCCGCGCTCGTAAACGCCAAATTCGTCGGCGTAGCTGCCCTGCAGGACGACGGTGACATCGCGACGACCGTGATTGTGGCCGGGAGCGCGCTCGCCCGGATCAAGTCGTAGCATGCTGGCCATCGGGATATCTGTCGGCATTGTCTTCACGCCGAAGATGCTGCGGCGCCAATTCAGGGCGATGAGGTCTCGTTTCAGGTACGGGTCGAAGCGGCGCGAGGCCGGGTCGAACGTGTCCTGTGCGACGGGAGCGGGTGGCCGGCCGACGGCGCGGGGCGGCGCATCCTCGAGCAGCATTCCGCCCACGGCATCCAGCATACGCGCGTTGATCGCGCCGCTGGGGGACAGCACCCGGTGCAGATCACCCACCAGCCGTTCGGCCGTGGACAGGCTGCCGGCAGCGTAATCAAGCATGAAGGCGGAGTACGCGTTATCGTGAAAGCTCATCCGGGGGGCTCGTTGCGCCGATTATCGAGGGATACGCAGGGCAAACCCCTCCGGATCATGGGGCTACAAGGTTGATCGCACGCCACAATCTCCCTAGGTCATAGGACGCGCAGAGCCGCCGGGTTGGGACGGCTGCGACAAGGGGCTTTCATGCGGACATTCGGCAATGTCATCGAAGCGATCGGGCGCACACCGCTGATCAAGCTGAGGAAGGCCTCGGAGCTTGCGGGGGCCAATATCTATGGCAAGGCGGAATTCCTGAATCCCGGCCAGTCCGTGAAGGACCGGGCGGCGCTGGGCATGATCCGCGACGCCGAGAAATCAGGCCGGTTGCAGCCGGGCGGCGTGATCGTCGAGGGAACGGCCGGCAATACGGGCATTGGCCTTGCGGTGGTCGGGAACGCGCTGGGCTATCGCACGGTGATCGTGATGCCGCGCACCCAGAGCCAGGAGAAGAAGGACGCGGTGCGTTCACTGGGCGCAAAGCTGGTGGAGGTGGATGCTGTCCCCTACGCCAACCCCAATCACTACGTGAAGTATTCGCAGCGCCTGGCCGAGGAGATGGCGAAGACGGAGCCCAAGGGCGCGATCTGGGCCAACCAGTTCGACAACGTGGCCAATCGGAACGCGCACTATGAAACGACCGGGCCGGAAATCTGGGAACAGACGGACGGCAAGGTGGATGGGTTTATCTGTTCTGTCGGCTCGGGCGGCACGCTCGGCGGGGTCTCGATGGCGCTCAAGGAGCGCAACAGGAAGATCCAGATCGGGCTGGCTGATCCGGGTGGCGCTTCACTTTTCTCCTACTACAAGACCGGCGAACTCAAGTCGGAGGGTACGTCGATCACGGAAGGCATTGGCCAGTCGCGGATCACGGCGAATCTGGAGGGCATTGAGGTGGACGACGCCTGGCGCATCGACGACGCGGAGGCTCTGCGCGTGCTGTTCGACCTGACGCGGAACGAGGGCATGTGCCTTGGCGGATCTGCCGGTGTGAACATTGTCGGGGCGATCCAGCTTGCGAGGAAGCTCGGGCCTGGGTCCACCGTGGTGACCATTCTCTGCGATTACGGGACGCGTTACCTGTCGAAGCTGTACAATGGCGCTTTCCTGAAAGAGAAAGGCCTGCCGGCGCCGGACTGGTATGATAGCTAGGGGCGTCAGCCCAGCAGTGCTGTGGCGATGTAGCTGACGCCGGCCCAGAAGGCGCCGCAGAACATCACCACCACGAGCGTGACTTTCCACGTCGCAAACTTCGGTTCGTCAATGTAGGGATCGGGCGTCGCATCGACGTCGACATGGAAGGGCTCGCCCACGCGCGGCTTGTCCATATCGCTGGCGCGATTGACGGGAGAGTTCCAACCCCTGGGGGGCGTGCCCAAGTTACCTCCGGGCGGAATTGCCGATGCGTGGCTCATTGCGCTCCGCCAACCTATCGACCCACAGTCGCGGTGGCCTCTTAACAATCCTTCAATCGCGGGTGCGGCATTGGCTAAAAGCACGATAAACCTCCCAACCGTCGGCTTTTGACCGAACAGGCTGTGAGTAAACACGTCGGGCCCGAAACGGGTTCCGCGCGATTAACAAATGCTGCTTTGGAGCGAGGACTGGCGCGATCGCTCGCGCGTAACGCTAGTAAGCGCCCAATCCGAGCAGAACGACCGGGACCGCCATGAACAGGATCTTGATGTCCTGCCAGATCGACCAGGTTTTGACGTACTGGACGTCGTAGGCGATCCGCTCGGGGTAGGTGAGCTTGTTACGGCCCTTGACCTGCCACAGGCCGAGCACGCCAGGGCGCACGGCGGTGTAGTAGGGATATTCCGCGCCGTAGCGGTGAATTTCGCCTGAGGTGACGGGGCGCGGCCCAATAACGGACATCTCGCCGCGAACGATGTTCAGGAGCTGGGGCAGTTCGTCCATGCTGCTTTTGCGCAGGATGCGGCCAAGGATGGTTACCCGCGGGTCGTGACGGAGCTTCTGGAATTTCGCCCATTCGGCTGCGGCTTCCGGGTCGGTGGCCAGCAGATGGTCGAGGCGTTCCTGCGCGTCGATGCGCATCGTGCGGAATTTGTACACGGTAAACGTGCGGCCATCGCGGCCGACGCGGAGCTGGCTGAACAGGGCCGGGCCCGGATCGAAGATTTTCAGAAGCGCATAGATGCCCAGCAACAGCGGTGACACAAAGGTCAGCACAGTGAAGGCCATTACCAGATCCATGGCCCGCTTGATGGCGCTGCTGTGGATCTTGTAAATTCCGCCGGCAGGAGGACTGCCAGCCCATGCGACGAGGCGATCAGCCTCCACGCCGCTACCATTCTTCATAACACCAACACCCTCGACCGGAGCGACTCCGATCACCCATACGCAATACCCGGACCAGCTAAGCCGGCCGGATTCCCACACCCACCCCTTCCTCCAAAGGGCGGCCCGAAGGTGCTGTCTGTCGTCAAACTGCCTGCCATCATCCCCAAGCAGGCGAGTTGTCTGACGCCGTTTCTCGATTCGCGAGAAGTAACAGCCCGTTAACGAACAGAACTCCCATATTGCACCGCAAACAACTGACTTCGCCCAACGCGCGAGTACTAAGATAGCCTTTCATTTGCAGGGATTTTCGCGTCATCGGTGTGTCACGTTTCCGGACACTCGCACCAAGAACTGTTGCGCCGCACAAACGATCGTTTGGGCGCAAATTAACCATAAGACAGAACCCGATCGCGACCAATCTTGCCTGCCTGACAAGGTGGCGCAGGTGAAGGTTAGTTAAATCTCTCCCGACCTTCGCCTTGCCGCTGTCCACGGCTCTGGCTAGTTGAACGGCCCAATCATGCTCAAGCCAACGGAGTAGGCGCCAGATGGTCGCCCATTTCACACCGGAAAAGCCGGTCGTTTCTGCCGAATGGCTTCGATCGCACCTGAGTGCGCCGGATGTTCGCGTGCTCGACTGCAGCTGGTTCATGCCGGACGCGCCGCAGACAGGCCGCCAGATTTACGATGCGCACCACATTCCCGGCGCGCGCTTCTTCGACATCGACGATGTTGCGGATACCGACAGCACCCTGCCCCACATGCTGCCCTCGCCGGAGAAGTTCTCATCGCGCGTTCGCAGGCTGGGACTGGGCGATGGGCATCGCGTGATCTGCTATGACCAGAACGGCTTCCTGGCTTCGGCGCGCGCCTGGTGGATGTTCCGCGCGATGGGACATGCTGACGTCGCCGTGCTGGATGGCGGCTTCGATGCGTGGCGTGCAGCCGGCGGCGCGATTGAGGATCTTCCGCCGCACTTCCAGGCGGATCGCCATTTCACCGTGCGCCCGCGTCGCGACATCGTTCGCGATCTCTCGCAGATGAAAACGACGATCGCGACGAATGGCGCGCAGGTTGTCGATGCACGCTCTGCCCCGCGCTTCCGTGGCGAAATGGAAGAGCCGCGTGCGGGGCTGCGCAAAGGGCACATTCCGGGTTCGACCAACATTCACTATGCGCAGGTGATCGCAGCGGATGGGCGCCTGAAATCCGAGCCAGAGCTTCGCGCGCTGTTCGAAGCGGCTGGCGTCGATCTTTCCAGACCGATCATCAACACGTGCGGATCGGGCGTGACCGCTTCGATACTCGCGCTGGCGCAATCAGTCGCCGGGCACGATGACTCCGCCGTCTATGACGGCTCGTGGAGCGAGTGGGGAAAGCCGGAAAGCGAAACTCCTGTCGAGACGGGTTGAGACGATGGGGTCCGGCTCGGACAAGGGCGGCAAGGACAAGCGCCATCTGGGCACGCGGCTGAGCCATGCGGCGCGCGATCGCAAGCTTACGCAGAACGGCGTGAACCCGGTTGTGCAGCGCGCCTCCACGGTGATCGTCGAAAGCGCGGCCAAACTTTTCGAGCCAGGTGGCTGGACCTATGGCCGACATGGAACGGCGACACATGAAGCGCTGAAACAGGCGTTGATGGAAATCGAGGATGCGGAGCATTGCGCGATCGTCGCCTCCGGCCTGCTTGCCTGCACCCTTCCCTTCATCGCCTTTGCCGAGGCTGGCGCACATGTGCTGGTTGGCGACAACACCTACGGGCCGACGCGCCGCTTCTGTGACCGGACGCTGAGCCGCTGGGGTTGCGAGACCGAGTATTTCGACACTACCATCGGCGCCGGGATCGAGAAGCTGATCCGCCCGACGACGAAGATGATCTTTCTTGAAAGCCCCGGCTCGATGACATTCGAGATTGCGGATGCGCCGGCGATCGCAGCAGTGGCGAAGGCGAAGAACGTTGTCACCGTAATGGACAACACGTGGAGCGGCGGCGTTTTCTACAAGCCGCTGGCGCTCGGCTTTGATGTGTCGGTGCAGGCCAACACCAAGTATGTGAGCGGCGGCGCGGACGTGTTGAACGGCGCAATCTTCACGAACAACGAAACGCTGATGGCGCGGCTGAAGGAAGCGATTGCCGACATCGGCAACAATGTCTCTGCGGATGATGCTTTCACAGTGTTGCGCGGCGCGCGCTCGCTCGCCCTGCGGATGGATCGACATCAGGCATCGGCGCTTGAGGTTGCGCGCTGGTTGAAGACGCATCCGGCGATCCAGCGCGTGCTTCATCCAGCACTTGAAGATGATCCGGGACATAAGCTGTGGAAGCGGGATTTTTCGGGATCGTCGGGGCTGTTCGGCATTGTACTGAAGCCGTCATCGACGAAGCAGGTTCACGCGTTTCTGGACGCGCTTGAACTGTTCGGGCTGGGCTTCTCGTATGGCGGCTTCGAGAGCCTTGCGATCCACTGCGATCCGCAGCTGAAGCGTACGGTCACGCCGCCGAACCTTGGCGGGCCGCTGATCCGGCTGTCGGTTGGGCTGGAAGAGCCGGCGGATCTGATTGCCGATCTCGAGCAGGCGCTGAAACAGCTGGGCTGAAAAGGAAGAACGCCCCGCACCTTTCGGTGCGGAGCGCTCCATGCCCCCCGGCACTCCCTTTTACTTATCGTGGTAATATTTGGCGTAGGCCTTGTAGTTGGCGCTCGTGTAGGCGTGGTGCGAGCGCTTGCGCAGGTCCACGAAGGTGAGCACGACGCCGGCGACGTTGGCGTGGAAGTCGCGCAGGATCTTCATCGTTTCGCGCAGCGTGCCGCGATGCGTTTTCCGCCAGCGCGTGGCGACGACGACCTGGTCGACCTTCGATGTGACGACGCGCGTTTCCGCCATGAGCAGGATCGGGCCAGTGTCGATGATGATGAGGTCGTAGGTCTGTTGCAGCATCGAGAGCAGCGCATCGAAAGCGCGGCTGCCGAACACGTCGCGCGGCGTATGCTGGCGATCGCTCAGCGGCAGGATGTGCAGGCCGGTCGGTTCGTCGGTCTGGATTGCTTCGGCGAGGCGGGCTTCGCCGAACAGGTATTCCAGAAGGCCGGCTTCAGCCTTGACGCCTGAGACTTCGGTGAGCTGGCGAAGGCGGATGTCGCCATCTACCACGATTGTTTTCGTGCCCGACATCGCAGCCATGCGGCCGAGGCAGAAGGTCATGCTCGTCTTGCCCTCGCTTGGCAGCGAGGAGACGACAGCCACGGTCTTCGCGGCCTTGTCGATGTCGGCGAACATGATCGAGGCGCGCAGGTGGCGGTAGGCTTCGGCGAAACCGGAGTGCGGCTTGTCGATCAGGTATTCGGCGGGCTTCATCTTCGCCTTGGTGAAGTTGCCGGCGGCCGGCAGAAGCGGGATCTGGCCGATGAAGGGCACGCCAGCGACCTGCTCCACGTCCTCAGGCGAGGACATGTAATTGTCGAGCAGTTCCATGACGACCGCGGCAAAGCCGGCGAGCGCCAGGCCAAGCATGAAGCCAAGCATCAGGTTCAGCTTCGTGTTGGGGAAGCTGGGGAATGTCGGGACAGGCGAATAGCTGTCAATGACGGCGTCGGCATCCGTGATGCCTTCGAGTTCGCCGGTTTCCTTGAAGCGGTTGTTGAATTCGTCGAACAGCGTACGGGTCGCCTGGGCGTCACGCTCAAGCGCGGCCTGTTCGACGCCAGCGCGATTGTTGCCGGCAAGCTCGCCCTTGGCGCGGTTGAGGCTGCCCTGCAGGCTGCTCACCCGTTCACGGGAGATCAGGACTTCCTGTTCGAGCGACGAGGCAATGCGTTGCAGTTCCGCTTCGATCTGGCGGGCGTTGTCGGCCTCTTCCGCCATCACCTTCTGGTATTCGGGGTGGCGAATATCGTAGCGGCGGACCACGTCGGCCTTGCGCGCGGACAGGGTTGTCTGCTGGCTGCGCAGGCTGGCGATCGCGCCGGAGCTTTGCGCTTCCGCGATGGTTTCGATGCCGCGATTGGCGCGCATCTGATCGTTCATGTTGCGCAGGCGCGCGCTCTTCTGCGCGTATTCCGACTGGGCCTGCGTCAGCTCCGAGTTGATGTCGCGGATAGTCTGCTCGGTCAACGTGGTGTCGCCGGTGCGCAGCAGGCCGGTGGATGCGCGGTGCGCCTCGACCTTGCTCTCCGCTTCGCGAAGTTCCTCACGCAGAACAGCGAGACGTTCGTTGAGCCATTCCTGGGCGCGCTTGGTCGCCTGGAATTTGGTTTCGAGCTGGTTGTCGAGATAGACTTCGGCGAGCGTGTTGGCGAGCGTGGCGGCCATCTTGGGGTTGCCGCTCATCGCGTTGATTTCGATGATGTAGGTCGGGCCGAGACGGTTGACGCCGATGCGGCCGCGCACGGAGTCGATGACGCTGTCGAGTTCCGCGCGTTCGGCTTCGATCGCCTCGGGCGAGCCCGGGAGCGGCGGCGGCGGTGCCGCGACGTCATTCTTGCCGAAAGGCAGCAGGCCTTTGACGAAGGTCTTCACCTGCCCCATGCGGACATCCCAGTCGCTGGGAGGCATCAGGGCCCAGTTGAATTCCGGGCTTTTCACGAGATCGAGACGCTTGACGACTTTCTCGATCAGGGTGCGGCTGCGCAGGATTTCTGCTTCGGTGTCGAGCATGCTGGAGCTGGACGGCATGCCGGACAGAACGGCGCCGATATCGACGACGTTCTGGTCACGCGTGTTGACGATGACGCGCGAGGTGGCGGTGTAGGACGGCTTGAGCTGGAAAGCGTGGATCGCGACAGCCGCGAAGGTGAGCACGAAGACAGCAATCATCAGGCTCGCGCGACGGCGCAGGGCGCGGACGATGCGCTGAACGCTGATGACGTTCTCGCTTTCAACCGGCGCCGACGGCAAGGGAGACGCGCCGCGCGGATAACCCGAAGTTACGTCGATGGGATAGACCTTGTTCAACGGTCTTACTCCGGTTGCTATCTACGCGGCCGTCTTGTCGCGGCCTAGGGGAAGACTCGAAGGCCGACGCTGATGACGTTCTGGTCAACATCGTAGGACACTGCGCCGGACGTATCGATGTTATGCATGCGATAGCCGACTTCGAGGCGGGCGTGTTTGTTGAGTTTGTAGATGCCGCCAACCGCAACGTCTGTGAACTCGTCTTTGCGATCGAAGAGCGGGAAGCCCGGGGCGGCGTTGAACTTGTAGCTGCCGAGGCCGAACTGGCCGAACAGCAGGACGTTGCGCAGCAGCTCGTGATCGACGCGCACAGAGTAGCTTTGCGTGTCGGCCGAGAGGGCCTGGGTGATGCCCGGATCGGTGATGCCCGCGAAGCCCGCGAACTTGACTGTCGTGAGCTGGGTCGGGAACCACAGCACCGAAGCATCAAGGCTGAGGGATTCCGCATCGGCCACGCCAGGCGCGTCGCGCTCGTCCGTCACTTGACCGACGGCGACTTCGCCACGGAACGGCGCCGTCAGCTCGAAGCTGAGGCCGGCGCGGTAGGCCAGCTGGGTGCCGTCACGGTTGATGACGGATTGATCGTATTCGTAGTCGGTCTGGATCACTTCGCCGAACACCGCGAGATCGGGCGAGATGGCATAGGAAGCGCGGCCGCTGAGCTGCGTCTCGGTCGAGTCGCGCTCGGCGTAGAAGCTTTGATAGTCGTTCTGGCGCGTGCCGACGCGGCCTTGCAGCAGCAGACGGTCGGAACGGAAGGATACGCCGGCATCAATCATGGCGTACTGGTTCTGTGCCGGCTCAGGGCGGCCCTGGCTGCCCGGCTCGTACCGCGGTTCGGTGGTCTGACCGACGGCGGCATTGCTCGTGAAGTTGAGATTGCGCGTGGCGTCGAGACGGCCGTTGGCGAACAGGGTGTAGTCGGTTGTTGTTTCGCTGCCTTCGCTGGTGAATTCGCGGTGGTCAACGCTGGCGCCGACGGTGAGCGCGTGAACCGACCAGTTCGAGGAAGCGATGACTTCAGGACGGATGCGGATGATCGTGTCTTCGACCGTTGCGTTCGGCGTTCCGAAGATGTTGTCGTTGTATTCCACGGCCGCCAGAAGATTGGACGCGACAGTAAACGAACCGGCCCGGATGGGCTCCGGATCATACTCAGGCTGGGCGCGCTCGGTGACCGAGACATGGCGGCCGCGCAGGAACGGGTTGTCCTGAGCTGATGCAACCGGCGCGAGAACGCCGACCAGTGCCGTCGTCAGCAGGAGATGTTTAAGACCCAACTTCATTGGTTTTGACCTTTTCGGAGCGTTCCGTGTAGTCCGCGGGTAGCAAGAACGGGGCCGGGACATAGCCAAGCCTCGCTCTATGGTTGAATTGGGAAATGCCACACACTCGCGCGGCAGTTGTCCCGTTTACGAACCGGACAGGGGGTCTGCGCCCCGCCCTTTCGTCATATTCCGGGGCGGCGGCCCCACTTCGAACTTCAGGCTGGCCGCGTTGCGGTCTGCCTCGGCCAGCGTTTGCGCGACAGCTTGCCGGGCGGATGCAGACGCCTGCTCCTCCGCCGTAAGCACAGGCACGACCACATAATTAGCGGCGAGTTCCCTTGCCGCCTCCCGCAACGGCAAGCACCGCGCGGCATCCTCAGCGACCTTGTTAAGCGCAGCGCCAAGCGCTTCCGCGGTCGCATTCCCGAGCTTCTTGATATTGAACCCGAGATCTTCCTTCGCGCTTGGCCCGGAGCACCGAACCCCATCAGTCAACGGGCCGACAATGTCGGCTTCCTGAGCGAAGGCGGCCGGAGCGAGCCAGCAGATTGCCGCAGCAGCCGCGACAACACGCAGAGGCCGCTTCGAGCGGTTCGCCTGTTGGCGTTTACCATCAGAGAGGGGCCGGTGGTTCAAGACAGCTCATCCGTCAGCATGTGCAAATCGTCCGGGAGTTCGCCTGATAGGTGATGTCCTAGAAGAAACGTTCGCGAATTCGGATTGTATCACCCGGGCGGACCAGCGTTGTCGGCGTGAGCACGACCTCGCGTTCATTGGGGCTGTCCGCGCTTTTGACCAGTATGCGATTGCGGTCGGCGCGGTACGTGAAGTCGCCTGCGCTGGCGATGGCGTTCATGACGGTCAGGCCCGAAACGAACGGATACTCGCCGGGGCGGTTTACCTCACCGAGAATGTAATAGGGGCGCCCCTTCACCAGTTCGGTGGTGACCTTGGGATCCTTCAGCCAGCCATCCTTCAGCTTGTTCTCAAGAAGACGGCTGGTTTCGTTAAGCGAGAGGTTTACCACTTCGACCTGGCCGACCAGCGACATCGAGATCGAGCCCTGTCCGTCGACGACGAAGGGGCCGGAAAGATCCGGTTCACCATAAACAGTAACCTTGATCTCATCGCCTGAGCCAAGCTTGTAGCCAGCGATGCCCATCCCGGCCTGCGTCAGCTCTTGCGGGTTGCCCTGCTCCGGCCCGGTCGAGCAGGCTGCGAGCGCCATGGCGCCAAGAGCCGCGACAGCCAGAACAAGCTTCTTGAAGGGATTCATCCTGTTCCTCCTAGGAAACCCTGTCCGCCGGAGCCGCATCGACGCGCGGTCCGGTTGAAATGAATTCGACGCCGTCATGCTCGAAACGAGCTGCCGTCAGCCGCCCACTCAGATAGGCGCCGGTATCGACACCTATACGACGTGAATCTTTATGGGGCGTGCGCGTCGGCGTGTGTCCGTGAACAATTACAGCGCCGAGGGCGCGGCCATCGGCCAGGAACTCATCACGTATCCACAACAGGTCGCGCTCTGTCTGCTGGTCGAGCGGGACGCCGGGGCGAACGCCGGCGTGGACGAAGAGGTAATCGCCAATGCGGACGCTGAGATCGAGATTGGTGAGGAATTGCAGGTGTTCGGAGGGCATCGCCTTGTTAAGCGCTTCGGACGCTGCGGCCCATTCATCCTGGGAAGTGCGCGTGCGCGGCGGGCGTACGCCGTAGGATACCAGCGTTTCCACGCCACCGAATTCGGCCCAGCGGGGACCGATCGACGGATCGGTCATGAACTGAAGCATGGCCGCTTCGTGATTGCCTTTGAGAAAATATGTCTCGAATGGGGACATCAACTCGCCCATCAGGACATCGATAACGTCCTTCGACTGGAAGCCGCGATCGACGTAATCACCCAGCATGACAAGGATAGGACGGCCCTCGAAGCCGCCGCGGGCGATGTCTGCGTGCAGGTCCTGCAGCAGGCGCACGAGCAGGTCGGCACGACCGTGGACGTCGCCGATCGCGTACACCCTCCGACCGGTGGGAACGAGCGCGGGAGGCCCTGGAATATGGACTTCTCTGGTTAGCGAGGGCGGTTCGGGCGGCGAAAAAACGCGCGCGACACGGCGGCCGAAAGCGACCAGCACACCGCCGGTCGTTCGTGCGAGGCTGGAAACTGCCTCGAGGACGCGCGGTTGCGGACGTGTCAACCTTAACTCCTGTTCCGGCCCGCCACCCAGAGCAGGCGCGGCCCCCATACCACGCAACAGGCGAGCCAACCCGCCCAATGTTCCCCGCACAAGCGCGTCAGCCGGGTCACATACGGGCGGTCCGGATACGGTTTGTATCGCGTTTCCGGGGCTCATGTCGCCATTGTGCTCCCTGAATTGCGCCGCATGAAAACGGTTCAACCCTCGCGTGCATGGTTAATGCAGTTGCGCGACAGTCCGATGCATTCCATTGCAGCGGCGCCCGGCCACAAGGCCCGTACCTTGCAGACTTTTCGCGCATGACGCGTATTGCCTTCTTCGGACATGACGCCGCTGACGCCGCCGTTCGGCGGCGGGTGCAGGGGTTTAGGGATGACGGCCTCGACGTCGTCGGCTTCACCATGCGCCGCAGGGACGATGTGCAGGTCGACTGGGAGAATGTCGATCTGGGGCGGACGTTCGATGGCGCTTACAGCCAGCGCATCAAGTCGATCTTCAGCGGGGCAAAACGCGCGGCGGCGCAGCGCGAGCTGCTTGCTTCGGCGGACGTGATCTATGCCCGCAATCTGGACATGCTGGCGACGGCATTCCTGGCGAAGCGGTACGCCAGGTTGAAGACGCCGGTGATCTATGAGGCGCTGGACGTTCATCGGTTGTTGACCAGGAAAGACCTAATCGGGCTGGCGCTTCGACGTATCGAGGGCGCGCTGCTGGGCCGGACGAAGCGGTTGGTGGTTTCTTCACCCGGGTTTCTGGAAAATTACTTCGAGGTACGGCACCGTGGACGCTACCGGCCGTGGCTGATCGAGAACCGGCTGGCGGCCGGCGCGGACTATGGTGTTCGGCCCGGTCGGGACGACGTGCTTTCCAAAGCAACTGAACCGCTGCGGATTGGCTGGATCGGCCGGCTGCGTTGTACGCGCAGCCTTGAGCTGCTCACTGACCTGGCGCGGAAGCTCGGGCCGCAGGTTCGCATCATGATGCATGGCATCGCATCGCCGGAAGAAATTCCAGACTTTCATCAGCGTATTCAAGGACTTGATAACGTTGAGTTCCGGGGGCGTTATCGCGCGCCGGAGGACCTTTCGCAGATCTATGGCGAACTCGACCTGGTATGGGCGGGCGATTTCATGGAGGCGGGGTACAACTCCGTCTGGCTGCTGCCGAACCGGCTGTATGAGGGCGGCTACTATGCCGTTCCATCAATAGCGCCCGAGGGTACTCAGACGGCAAAATGGATAAACGCGCGGGCGGCCGGCTTCACCCTTGCGGAAAGTCTCGCCTGCACCGTGCCCGGACTTGTCCGTACACTGATTGCGGATCGGGGAGCGATCGCGGTGAAACGCTCGCACCTGCTCGATCTGCCGGAGTCGACGTTTGTAGCGCCTCGTGGAGAGCTTGCCGCCATGATCGCGGATACCTTGCGCGACGCGGGCACGGGCGGGACGCTTAACATGCATCATGCCGACGCACGTGAGACGAGAAAAGCGGCCGAATGAACCGCCGCGGTTAAACCGTGACGCGAGTGGAGTTATCGATCCGCTCGCGCACCAAATGGACTCGTACTTGCGTTGATCTAGCTTTCCTTCGGGGCCTTGAGGCGGACGGATTATGAACCAGATTCCCACGCAGGCAGACATGGGTTGGGGCAAGTCCCGATCGCGCGTCAAAGTGCTTGTGCGCATCCGCTTGCGTGACGTGCTCCCGCCCCTGGCGGCAGTGGCGGTTCTGACGCTGGCGCACTTTGCCTATGGCGCTGTGCAGCCGATAGCCGCTCTGCCTCTTTCCGGGTTGCTGATTGCCGTTGCGATCGCCGCGCTGTTCGCGGCGGGGCCGCACCATGCGACGCCGGGAATGATCGCGGGAGCGGCTGTGATTGCGGTGTTTGGCGCAACCGGCCTTGCCGGACCGCTTTATCGTTCAGCGCCGCATCTCTCGATCCTGTTCGCGGCGGGTTCCCTTTGGGTGGTTGGATACATCGCCTCGCGGCATCGTCGTGCGCTGGATCTTGCCTGGGGCGCGCTGATGTGGGGCGCGATCGCCTACTGCGCCTGGATGTTCGTTCTGCATGTCATGGCGATTCCGTCGGGTGACAATGTGTTTGCCCTGGCGTTTTCGACCCCGGCAAACGCATCCCTGCTTTTTGGCCTGTTCGCTACGGTAAGCATGAGCAGGATCCTGCACATCATAAAGCAGATGGACGCCGAGGCGCTGCCGCGACCGCAGATGATTGAACAAATGCTGCGCCGGGGCCTTTCGGGCCTTCTGCTGCTTGGCTTTTCGTTGACCTGCCTGTCGATCGTCGGCTCGCGGCCGGGGATCCTGCTGACGCTTGGGGTGCTTGTCGGGCTGATGTGGTGGGACACGCTCGCAATCTCCACGCGGGAGCATCGCGGAATACCGATGCGGCTGGCGGCCTTGCTGGCGCCCGTCATCGCGATTGGCCTTGCCGGATGGGGCGTCGGCCTTGGCTGGATCAATGACGAGACCATCACGCCGGGGATTGGCCAGTCTGACATAATGCCGAACTTGCAGCGCCTTCAGGCCTATATGGGCGCGTGGATGGAAAGCCCCGCCTTCGGACATGGCCTTGGTTCCATAGGCGCCGAGGGCGACAAGGCCATGACGTTGTTCAACGCCAAGGTCATGCGAGCGCCGGGAGATGCTCACAATGTTTTCGTGACGTGGCTGGTGGAAGCGGGAATCGTTGGCCTTGCTCTGCTCGTGCTTGTGCTGGGCGCGATGTACACGCGCATCTTCGCCGCATTGAAGTCGCGTCGCACACCACGCACATTTCTTCGTCTTTCCGTTGCGGCGGGCGCGCTCATGTTTCTTCATGGCGTGACAGATTCCTCACTCGACCTGCCGAGCGCCGTGTGGCTATACGCGCTGCTTCTCGGCGCCGCGTGTGGCGTTGCAACGGGACGCCGCATCGAGACGCGCGCCGGCGAAGAATAGGAAACGAATGACAGCGCTGATTGCTGCCATTGCAAACCTCAAGGGCGGCGTCGGCAAATCGACGACGACCGTGATGCTGGCTGATGGGCTTGCGCACTATTACGGCATGAACGTGCTGGTCATCGATCTCGACGCGCAAGCCAACTCCAGCCAGATGCTGCTGACCGAGCGCGGCGTGCAGGAGGCGTCGGATCAAGGAAAGGGCGTGCATCACGTCCTGGCAAGCTTCATGGAAGGCAAGCCGCCATCGGCTGCGCCCTTCATCATGCCCAACGCTGTGACCCTTGAAGAGCTGCGTCGCGCAGAGGAGCAGGATGAGCGAAAAGGCTGGATTTCCAGCCTTCCCGCGCACCCGCAGCTGCGCATGCGAGAGCTTGGGCTGGAAGAGGAATGGTATTCCGGAACGGGCACGCCCACGACGCTGTCGGTGGCGCTGTCGAAGTTCTTTCGCGAAGCATTTGAGCCGCTGCTGCCGCTGTACGACATC
Source organism: Hyphomonadaceae bacterium (assembly GCA_036795465.1). Taxonomy (GTDB): domain Bacteria; phylum Pseudomonadota; class Alphaproteobacteria; order Caulobacterales; family Hyphomonadaceae; genus UBA7672. The sequence continues at coordinate 17,350 of DAIRES010000026.1, forward strand.
ATCCTGCTGGATTGCCCGCCGCATCTTTCTCCGCTGGCGCGCGCCGGACTGTCGATTGCGGACGTGTTCGTTACGCCGACCATCGCGGACTCGGTTTCGACCTGGGGAACCAAACAGTTCTCGGAGTGGGTGGGCAAGTTCGTTGCGCCTGACTTGCCGCAACGCAACTTCGTGCTGATCACGCGCTTCCGCGACACAAAGTATGCGCGCTCGATCGCGTCTGACCTGCGCGAGATCTATCTCAAGGATCGATGGTTTGGGCCGACAATCCCGGAATCGGTGCATGTTCTCAATGCAATGGATCGCGCGGCGCCAGACAGCTATGACACGTTCCGCGGAAAGTATGCCGGCGTGACCGGCGATGTTCGCCGGCTGGCCGAGCGCTTTACCGATTTCATGACACAACGCACGGGTGCGACATGGGCGAAGGTCCGGGACTGACGCCGGTCGAGTATCTCGATCGCTTCTTCGACGAGCTGCGCATGGAAGTGCGCTCCAACCCCAAGCTGGCGGCGAGGCTGGTGAAGGCATTGGGGGGCAATGTGGTGTTCGAGGACGAGGCAAAAGCCGAAGTCGCAAACCCCTATGCGCTCGCCGCCGGACCGAAGGCGAAATTTCTTTCCGTGTTCGGCGCAATGAAGCTGGGCGAGATCAAGAAGGTTCTCAAGGAGAACAATCTCGCGACACGCGTGGACATGAACGGCAGGTCCGCAGGCGAGCTGGTTGAAATGATGTACAGCCGCGCCGCGATGAAGGTGCAGGAACGCAAGAGTTCGGCGTTCTAGAGCTTCTGCCCCTTCAGCATCTGCCGGAAGAAGCCGGCGGACCATGACATGTGCATCGTCGCCGAAGCTGCTCCTGCCAGAAGCCCGCAAGCCGACTTGTGCTTGATCGCTACGGCGATGGAAGCGAGCGCCAGCGCCGCGAGATAGCCGCCCGGCAAGATCAGGCTAAGCGGATTGACGGGAGCGAGCGCGAGGCCGGCGATGCAGGCCACAAGTGTTGCCGGCGGAACAAGCTGGCGAAGTTTCGGTTTCTCGCCGTGCTTCATCAACGTGCGCGCGCGGCCTTTGCCATAGTTGAAATACTGCCGCGCCAGCGAACCCACCGTGTCGCGCGGGAAGTAAACGAGCCGGATGTCGGCATCGAGAAAGATCTGACCGCCTGCCTGGCGCAGGCGGGTGTCGAATTCGGCATCTTCGTTATGCGAGAACGTCTCGTCATAGCCGTTCACACTCAGGAACGCCGCGAGGTTGAAACCAGCGTGGTGGCCGTGGTCCACGAACATCGACTTGCGCCCGCCACGATGCGCCGAACCGCCAGAGCCGAGGGGCGTGTCGACAATCCAGGCGTTGGCTTTCTGGAAGCAGGTTTTGCCAGCCGCATCCATCGGCACGACGACAGAGGCAACGCCGCGCGACCCAAGCGAATCCGCGATCATCATCACATAGCCGGACGGGTAGATTGCGTGCGCATCGCAGCGCACGAGAATGCTTCGCCCCTGCCCCGCTTCGCGAGCGGCAAGATTGACGGCAGCGGATTGCAGTTTTTTCGGATTGGCAAGCAGGCGCAGGTTCGGGAATTCGGCGCTTAGACCGTTCACGATCTCACGCGTGCGATCGGTGCTGCCGCCGTCCGCGACGACGAAGCTTGCCTGGGCCAGCCGCGCGTCGCCCGTCATCAGCGAACGGACGCAAGTTTCGATGTGGGCGGCTTCATTGAGGACCGGAATGACAACGAGCACGTCCGCGCCAGCCACGGCGGCGTTAACCGTTCCCGGCTGTTTCGGCGGCGTTTCAACGCGTGTTGTCGTATCCATGGCGATCGCAGAGCAATTCTTCTGCCGGATCGCGTCAGGTCGCCTGAGCAGCCTTCGGGGCCCTGGCCTGTGACGCGGGCCCGATGTCCCAGGTCCTTGCCGGTGTGTTAACGGCGGCGCGGTAGGCGTCGAACGGGATGCCGTTCTGGCGCGCTTTTATGCGCATTTCCGCCAAGAATTCAGCGTTTGGTCCAATCCAGCGCAGCACGTCTGCCTGCTCGAACGCGCGCTTGCGCAGCGGCTCGGGGATCGCGGTCCAGTTCGCAAGCACGAAGTTAAAACGCCATCCGATCAGCGTATCGTCGCAAAGCGGGCATGCATCCATCGATCGCGTCAGCGCATTCAGCGACGCCTCGTTAACCTTGCCCGAAGCGCGGCGCGTTTCGAGATAAGCCAGCTGCGCCCACGCAAAGGCGCGAGAGGGATCGAGTTCGGTCGCGCGGCTGGCGGCGACATAGGCAGAGCCGGTATCGGCAACCGACATCTGCATTCCAAGCTCTGCGATGGTTTCGACATAGTCGGGCGATGTCGATTGCGACCAGTCCTGCTCGATGGCGCGCGAGACGCTGGCGTCATCGGACTGAACCAGGATTACTGTTTCGGCTTCTTGAAGAGTGAAATGCGAGATCGGAGCAATCGCGGCGACGCCAGCGGTCAGCAGCGCAATCCACATGAACACGCCGCCGGCCTTCCTGGCCCCTGACTCAACGCGCGCGGCGGCGGGTGCGGCGGCAGCCGCACCTTGCACGATGATCTTGTCGAAGGACGTTGTGTCGGCCATCGCCAGCAGCTCCCGCTCAAATACTAGCGCTCGAAGCGCTGCTTAATCATCCGCACTCGCCTGCGACGTGCTGCCATTCCCGCGTCAGGGGTAGGCGCTGAAGGCGTTCGGGGTGTTTCGAACTCAGGCACCGGCGCCCCCGTAAAGCTCGAGAGGGGACTTGCCTGTGGCGGCGCCCATGACGCCGGCGTGCAGGCGCGAGCGCACGACCGCCCTGCGCCAGCGGGCTGGAGACCAGAAGGTGAGACCCGCAGTGACGAGGCAGAATGCCATCTTCGCCAGCGACATGCCGATCAGCACCGGCTTCGATTTACCATTGCGGATTTGGAGCAGCCCCCAAGTCTGACCGGCTCGATAAGCCCTTGTTTTCAGCCATTCCAGTGTGGATCGCGCTGGCGGGATGGGTTCGTCGACAATGGCGTTGCTGGCGTAGGTCATGGTGACGCCGGCGCGCTGGAGTTGGGCAAAAAAGGTGGTGTCCTCGCCGCCGGAGCGGCCGAACGCCGGATCAAAGCGAAGAGCGCCGACAGCGTCGCGGCGCATCAGCACGTTGCAGGTGTAGCCGCCAACGATCTCGCCATTGCGGATCGGCGGGGGTGTCGAGTGCATGTCGGCGGCGGGCATCCAGCCAGGTGCGTCGGGCGCGTAGGCCGCTATGACCCGGCCGAACACGACCCCGGCCCCGGTGGCTTCCTGGTTGGATATCAGCTGCGCCAGCCAGTCTGGGCGCGCGGTTTCATCATCGTCGATGAACGCCACCAACGGCGCGCGGGCGGCGTTGAGGCAGGCGTTGCGCGCTACGGAGATGTTGCGTGCCGGCGCGTGGATGTAGAGGCCGTTCAGACCGAGTTTGGTAAACGCGGCTTCCACGGTCCCGCGGGCCGATGGTGTGTCATCGTTGTCGGCCACGATGACACGCATGCGCCAGCCCGGCGTTTCCAGCTTCGCCAGCGAGGCGAGCAGATCGGCCACAGACGCGCGGCGAAACGTGCAAACACACACGTCGATATCGCGGACAGTCGCGGGGTTAATAATAGAATCCTGCATGCGACGTGATGGCTGCAAGCCACGCGCCATTCCGGGACGGTGGTTAAGACGTCGCCTTCGGACGTTGTTTCAACCAGCGGCCGGCAAGCCAGCATAGGGTCGCCCAAGCGGCGCCGGCGGACCAGCCGGCCAGGACGTCTGTCGTCCAGTGAACGCCAAGATAGATCCGGGTGACGCCAACGATCAGGACCAGCGTGATCGCCGCGGACATCACAAAGATGCGCAGGGCCCTTCCCTTGGCGGCTTGCGCCAACATGGCTCCGAGCGTCAGGAAGACGACCGCCGACATGAGCGCGTGTCCGGATGGGAAACTGGCGTTCAGGACTTCCGATGCCCGATAGATTTCCGGGGGGCGTTCGCGACTGAAGAACTCCTTGAGCGACTGGCTGAGCGTCAGCCCGCCAGCGAACGCTACGACGATGATCCCCGCCTCCAGGCGCTTGCGCTGCAGGACCAGAAATCCCCCGACGAGGAGCGAGATCGTGGCCAGCACCGCCACACTGCCGAGCGCGGTGAGATCCGCCGCGGCATGGTCGAGCCAGAAGGGGCCGATTGGGTCCGCCGGATTTCCTGCGTCCGGGTGAAGGGCCTGCAGGACGGCCATGTCGAAGCCATGCGCTTCGCCTTCGGACATTTCGTCGGCAATGCCGATGAAGCCAAGTAGCGCCGCCGCGATCACGGCCAGCGACGCGACCAGCACAAACTCGGCGCGCACGAAGGACCAGACCGCGTTGGGAATGTTTCGATAATCGGTGCTCATCCACGTCATCCGCCAACGAAACGCCGCCGCCGTCAAATGTTTCCAATCACATGTTCAGTTGCTGAAACCCGAACCGTGTTCCCGCGTTGGTCAAAAGCTTACCCACCAGCAAAGGAAATCCCATGACCACGCCAGCAGGACACACCAGCGCAATCCGTGCGTCGAAAGTGATCGGTACCAGCGTTTACAACGGCGCCGGCGAAAAGATCGGCAAGGTCGAGGATGTTGTTCTCGACAAGCAATCCAACAATATCATGTTCGCGGTCGTCGGCTTCGGCGGCTTTCTCGGCATGAACGAGAAGTATCACCCTCTTCCCTGGTCCACGCTCGATTACCAGAAGGGCAAGGAGGGCTACGTCGTCAATCTGAGCAAGGAGCAGCTTGAAGCTGCCCCCGCGCAAGGCATTGACGAACTGACGCGCGATGACGGCGATGGCCTGCGCGATAGCGTGTACGATTACTACAAGGCGCCGCGTTACTGGTCGTAGAGCGCCTTCATCATCGGATTGCGAACCTTGGGTCCACTTAGATCGCAATCCGAAGAGCCGGGCGGAGGTGCAGCCCGCCCTGTTCGAAAAAGGCCCGGGAAGCGCAAGCTTCCCGGGCCTCCTTTCGTCACGTCGGAGGAGAAGTAGTGACGATCAGTTTGCTGCCACAGGAGCGGCGGCGTCCTTGTTCCATTTGTAGATGCGATTGACGACGCAAGGCCCATCATAGCGCGCGTCGGTCACGAGTTGATCGCCAGAGGTAAGGCATGAGCCGCCGCCAACGCGCGACACCAGACCGATTGATAAGAATGCATTATCCGGCTGGCAGGTGCCGGAAAGATCGAGCTTGTATTCGTCGCCCACGCCCTTCTCGACGATGATTGAGCGCCTGTCATTCTCGCGCCAGTTTCGGATCTGTGACTGGAAGCAAATGTTCTTCACCTGCTCGCCCTGTCGCGGGTCCGGCTTGGCGTCAGCGGTTTGAGTGGGTGCGCTTGAACAGGCTGCGGCGATGAATGCGGTCGCGGCGCAAACTGCCAAGGTGGCTTTGGAAGCAATCTGCATGAGCATTTCCCTTTTCAGGACCTTCAGAATGAATCGTCCCATCTGAACGGCCAGTGAATGGACTCTATACGAGATGGGGACGGTTTCGGGGCAGGACGACCACGAGCCCCAAAATGTTGCCTGTTATGCCCTCACTTCGCGGAGGGTCGAACCGAAGTGGGAACCGGCGAGTTCCCTGAGGCGTTAGCTGTCTTGGGCCCAAAGGCGATCAACGACATGGCAAGACGTAAGCGGCGAGCTTCCGGATTTGAGTCGATACCCGTGCGGGAGCCGTTCCTGCTTGTGGAACAGCATCCGCAGCTGGTTACGGCCATCTGCCTCAGCATCATGGCGGCGCTGGCCATCTGTGTCGCTCTTGGCGCTGGCCAGGCCTTCCTGCTTCCGATCGCGGTAGCTTTGGTATTCAGCGTCATCCTGGCGCCGCTGTGCAGCCGGATCGAATGGTTCAGGATTCCCCGGCCCGTCGCCGCGCTGATGGCGCTGATCATCGCCGGCGGCATTGCTTATCTTGCATTCTCATTGATTGCCCAGCCCGCCGCGAATTGGATGGAGAATGCTCCGCAGACAATCCAGCGCGCAGAAAAACAACTCCGCAAATTGCAGGAGCCGTTGAAGCCCCTCACCGACATCTCCAAAGAGGTCCAAGATCTGCAGATCGTGCCGCAGGGCAGCACTCCGGCATCGCGAACGGTCGTGATGCAGCAGCCAGGCCTTGCGCAATCCGTGCTCGCATCGGTGCAAACGGCCGTTGTCCAAACCGGCTTCATTTTCATCCTGTGCTATTTCCTGCTGATCACGCGCGGCGAGTTCCGGATCAAATTCATCGCCTTTCAGCCAACGCTAAGAGATCGCGTCCGTGCAGCTCGTGTTTTCCGCGATGTGGAGAAGCGGGTCTCGGGCTACATCGTTACCTTTTCCATGATCAACGTTGTTGTCGGCATTGGAACCGGCCTGGCCTGTTGGCAACTTGGCCTGCCCGAACCGCTGATGTGGGGCGGACTGGCGACACTGTTCAACTTCGTCCCCTTCCTCGGTCCCGCAATCATGATGGGCTTGCTGGGCCTTGCCGGCCTCGCGACGTTCGAAACGCTGGTTGAAGCGTCTTTCCCAGTTCTTGCCTTCATGGGCATCTCGTTCCTGGAAGCAAACCTCATCACGCCTACAATCGTGGGCCGGCGAATGACGCTCAATCCACTTGCCATCATTCTCGTTGTCAGCTTCTGGATATGGCTGTGGGGGCCGGTCGGCGGCGTAATCGCCCTGCCCTTGTTGATCATGTTCAAGGTGATCTGCGACCATACGCCGGCCTTGCGTGTGGTTGGGGCGCTGATTGGGGCGCCGCTGACGCGCGTTGCGAAAATGGAGAATGAGACAATCCCGATCGCACCGCCCCCAGCGATCATCGAGGATTCCGCCCCTTCTGTTGAGAACGATCCGCCGCCGCCTGCGCCAGAGCCTCAACTACCGCTGCGTCCCATCACCGGCATCGCCTAGCCCAGCGGCTTGACGAAATGCTTCGGCGTAGTGATCACGCTTGCATGCAGATCCGCCTTGAGCATCATCCGGAGCCGGTTCTCACGCCTATCACCCCCTGGGTCCACAAAGGCGTCGACGCGGCTTATTACACGGCGACGGTGTTCGACCCGCCGAGGCCGAAGCCGGTACTCGGCAAAGGTTATCCGCTCTGGGTGATCGAGCATCGGGGCCGCTCTCTCTTCTTCTCATCACCCGAAGAGATCGCGCACGTCATCGACATTCTCGGCCGCAAGATTCTCCCCGTTACGCGCGATCTTGGCCAGCCCTATCGCGCCGTGAACTCGCACTGGCTCTCTCGCCTGCATGCCAGCTTCAAACCCTGGAAAGTGCGGCAGGAACTGGTGAAACGCTTGAAGCAAGCGCCGCCAGCCTAACCCGCCGGGCAAGCGGGACCCGACGGGCTCATAACTTCAAGCGAGGTCAATGGCGCGCCCACCTTGGCAAGAATGCCGGGCGCCGTTTCGCTTGTCAGTTTCTCGCACGCCTCGGGAGCTAGATCGCGGTTCAGAAGAACCTGCACCGGGTTTTCGCCAAACGGATCCAGGATCACGCTTTCCACAACTTCGTCCTTGTCCACCGCCGCCACAGCTGACTGCGGAACAACCATGAGCCGCTGCCTTTCCGGCATCCATCCCACCGCTGAATTACGCGTCACGAAAATCTGCAGGTTCATGTCCTCCCCGGGGATCACCTCCCCCGCGACGGTGCGTACCGACTGTCGAAGCCGGAAGTCAGCAGACCTGTCTGTGTAGAGGCGAACAGGAAGCGCCAGGGATTCCCCCGGAGGAATTTCCGCCATGAACGGGACGACGGCGACGTAGCCCTCGCGATCGGGGTCGAGATAGAGGTCGTAAGTTTCGATCATCGGCGCCGCGACGACGGCGTCAGGGCGACGATTCGAAACACGTGTTCGAACGGCCAGCGTCTCTGTCTTGCCATCGCGACCATAGCCCAGTTCACCGATAGCGCAGACAAAATCGGCGTCGCCGAAGCCGGCAGGTATTTTGTCTCCGATATTGAATACCGCCGTGTCCGCATCGAACACTGCTTCGATGCTGATCGGCGCAACATCGATCCGTCGTGAAGGTTTGGCGCAAGGCTCGGACACAGAAATGTCACCTCGCCAGACGTTGCGCGCGCGGTCAAAGTTGCTTTCCGGCAACCCCCACGCGCTTATCGTCAGGCGCGGAGCTTCCAGCTTGCTCCAGCCCTCATTCATCATGCGTACCACATGGTAATCCAGCTGGTTCTCACGCAACACAGGCAGGGGCGACAGGTCCGGCTCGGCCTTGATCACCTCGAACTGGATCTCGTTGATGATGACCGGCGCGGCGCTGCTGTTCGTCACCCGCACAGTCAGCACCGGCATTGGCGACGACAGTGGCGAACTGCCGGAGAACTCCAGCCCATCAATCCGCTTCTCGACGCGCATCCGGTCCCGATATGGCATGTCCGCGCGGATGGAGAGGCGGCGGTCAGCGTCGCGCTCGGTCTTGAACTGTGTCTGCGTGATCCACCGGGCGCCGACCGGCTTCTGTTCGACGAGAGAGACTGAGGACGACACACCGGCGAGCGAAGAGGCGCCTTTCGGCCACGCAGCAAACACCAGCATCGCCAGCACAAGCGCCCCAGCCCCCAGCGGCATGGCCAGCGCCGTCATCCCTTTCCGTCCGACGGCCGATCCCGGCAGTTTCAGCTGGTCTATCAGTTCGCGCACATCGCGCGCGAAGGTCGTGTGATTGATGAAAACCGCGTTGTGGCGCACCAACTGCCGGATGTCCTCAGGCAGGTCCTCCGCACGCGGCATCGACGCACCATCGACCAGCACCGGAATAACCCTCACGCCGGCCGCCAGGGCGATGCTGACTTCGAGCCGTATGAAATCTCCCGGCAGATCGATCCGCCTCTGTCCCTGCGCCGTCGCTGCATTCAGCCAGTTGGCGCCTATCACGGCGAGAAATATGTCCGAAGCCCTGATCGTCGTGTCGATCTTGCGGACGAAATCCTCGCCCGGTGCAACGCTGTCGACATCGACAAAAACGTTCTCACGCCCCACGCGCGAGGCCAGCGCATCTGCTATGCGACCCGTGACATGGGCGGCGTCATCGCGCCTGTAGCTGACGAATATCCCGGCCACGGCCGTATCTCCCCGACCGGGAGATAGTGCATGGCGCGCGCACCGATGCAAACGGCGCGACGTCATACAGCCCAACGCTACGTAAATATCAGCCGACGATCAGCTTCAGCGCCCGCTCGTCGCCCCGGCCGAGCGCCTTGATGGCGCTTGCCGCGATGGAACGCGCATCCAGACCGGCCAGCTCGTACATTTTCTCGGGCGTGTCATGGTCCTGGAAGATATCCGGCAGCGTCAGCGTACGGATGCGCAGGCCGGCGTCGAGCAGGCCGCGTCCCGCCAGAGAGTGCAGGACGAATGCGCCGAAGCCGCCGACAGCGCCTTCTTCGATCGTGATAAGCACTTCATGGTTCTTGGCGAGCTGCGCCAGCAAGGCTTCATCCAGCGGCTTGGCGAAGCGCGCGTCGGCCACCGTGGTCGAAAGCCCCTGCTTCTCCAGCATGTCGGCGGCGACCAGGCATTCCGCGAGACGCGTGCCGTAGGACAGGATGGCGATAGACGTGCCTTCCTTGATGATGCGGCCCTTGCCGATCTCCAGCGGTTGCGGATCAGCCAGCAGCGGCAGGCCAACAC
>DAIRES010000027.1:0-1061 GCA_036795465.1 Hyphomonadaceae bacterium
CGCAAGGCGTGGCCGTCGCAGATGCTGGTCGTCACCTTCACCAACAAGGCCGCGCGCGAGATGCGCGAGCGCACGCTGGCGCTCATCGGGCCTGATGGCGAAGGCCTGCGCTGGTTCGGCACCTTCCACTCCGTCTCCGCCCAGATCCTGCGCCGCCATGCGGAGCTGGTGAAACTGAAATCCGGCTTCACCGTGCTCGACACGGACGACCAGCTGCGCCTGATCCGCCAGATCCTCGAAGCCGAAGGCATCGACCAGAAACGCTGGACGCCGCGCTATCTCGCCTCGCTGATCGACGGCTGGAAGAACCGCGCCATCTGGCCGGAAAAACTGCCGCCGGATGAATCGCGCCAGTTCGCGGAAGGCAAAGGCGGCAAGCTCTACACCATCTACCAGGCGCGCCTCGCCACGCTGAACGCCGTCGATTTCGGCGACCTCCTGCTGCACACCATCCGCATCTTCACCGAGCATCCCGAAGTGCTCGCGGATTACCACGCCAAGTTCAAATACCTGCTGGTCGACGAGTATCAGGATACCAACGTCGCGCAGTATCTCTGGCTGCGCCTGCTGGCGCAGGGGAGCAACAACATCTGCTGCGTGGGCGACGACGACCAGTCCATTTATGGCTGGCGCGGCGCGGAAGTCGACAACATCCTCCGCTTCGAAAAGGATTTCAAAGGCGCGAAAGTCATCCGCCTCGAGCAGAACTACCGCTCCACCGCCCACATCCTCGCCGCCGCCTCCACCGTCATCGCGCAGAACGCCAGCCGCCTCGGCAAGACGCTGCGCACGGATGCAGGCGCAGGCGATCTCGTGAAGGTTCGCGGCGTCTGGGATGGCGAACAGGAAGCCCGCCTCATCGCCGACGACATCACCAGCTGGAAGCAGACCGGCCACCGCTATGACAACTGCGCCGTGCTGGTGCGCGCCTCATGGCAGATGCGCGCCTTCGAGGAACGCTTCATCGTCACCGGCACGCCCTATCGCGTCATCGGCGGCCCGCGCTTCTTCGAGCGCGCCGAAATCCGCGACGCCATGGCCTATCTCCGCCTCATCCGCTC
>DAIRES010000027.1:1161-13225 GCA_036795465.1 Hyphomonadaceae bacterium
TCTTCGAGCGCGCCGAAATCCGCGACGCCATGGCCTATCTCCGCCTCATCCGCTCCGAATCCGACGACCTCGCCTTCGAGCGCGTCGTCAACGTGCCCAAGCGCGGCGTCGGCGACACCACCGTGCAGAAACTCCACGTCGTCGCGCGCGAGATGAACACCTATCTCACACGCGCCGCCGAGATCGAGATCCGCTCCGAGAACATCAAGGGCCCCGGCCGCACGGGCGTGCGCCGCTTCATCCTCGACATGGAACGCTGGCGCGCACAGGCGGGAACTACCGAACACCCGCGCCTCCTCGAAATCATCCTCGAGGAGTCCGGCTACACAGACATGCTGCAGGCCGACAAATCCCCGCAGTCGCAATCCCGCCTCGACAACCTGAAGGAACTCGTCCGCGCGCTCGGCCAGTTCGACAGCCTCAACGCCTTCCTCGAACACGTCGAACTCGTGATGGACAATGCCGAGGGCAAAGGCGCCGAGGATCAGGTGCAGATCCTCACGCTGCACTCCGCCAAGGGCCTCGAATGGCCGATGGTCTTCCTTCCCGGCTGGGAGGAGGAAGTCTTCCCCTCGCGCCGCAGTCTCGACGAACAGGGCGCCAAGGGCCTCGAGGAAGAACGCCGCCTTGCCTATGTCGGCATCACGCGCGCGCGCGAGCGCTGCTACATCTCCTTCGCCGCCAACCGCCAGATCTACGGCCGCTGGACCAGCGTGCTCCCCTCCCGCTTCATCGACGAACTTCCCCCCGCCCACGTCGATGCCGTCAGCGAGACCGGCTACGTCGCCCCCGGCGGCGGCTTCTACGGAACGGAAGCCGGCAGCACCTTCAAGTCCCGATGGGATAACGACGCCTCGGCCACGTCCGCGCGCAGCGGATCAGGCGGGCTCAGCGCCGGAACCATACCCGGCGCCAAGGGCTCCAACCTCTCCGAAGGCGCCGTGCGCGGCGGCTACGACACGCCCGGCTGGAAACGCGCGCAGGCCGCCACCGCCCAACGCGGAAACACCCGTCCGCCAGACATCGAGGGCCGCGCCTTCCGCAGCGCCGACAATGACGGCCGCCCCCTCCAGCGCGGCAAGACCCCCGGCGACATGCTCGCCAGTTCAGACCCCGCCGCCAGCGGCGGCCTCCGCATCGGCCAGCGCATTTTCCACGACAAGTTCGGCTATGGCCGCGTCACCGAGATCGAGGGCGCAAAGCTCACCGTCGCCTTCGAAAAAGCGGGCATAAAGAAGGTGGTCGAAAGCTTCGTGAAGCGGGTCTGACCGGCGCATTAAACCCCGCCCGGCGCCTGCAAAGCCTCTTTCCGGCCAACCAAATGAGGTAGAGACTGCCTCAGGACCAAGGCCACGCGACAGGAGCTGCCCATGACCAACGACCCGAAAGACTCGAAACCCCACACCGCCTCTGACTCCCTCGAGGAGATCATCGACGCCCCGCTGCACGAGCAGGTGTTCGGCGGCAATCCGGAAGGCGGCGTCAACGACACGCCCAAGGGCGCGATCAGCGACAACGTCAACCTCGGCTTCCCCGCCGTCCAGCTCGACCGTAACCAGCCGCTCCGCCACATCGGCGACAGCGACCAGGGCGACTTCCAGCCCGGCGGCGGCCGCCGCCGCTAGGCCTCCATTCGCAGGACGCCTAGTCCTCCGTGGCGAGGCGCCCTGCGAATTCAATTGCCATCCGGGCCAATCAAGCGCCCTCTGCCGCCATGGCCAAGAAACTCGAAGACGACATCGACTGGCATCTCGCCCAGATCGAACGGTTGAACGAAGCGATCGCGATGGGAGAGCCGGCAAAGACGGCCGCGGTTAAGTCTCCCATCTGGGGCCCCAAGGGCGGCGGAGCGGCGGAAATCCCCACCACGCTCGCCGGCATGCGCCAACAGCTTGCGCGCTACGAACAGACCCTGCTCGAACTCGAGGAACAGCGCGGCCGCGGCGACTAGGCGCGTAGCTCTACTCTCTCCAACTAAGTTCAAACCAAGGCGCGGCGCGGGAATAACCCTGTTGCCCCCGCCCCCTCGCGCGCCCACATCACTCCGGCCCGTGGCATGTGGATGCCCACCTGCCCGCGTGGCCTGGAGACTTCATGTCCGATCGCAAGAGCGACACGCCGCAATCCCCGCGCGCCGAACGCCCGCTCACCGCCGCCCAGCGCGCCAGCGAAGCCAACCGCGCCCAGCAGATCGCGATCCACGAGAAGCGCTCGCAACCGTCAGACCGCCGCACGCCGCAATCGGGCGACAACGCTGACGCAGGGCTCACCGACGATAATCGCCCCGTGGGCCTCAACCGCCGCTAGCCGCCTCGCAATCCACGTACAGCCGAAAATAGACTACGGCCGCCGCATTGCCGCGCGCGGCCGTCATCCCCATATGCAACTGCGTGTCTCAGGGGATCGCCCCCGGTCTCGCGCGCCGGAGAGACATCCATGACAATGCGCAAGACGTTCAGAGCGAACCCGCCCACGCCCAAGGTTGTCATGCCCGTGCCCCCGCGCGACGACAAACGCACCTTCGATGCGCGCCCCAAACCGTCTGACGACCGCCGCCGCGAAGACCCGCGCTACCAGCCCGCCATCGCCCGCGAACCCGTCCTCGACGATCCGCAGGCCGACACATCCGGCGAACCGTCCGAAGACTAGCCGCACTCCGACACCGCTAGACCTGTCGCGAATAACTATAGCGGCAGCACGCCTTCCGCGCGGCGGCGCCAGTCGATGATAAGCAGACCTCCAAATTAAATGGGCCAAGTCTGAGCTTTGCTCGGACTTGGCCCTGAGTTTTTGGCGGTGCCCTACAGCCAGCCTCTATGCCCTGCTTTCCGCCGCTCGACTCTAATTTTCCTCGTCCTCCGCGCGTGCCCTGCCGTTGATCGCAGGCGATTGCTCGAAGCGTTTTCGCCGTGACGCGACAATCGGGCCCGAGTCACTTTCCGGCTCTTGAAGCACCGGCGAACCGGGTGTCGCTACAAGATTGTCGAAAATCGTACTCGTTCCTCGCCGTATGGCATCGTCGAGTCGATCACCCGAAAGGCCTTCCAGCCTGCGCATCTCCAGATCCAGCAGAAAATCCCTGATGCGGCGTTGCTGGTGCTGAAGTTGCCGATTTTCGGATGCCTGTAGTCGCGCCTCCTTGCGCTCCTGCAGAACCTCTTCCCTCTCGCGTCGGGTCATGTCCTCGTCCGCGAGCCTGCTCTCGTCGAACCGTTTCGTGGCTTCAAGTTTGTACTCGTACATGCTGAGAACCAGCTTGTTCCGCTTGACGCGGGTTTTTGCGTTCTCCGTGTAGGCTTCTCTCAACTCCTTGTTGAAGGCTCTTTCGAGCAGTTGCCGGACATTTTCCGGAAGGTTGTTGACGTTGAATTTCGTAACTGCGTTCATTGCTGGCTCCAGTGGGGGCTGTTGTTTTGTTCTCCGGCAGCGGCACTCAGCGTACCGCCAGCGGTTGGCGCTTCAGGCGGATGACCTGCTGTGTGCGCCTGGCTTGTCGCTGATTGCGTCCTCAAATGGTCGATAGCCATTTTTTTAGTCTCCATTGTCGCGAGTGAGCGGGATTGCTGCCCCCGACGATCACACCTTGCGCCCCCACGCGCGCACGTGGCGAGCGAACGTTCATTGTAAATGGCCGCCTCGGACGGGTTTTTGATTGAGCGCGGCGAAAGGCGAATCAGCGAAATTGATCGCGCAAGAAGATTCTCATTGAGAGCATTCAATGACGCCCCTAGATTCTTTGCGCGTTGCCCAGATTCGGGGATGAGGGGCGACGCCTCACAATCATATGAACTGGGGGAACGACCTTGCGACGATTCCAAGTGCTCGATCAGCTGGTCGGACGGGGCGAGAAGGAGGTCGTCCAGGTTCGAACCGTCTTCGAGGCCGCCTTTCCCGACGCTCACGGATCAAAAGCCATTCCGAGGCTCGCGCTCACCAGCGTCCTCAATGAACTGGTGATGCATGGGGGCGGCAGCGACCACTACGCCACAGCATTCAGTCTCTGGGAGGAAGCTCGCAAGTCGGTAACCGACGTCGCCATCGCCAGCCACCTCGCGGTCGGCAAGAAAACAAATCTGCGCAACTTGTTGGTCCGGCTCTCCAAGAGAGGAGAACAAGCAACCAGCATCGACATGTTTGAAGCCGCGATCTTGATGGAAGTCATGATCGAGGTGGGTCCTCGCGTCTGGGCACTCGTCGAGCCCACACTTACTCCGTATCAAAAGTATATTCGTAACTGGAGCTGCGGGGTGCTAACCGGCGACGAGCGGGAGCCGCCCAGAATTCCCCAGAGCGAAGGGTTCGCCGAGCCCACCTCGACGACTTCCAGTTCAAAAGAATCGGCCGCCCAGTCCGATGAGCCGACGACGCCAGCCGGTTTCTGGCTTCCGCTGGCGCAGTCGCTGCACGAAAGGGACAACGACTGTCATTATTGGCCAAAAGTTTTTCGTAACCCCACTGCTAAGGGCGAGGCTGGCTTCGTTCTTTTTCGTCACAGCCTCAACGGGCAAAGGCGGATAGTACAAACCTACCTGTCGATTCAGGATCGCGGCCCCGGGGAACACACCTTCGTTCATGCATACTCGTTGGGCGATGGCGCCTGGCATGTGGATAAACCGAAGCGATTGTCACGCGGCTTTGCTGTGCCGAGCAACAGCGCGTTGTTCCTGATTGGCGGACGCGCCAAACCCGGCAAGCCCAACGAATTCTCGCAGAATGTGGATCTCTCGCACCCAATGGAGGTGATCGTTCTACCAGTACGGGCACTGGAGTCCGATCCGGAGATTTTTCGCGGAATCACGATCACTGCAAACGAAAAAGGTAGGCTGCTGGTTTCTCGCATCGCGGTGCGCCGCACCGTGCTCCCAAGCGATGAAGATGCCTTCTCCGGCAAATTCGCGACACGGGAACTGGAGACGCAGTTGCTCAAACTTATGAAAGCGGAAGCCCAACTCCACGTTGAAGCCCTACCGCTCGCAGACTTGAAAGGGCGCTCAGTGGAGGAATGCGTTGCTGAGCGGATTCAGCGTATTGAATCGCGCGGAGCAAAGAGCGACGCACACGCTATCCGAAGGCACATGAATAACTATAGACGACCGACGATCTCTACTCTGATCGATCCAAGCCAGCCCGATGCGATCATCTCGGGAGACGACATGTACGCAAGGCTGGAGTCGGTGTTCCGCAACGCCAAGGGCTTTATGCGAGATCAAGACGGCAATCGGTTTGAGCCGGATCTCCATATTCAAATGCAAAGTCTTCACGGCGACGAGTAGCACTCTCAACAGGCGAACGTGCCACAAGATGCAGGAGCAAGAATTGTCTGGCGCGCTCTCACGCGCATGGCCAGATTAGACGCGCGGCAACGGCCTGCGACATATAACTCGATTAGCCTGGCTGTTTCACCGGCGGTTGGGGCTGGCTATGGACCACTGCATGACTGGTAGAAACCGTCGCCGGGCCGCTGGCTTCCCAGAGAAGGCCGGTCACGAACAGACTGCCGAGAACCAGCACGGCTATCCCCGCCACCACCATGAGGATCGGCGCGGGACTATCCATCGGATGTGAAACTTCGTCTGTCATGAGCACCTTTCTACGCCTCTTCAACGGAGCGCGCGAGTGCGCCGTTCCCTGTCGCTGAAGAGTTCATCTGGCTGCAATCCTGGCTTCATGAACTGGCGGCTTGAGCCTTCCCAATCCCCCACATCTCGCCCCCTCCGCCGGGGGATAGCCATCCCGCCGCGCCCTGACTTGCAACGCGTTTTTCGCGCACGCCTGTAGGACGTATGTAAACACGAGCCCCCGCCCTCTGCGTTCCGCGCGATACTGCGCGCATGAAACAGGCCATGGCCTTTCTTCTGGCGATCTTCCGCCCGCTCGGCGCACTCGTGAGTGTGCTGCGCGTCATCATGGAATGGCGTGCGCACATCGACAGCGTGCTCGCGGACGCCGAAGGCGTGCGCGATCTGCGCGACACGGCGCAGGGCCGGATGACGATGGAAACCGCCACCGCCTTTGGCGAGCACTGGATCAACATCATCATCGGCGCGCGCAGTTGCGAGATCGCCGGCATGCGTCGTCCGCCGCGCTTCCATATCGCGTGGAAGGGCTGGGCGCCCGCACGCGCACGCAGCTGGCCGGAGCTGATGCAACGCTATCGCCGCCTGTGCGCGTCCTTCGCCACGATCGAACGCGCCGCCCGCCGCCGCGCCGCGCGCATGATGCGCGCCTGCACGCAACACGACACGGCCATCGCCGTGCGTGACGATGATCTCACGTCTCATCCGCTTGCGTGCGAACCCGCGTTCGCGCTGCGCATCCGCGCGCCGCCCCTGCCCTGATCGCTCCGCAATTCAGCCGTGTCGCGCCCTGCAGGGCTTCCTGCGGGAACGCGCCCCTGCGCCGCGTGCGCAACCGCCACCTGCCCCGCGCGTTGCTATCCCACGCATCTCATAGAGGAGGCAGACGCATGTCCCGTCGCCAGGAAATCGACTTCAACGTGAACCACCCGATCCACGACGCCATCTTCGGCTCGGACCCCGATGGCTTCTATAACGACACTCCGCCGGGCGCGATCGGCGAGAACGTCAACCAGATCGGAATCGCCGTGCAGCCGGAAGGCAACCTGCCGATGCGCGGGGTCGGCGACACCGATCAGGGCGATCGCCAGCCTCTCGGCGGACGCAGGCAATAGCAGGTTTCGCTCACGCTCAGGAGACTTCATGTCCACGCAGCACGAACCCAAGTCGAAGCCGGAAACTGAATCGGAAAAGGCGCGCCAGGATCATCCGGGCAAACCATTCCGCACGCCCAACAAGACCAAGACCCATCCCGCGCCCGAACGCGCAACCGATGGAGAACCAAAGCCGCGCGATCATTGAGGTTCCCCACTACCTGACCTGCATCAAGTTACCGGAACGGCGCCGTCCCCGTCACGTTAGATAAGTGCGCGACGGGGACGGCTTCTTTTTTTCGCGCAGCCAGAAATGCAACAGAAGAGGAAAGCCAACATGGCCAACAATCCCCGCGATCCCAACCAGAACCCGTCTGCAAAACCCGAGCAGGCGAACGTCAACGATCCGAACCGCACCCGCGACAATGACGGCCAGCGCCGTCAGCAGGAAGCGCAACAGGATCCGAACAAGCAACAGCAAGGCGACAAGCGCGACGAGCGAAAACCGCAACAGCGCTAGAGACGAAAAACCCCGGGCCAAGGCCCGGGGTTTCTGCTTCTAGAACTTGAAGCCCAGAGCAACCGTCGTGCCCGTGACATCGACTTCGTCGAAGCCATACCAGGTGTAGTCCGCACGCAGCTCCAGATTCTCCGTGATATCGAACGTCAGTCCGGCGCCGGCGGTAAAGCCGTCCTCGGCATCCTCGGCAATCGTGAACTGGTTGCCGCCCGGCGTCACCGCATTGGCGTTGACCTCGGCATAGGCATAACCGGCCCGCGCCGAAATCTCGAACTTGTCCGCGATCGGGAATACGGCGCGCGCATAAGCGGCCGCCATGAAGTCGAGCCCAAGGTCGCCCGAGATGTTGACGATGTCGGTGAAGTCGCCGTCATTGTTGTCATCGAAATCGAGATCGTCCTCATCGGAGTCGAAGTCGAAATCGCCATTGTCGATGCCGGCCGAAAGGTCCGCCTCGAAGCCGAACATCGGGGTCATCTGAAAGCCGACCCGCGCCGTGATGGCGTCAGTGTCGACTTCGTAACCCGTGTTGTTGGCCTCGAAGTTCAGCCAGCTGTATCCGCCCTGGATGTAAAGCCCGCCGCTTTCTGTCTGGGCGCTCGCCGCCCCGGCCACACCGATAGCGATCGCCGCGCAGCAGGCAGCGCGACGCAGTATTTGGGAGATCATGGAAAGTGCTCCTGAAAGCATGAGAGTGAGTGCGAGTGCAGCTGCACGCCCAACGTTGCCGATACCGGCCAGTTCCTGCACGCCGGGCGATGTCCCCGGCATGTGTGGACGCCGCGACACGCTTTTTGCTAGTTAACGCTTCGGCCCCGCCCCCACCGGGATGACAGTCAGGCAAGCCCTGCTATAAGGCGCGCGCCTCCCGGATCGGATTCCCCATGTATCGCGTGCATTGCCTGCTCCCCCGCGCCGACGCTGAACGGCTGTCGGATATCCTCACCGACATGGACCCTTCGCCCGCGTCCGCCGTGTCCGTGGAAGAAGCCTCGAAAGTCTCGTGGAGCCTCGACGCGTTCTGCACCGACGAGGATCTGGCGAAGCAAGCCGCCGCCGTAATCGAACGCGAAATCCCATCCGCCCGCGCCGCCGTCCAGAAGCTCGATGACAAGGACTGGGTCGCCGTAAGCCTCGCCGGCTTGCCCGCAGTTCATGCTGGCCCGTTCGTGGTCGCCGGCTGGCACGAGCTCGCCCATCTCGAAGGCGGCAAGATCCCGGTCTGGATCGAAGCCGGCCCTGCCTTTGGCACCGGCCATCACGGCACGACCAAGGGCTGCCTCGAAGCGCTCGCCATCGAACTGAAACGGAAACGCCCGCTCCGCGTGCTCGACGTCGGCACAGGCTCCGGCGTCCTCGCCCTGGCCGCCGTTAAGTACGGCGCAGGTTTCGCCCTCGGAACGGATATGGACAAGGAGTCCATCCGCATCGCGAAAGAGAACGCCAAGAACAACACCGCCGGCCGCCGCCTTAAATTGATGCACGCCCGCGGCACCGGCCATCGCATGATCCGCGCCCACGCCCCCTATGATCTCGTGCTGGCCAACATCCTGGCCCGCCCGCTGGTCAGCCTCGCCCCGGAAATCGCGCGCATGGTCGCCCGGGGCGGCCGGGTGATCCTGTCGGGCCTGCTCACCCATCAGGAGCCGCAAGTCCGCGCCGCCTATGCCGGACAGGGCCTGACGCTGGTAAACCGGCGCAGGCTCAATGGCTGGTCAACCCTGGTCTATGCCCGCCAGAACCATTCCGGGACGACCCTCTAGCCCGCACGAAATATTCTTTCGGAAAACTATCCCCGGGGGGCCCGGCTGGGATTACACTGGGCTTCAACGAAAGCCCTCTTTCCAGCGTCGAGCATCATGAGACAGACATACGAAGTCATCGGCGGGCCGACTGTCGGCCGGGCCAGCCTGCCGCTTCTGCGCGCGACGCTGAAGTCGCTCGAGCTGGACGGGCTCTACATTCCGCACGACGACGAATACCAGAACGAGTATCTCCCCGCCTGTTACGAACGCCTCGCCTGGGCCACCGGCTTCACAGGCTCGGCCGGCGCCGCGTTCGTCTTTCAGAAAATGGCGATCGTCTTCGTCGATGGCCGCTACACGCTGCAAGTGAAACAGCAGCTCGCCCCGAAAATGTTCGAAGTCGGCGATCTCGTTGACCTCGGCCCATTCGGCTGGCTCGCGAAACAACAGCTGCCGGGACAGAAGATCGGCTACGACCCTCGCCTCATGTCGCCCGATGCGCTCGACAAGCTGATCGACGCCGCGAAGAAAGCCGGCGCCGAACTGGTGTCGACAGACCCGAACCCGATCGACCTCGCCTGGACGGATCGCCCGTCCGAGCCGACGCACGCCGTCGTGCCGCATGATATCGCCTACGCTGGCGAAAGCTCATCATCGAAACGCGCGCGCCTCGGCAAGATGCTGGCCGATAGCAAGATGGACGCGGCCGTCATCACCTCGCCCGCGTCCATCGCATGGCTTTTCAACATCCGCGGCGGCGATGTTTCGCGCACGCCCCTGCCGCTCGGCCGCGCCTTCCTGTTCTCCGATGGTCAGGCGGAGCTGTTCCTGCACCCGGCCAAGATCGGCTCCGAACTCGGCCAGCATCTCGGCAACGAAGTCGCGCTCCGCCCCGCCAACGAGATGGAACGGCGCATGGCCAAGCTTCAGGGCAAGCGCGTAAGCGTTGACCCGTCGCTCGCCTCGTCCTGGTTCTTCAATGCGCTGACCAAGGCCGGCGCCGAAACGGTTCGCCAGCAGGACCCAGTCACGATGCCGCGCGCCCGCAAGAACGCGGTCGAAGTCGAAGGTTCACGCAAGGCCCATCGCCGCGATGGCGCGGCCCTGTCGCGTTTCCTCCGCTGGTTCGAGGAGAACGGCCAGACCGGCGAAGTCACCGAGATCGACGCCGCCAAGAAAGTTGAGGAATTTCGCGAAGCCACCGGCGAACTGAAGGACCTCTCGTTCAACTCGATCTCGAGCGCCGGCCCCAACGGCGCGATCAACCATTATCGCCCCGACACGCAGACCAACCGCAAGCTGGCGAAGGGCACGCTCTTCCTGCTCGATAGCGGCGGCCAGTATCTCGATGGCACCACCGACGTCACGCGCACGCTGGCGATCGGCGAGCCGACCGAGGAAATGAAGGAGCGCAACACGCGCGTGCTCAAGGGCCACATCGCCCTCTCCCGCGTTCGCTACCCGAAAGGCACGACGGGTTCGCAACTCGACGTGCTCGCGCGCATGTCGCTGTGGGAAGCTGGCGTCGATTACGATCACGGCACCGGCCATGGCGTCGGCAGCTATCTCGGCGTGCACGAAGGCCCGCACCGTATCTCGAAAGTCGGTAACACCGTCGCGCTTGAACCCGGCATGATCGTTTCCAACGAGCCCGGCTACTACAAGGCCGACGCGTGGGGCATCCGCATCGAGAACCTGCAGGTCGTCACCGAAGCCAAGCCGATCCCCGGCGGCGATCGCGAGATGCTGGGCTTCGAAACGCTGACGCTCGCTCCGCTCGACAAGAAGCTGATCCTGCCCGGCCTTCTGTCGGAACAGGAATGGATCTGGCTCGATCGCTATCATGCGCGCGTGCTTGCCGAAGTCGGCCCGCTGCTTGGCGACGATGATCGCGCCTGGCTGGCCGAGGCGTGCAAGCCACTGTAAGGCAGAATGGATTTCAGGAACCCGATATGAAACGCGACCCCGCCCCTGCCGGCCTGGCGGCCGTGCTGACTATCTTCCTGACCTCCTGCGCATCGCTCACCGCGCCCGCCAGCGACGCAAAGTTTGCGTCATGCGCCGCCTATGCGCCGGCCTATCAGGTCACGGACGATTTCATGCGCACCTTCAATTCGAAAAACCCCGAGGCATGGGCCGCGACTTTCCACTTCCCGTCGGTGCGCATCGCCAGCGGCAATGTGCGGATCATCAATTCGGCCGCCGACCTTGATCCGTTCAACAATCTCGAAGCCAGCGGCTGGCATCATTCGGGCTGGGCAAAACGCGTGATCGTCCAGTGCGGCCCCACCAAGGCGCACATGCTGACCAACTTCGTACGCTATCGCGCGGACGGCTCGGTCCTGTCGCAATTCGACTCGCTCTACATCGTCGAGTTCAAGAACAACCGCTGGGCCCTCACGGCGCGCTCCAGCTTCGCGCCATAAAGCGTGGCGTCGATCCACTCCTCGCCCGGCGGCACGAAGTTCGGCGAAGACCCCGACCTCTACGACTTTGCCCGCCCCCCCTATCCGGCCGAGCTGTTCGGCTGGCTTGCAACGCGCGCCGGCATTGAGGCAGGCAGCGCTTGTTTCGAGATCGGCGCGGGAACAGGCCACGCGACTCTGCCGATCCTGAACCTTCCCGTTCGCCATATCACCGCGATCGAGCCGGACGCGCGGCTCGCCGCAAAGCTTCTAGACAAGGCGGGCTCAACCCCTTCGCTCGAAATCAATGTCGCGAAATTCGAGGACGCATCGCTCGAAGACGCGCGCTACGATTTCGGCTTCGCCGCCATGTCGATGCACTGGCTGCCCCGCATGAAGGCCCTCACAAAGGCGCGCAACGCGTTGAAGCCTGGCGGCCATTTCGCCATGTGGTGGAACGTCTATCACAACAGCGCCGAGCCCGATGCATTCGGCCGCGCGACCGCGCATCTGTTCAGCGGCATCGAGCAGGACCCGAATGCCACCAGCGGCGTCGGCGCCTTCGCCCTGAATCTCGCCGCGCGCCTCGGTGAGCTTCGCAACGCCGGCTTCAAGGACGCGGAACACGCGCTGTTCGAGCAGGAGATCACGTTTTCGTCGACAAGCCTCTCGGCTCTCTACGGCACTTTCTCCCGCGTTCGCATGGCGCCGGCGGAAACGCGCG
>DAIRES010000027.1:13325-24437 GCA_036795465.1 Hyphomonadaceae bacterium
TCGGCTCTCTACGGCACTTTCTCCCGCGTTCGCATGGCGCCGGCGGAAACGCGCGAGCGCCTGCGCTCCGAAGCCGAGCGCATCGTACGCGAACAGTTCGGCGGCAGCGTTACGCGAACGGTATCGTGCAGCGCCTTCCTTGCCCGCCGCCCCTGAGATAGAGAGGCGCCATGAACCGCATCCCGCTCCCCGCCCTCGCCGCCCTTCTCATGCTGGCCGGCTGCGCGCCGAAAGATGTGCAAGCCGCCGCGCCGAACGACTTCGCGACCTGCGCCGGCGCCAAGCCAGCGATGGCCGTGCTCGACAACTTCGTCACGGCGTTCAACGCGAAGGACATGGTCGCCCTCGAAAAGACGTTCCACTTCCCGCACATGCGCATCGCCAGCTATCCGCTGCACGTCCTCACCGGCCCCGGCCAGCAGGACGACGTGTTCGGAAACCTCGCATCCGAAGGCTGGGCCAGCAGCCGCTGGGACGAGCGCACGATCATCCAGTGCGGCGCGGACAAGGCCCATATCACCGCCAGCTTCGGCCGCCTCCATGCCGACGGCGCGGAATACGCCCGCTATGAAGGCCTCTACATCATCGAAAACCGCGACGGCTTCTGGGGCATCACGGCAAGATCGACGTTCGCGCCCTGAAATCAGGGAACACGTATTGCACGGGTAAGCGCGCTCAGCATCGGATGGAACGGCAGAAAATCGCGACCGCCGCCCTGCACCAGACCGACAACCAACGCGCCGAAGCTCGCGGGATAGCAGACCACAGGCTCGACCTCGCCATCGACGATGATCGCAGGCCCCACAAGCCAGCCCGCCGGCAGGTTCTGCGCTTCCGCGCCAACCTTGGCGCCGTCTTTCAGACCTTCGAGAATGTCGGCGCATTTGACGTTGTCGACAGCCATCACCTCAAAGCTTGTAACCGCCACGGCAGGCAGCATGCGATCGAGCATGTCGCTGCTGTCTGCGGCGCGCGCCAGCCAGAGATATCCATCCTCCGGCAGGTCGATCCTGAGCTTGCTGACCGGCAGCGTAACCGCACGCGCGGCAGCGGCCGTTCCGCGATTGCGCAGGTCTCCACGACCGAGAGGAATGTACTGGCCCGTGCGCTTGCTGTTGAAGGATTTTGAAATCGCCGGAAGAACGACCGACGATTTCACGTCGGCAAGAACCGACGCCTGGTCGAGCGTTTCCGACGCAACCGTCAGGAAGCGATAGAGCAGCAGGGTCAGGCCATCCTGCTCGGTCCGGCAAAGCACCGCCGCTGGCCGTCGGCCGAGCGCGCCATCAAACTGGAATACGCCACCCCGTACCGACCAGCTCTGTCCCCAGAAGTCCTGCGTTGTCGTCCATGAGGCGTCGAGCTTTTCGGACGCAAGCACGGCATCGCACTCGCCGGCATCGAAATAGCCGACCAGCGCCCAGTTGCCGGCCGTCACATTGCCCGCGGAATTGATCTCGTCGACGATGTCGCGTGAATCGAAGACGCCATCCTTGGCATTCAGCGCCCAGCTTCCCGATACGTGATAGACCCCCTCGCTCCTCGCAGGCAGGTCAATCACAAGCCCCGTGCTCGGCAGCTGGGCGACGCCGCCCGAAACAATCGTGGGATCGGCGCCCGCTATGGGCGACAGCGCCAGCACGCCAAACGCGGCGCAGATACCCGCAACCGCGCGACGGATATTTCCAGACATGGCCCAGCCCTCTCCCCGACTCGTGCGCCGCACTCTAGCGCAGGCCGGGTTTCACAACAGGGGGATTTGGCAGGCGGGCGCCGTCAGTCCCGGCCCCTAGTCCTCGTCCATCTTCAGCGCGGCCACGAAGGCCTCCTGCGGGATCTCGACCTTGCCGAACTGGCGCATCCGCTTCTTGCCCTCTTTCTGCTTGTCGAGGAGCTTGCGTTTGCGGCTGGCGTCGCCGCCATAGCATTTGGCCGTCACGTCCTTGCGCAGGGCGGAGATGGTTTCCCGCGCGATCACCTTGCCGCCGATGGCAGCCTGGATCGGGATCTTGAACATCTGGCGCGGGATCAGGTCTTTCAGCTTTTCGCACATTGCCCGCCCACGCTGTTCGGCGCGGCCACGGTGGGTCAGCATCGAGAGCGCATCGACCGGCTCGTCGTTGACGAGGATGGACAGCTTCACGAGATCGCCTTCGCGGCGGCCGATCTGGTTGTAGTCGAACGAGGCATAGCCCTTCGAGATCGATTTCAGGCGGTCGTAGAAATCGAACACCACCTCGTTGAGCGGCAGCTCATAGCGCAGCATGGCGCGGGCGCCGACATAGCTCAGCTCTTTCTGGATGCCGCGCCGGTCCTGGCAGAGCTTCAGGATACCGCCGAGATATTCGTCCGGCGTGAAAATGGTCGCCTCGATCCACGGCTCCTCGATGCTGAGGATCGCCATCACGTCCGGCATGTCGGCGGGGTTGTGCAGCTCGATCAGCGAGCCATCGCGCATGTGAAGGCCATAGACGACCGAGGGCGCCGTCGCGATGAGGTCGAGGTCGAACTCGCGGCTCAGGCGCTCCTGGATGATCTCGAGGTGCAACAGGCCAAGGAAGCCACAGCGGAAGCCGAAGCCAAGCGCAGCTGACGTTTCCATCTCGTACGAGAAGCTGGCGTCGTTCAGCCTCAGCTTGCCCATCGCGGCGCGCAGATCGTCGAACTTCGCGGCGTCGACCGGGAACAGGCCGCAGAACACCACCGGCTGGACTTCGCGGAAGCCAGGCAGCGCTTCTTCGGTGGGCTTGCGTTCATCCGTGATGGTGTCGCCGACGGAGCAGTCAGCCACGGTCTTGATCGATGCCGTGAAGAAGCCGACCTCGCCGGGGCCAAGCTCGTCAACGTCGATCAGCTTGCCCGGACGGAACACGCCGACACGGTCCAGCACGAAGTGCGCGCCCGTCTTCATCATCTGGATCGCCTGGCGCTTCTTCAGCGTGCCGTCGACAATCCGCACGATGACCACGACGCCGAGATAGGTGTCGTAATACGCGTCGACCAGCAGCGCCTTCAGCGCCTTGGACGGGTCGCCCGATTTCGGCGGCGGCAGGCGCATGACGATGGCTTCCAGCACCGTGTCGATGCCGATGCCGGTCTTGGCGGAAATCTCGAGCGCGTCGGATGCATCAATGCCGATGACATCCTCGATCTGCTGCTTCACGCGCGGCACGTCGGCGGCCGGCAGATCGACCTTGTTGAGAACGGGCACGATCTCGTGGTTGGCGTCGATCGCCTTATAGACGTTGGCGAGCGTCTGGGCTTCCACGCCCTGCGAGGAATCCACCACCAGCAGCGAGCCTTCGCAGGCAGCCAGGCAGCGCGACACTTCGTAGGCAAAGTCCACGTGGCCGGGCGTGTCCATCAGGTTGAGGACGTAGGCCTCCCCATTCTTGGCCGTGTAGTCGAGACGCACGGTCTGCGCCTTGATGGTGATGCCGCGCTCTTTCTCGATATCCATCGTATCGAGGACCTGTTCGGTCATTTCACGCGCGGCCAGGCCGCCCGTCATCTGGATGAGGCGGTCCGCCAGGGTCGACTTGCCATGGTCGATGTGGGCGATGATGGAGAAGTTTCTGATCTTGTCGCGGGAGGTCATGGCGCGGGCTCTAGCAGACAGGCGTTAAGGGGCCAAGCAGGGGGCGCGGCGGTGCGGCAAGCTGTTCGCCTGACAGGCTTTTTTCCTCTGTCTGGCACGGGCGTTGCCCCCTGCCAGCCATGCCGGCGAATCTGCCACCCCAGCTCCAGCAAGCGTGGACCCGCGTTAAGCAGGTTTCACAGCGCGCATGGACCCAGACCCGAACAGCC
This sequence comes from Hyphomonadaceae bacterium, assembly GCA_036795465.1. GTDB lineage: Bacteria > Pseudomonadota > Alphaproteobacteria > Caulobacterales > Hyphomonadaceae > UBA7672. The sequence goes on from DAIRES010000027.1 coordinate 17,133, forward strand.
GCCCAGCGCGGCTGGACGGCGGCGCGCAGCCATTCCGGGCGCGCCTGGGCGAGCCTGACCAAGGTTTCCGGCGAAGGCCGCACCCGCGCCGCGCTTTTGTGGACGAAAGCATCGCAGACCGCCCGGAAAGGCCTGAAAGACGGCTGGATCAGCTTCCGCGACAGCTGGACCAAGCAGGACTGGATGGCCGGCATCAAGCCGCTGCCGCCCGGCATGGCGGGAAACCTCGCCGCGATCGCGATCGTTACGGGGCTGGTCGTCACCTCCCTCGTTTACGGAGATTACCACCAGCGCCGCATCGCCGAGGCGCGGCTGATCCCGTCGGGCGAACATCCCTCGCAACAGCAACCTGCTCCCACGCCGGAGCCGGCGCCTGTGCCGGAACCTGTCACCCCCGCCGAACCCAACGCCGCCCCCGCCCCCGCAGCCGGACCGAAACTTCCCCAGATGGGCGAAGCGTTCATCGATCGGTTCGACGGCGATGAACTCGACGGCCGCTGGTACGTGTCCGACGGCTGGAGCAATGGCGACTGGATGGACAATGACTGGCGCGCCAGCCAGATCAGCCTTGCCGAGCATGGCCTCACCATGACGATGGACCACGGCCCGGAAGGTTCCCCGAAGCCGCTCGCATCCGCCGAAATGAAGGTCCAGCAGGATTTCCGGTACGGCTATTTCGAAATCAACATGCGCGTGCCGAGCGGTCCCGGCATCGTGACCGGCGTATTCTCCTATGCCGGACAGGACGGCGCGGTTCGCCCGCACGAGATCGATATCGAGATCCTTGGTCGTCACACCAACATGCTGGAAGCGACCATCCACGAGAACGGCAAGCCGACGCACAAGCGTATCCGCCTGCCCTTCGACGCGGCGGATGGCTTCCATACCTATGGCTTCGACTGGCAGCCCGATGCGATCCGCTGGTATGCCGACGGCAAGTTGATCCATGAGGAACGCGGCCCCGTCGTTGCGCGCATGAGGCGTCCGCAGCAATTCATCATCGACCTGTGGGCCACCAAGGCGCTCAAGGAATGGGTCGGCCCGCTGAACCTGTCGAAGGCGCCGTGGAAACTCGACATCGCCTGCGTCGCCTACGCTCCGACCTACGCGAACAAATCGCTCTGCCACTAAAATCCGTGCGGGCCGGTCACGGCGCCGAAACCCATTCGCCTCTCGCGCGTTGGTGGCGCGGAGGGCCCACAACCATGTTCGACCGGACACGAATCGTTTCGAAGGATCTTGCAGCGGCGCGCCGCTTCTATGCCGCCACAGCCCGCTCGCTTGGGCTTGCGATCATCGAGGCGGAGGAAGACAGCTTCACACTGGGCCGCCTGGCCGACATGGCGAACCCGGTGCTTCGCGTCAGGAGCGCTGCCGGCCGGGCGCAGGCCAACGAGCCGGAAACCGTCCCAACCATGGTCGCCTTCGAAGCGCCGGATGATTACTCCGTGCGGGCGTTCTACCGAGCGGCCCTTGAGGCAGGCGGCCGTCAGCTCGGCTATCCCGCGCCACAGCCCACGCATGGCAGCGGGTCCTATTACGCAGCGCGCGTCGAGGACCCCGACGGCAATTGCATCGAATGCGGCTGGCGGCATTGAACAAGCGGCTTCCCGCCCACGTCAGCGATTGATCTGGTTGACGTATTCTTGAACCTGCCAGCGATCGGCTTCGTTGCTGTAACTCCAATTATTCTGTATGGAAAATCCCGATTGCCAGCGTGCGGCTTGCCGCTGGCCACGAGCTTTGCTCTCGGGAGGCTACTCAATGAAAGCCAGGATTTTCAGCATCGCGCTGGCGACTGTTTCCGCCGCCGCGATTATCGCTGCCGGCGTCGCCGCCAACGGCCAGACGGTTGGCGCCGTCGCCGCTGCTGCGCAGGTCAAGGTCGCTGAACGGGCGGACGATTTCCGCCTCGTCGATCACAAGTCCAAAACCCAGCTTCTGAGCTACTACAAGAACTCGCCCGCCGTGGTGATCATCTCGCAGCAGAACGGCGCGAAGGCGATCCGCGATGCAGCCGCCGAGATCAAGACGCTGCAGGCGTCTTTCGCGAGCAAGGAAGTTCCGCTCCTGCTGCTCAACTCGAACCCCGCCGACAACCGCGACACCATCGCGGCCGAGATGGCTTCGCTCGGCCTCGACGTTCCTGTGCTGCTCGATGATACGCAGCTCGTCGGCGAAGGCCTTGGCGTCAGCCGGGTTGCGCAGGCGATCGTCATCCAACCGAAGACCTGGAAGGTCGTCTATTCGGGCCCGATCTCTGCTGGCTCCAAGACCTATGTCGCCGACGCGGTGAACAGCCTCGTCGCCGGAACGCCCGTGAAAGTCTCGATGGCCGAGATCAAGACGCCGCTGATCGCCTTCCCGAACCGGGATCGCAAGGCCGAGTTCGCGCGCATTTCGTACGAGAAGGAAATCTCCCCAATCCTCGCGAAGAACTGCGTGTCCTGCCACGCCGAAGGCGGCATCGCTCCGTTCGCGATGAACAGCTACGACGTCGTGAAGCAATTCGGCCCCATGATCCGTGAGGCGATCCGCACCGACCGCATGCCGCCCTACAACGCCGATCCGCATGTCGGCCAGTTCAAGGACGACATGAACCTTCCAGTGAAAGACGCGCAGACGCTGGTTCACTGGATCGAAGCCGGCTCGCCGCGCGGCGCTGGCGAAGACCCGCTGAAGATAAACGCCAAGGTCGCGCCGGAATGGGAGCTGGGCGAACCCGATCTCGTGCTGACGCTGCCGTCATTCGCTGTCCCGGCTTCGGGCATCGTCGACTACCAGAACCCGATGCTGAAAAACCCGCTGACGGAAGGCCGCTGGCTGCGCGCCTCCACGATCAAGGTTGGCGATCGCCAGGCCGTGCACCACCTGCTCTCGCCGGTCGGCGGATACGCCGTGGGCGCCGAGTCGACCGTTTATCCAGCCGACACCGGCACGTGGGTCGAGCCGGGTCAGAACCTGCGCTTCCAGCTGCACTATACGCCCTATGGCAAGGCCACGACGGACGTGACGAAGGTAGGCCTCTATTTCTATCCGAAGGACAAGCCGCCGAGCATCGTGCGCCGCAACGCCGTGGTGCTGAATGCGGGCATCGAAATCAAGCCGAACGCAGCGCGCCACAAGGAAACCGCCTACTCGGTCTTCCCGGGCGCCGCGACGCTCTACTCCGTCTTCCCGCACGCGCATTATCGCGGCGAGAATGTCGAAGTCTCGTTGCTGAAACCCGGCGCCGCGAAAGAAGAGCTGATCCTGTCGCTGCCGAAATACGACTTCAACTGGCAGCGCGGCTATGAGTTCAAGACGCCGATCCAGATCGCGCCGGGCACCAAGCTGATCACCCGCTACGAGTACGACAACTCGAAGAACAACCCGGCCAACCCGGATCCGTCGATCACCGTGAAATGGGGCGAGCAGAGCCACGAGGAAATGCAATACACCGCGTTCGGCTTCCGCTGGAACGAAGAGACCGTCGAGAACCGCAAGCCTGAATACCAGAAAGGCCTCGAAGACTCGCGCATCATGGGCATGATGGACGTCAACATCGACGGCAAGGTAGCCAAGGACGAAGTGCGCGGCCGCATGGCCCAACTGCTCATCGCCAACTGGGACAAGGTCGATGCCAACAAGGACGGCTTCCTGACGCCGGACGAGATGGGCTCGATCAACCAGATGATGACGGGCCGCATCAACGAAGCCCAGAACCAGCAGAGCATCGGCCAGTAGGCAGACACTTGCATCGGGACTAATGAGCAGGCGGCTCCTTCGGGGCTGCCTGTTTGTTTTACGGGGCGCGCGCGGAACTCACGATGACCTACGAAATCCACATCACGCGCAATCCGGAAATGACCGAGAACGGCCCGGCAATTGCGCTCGCCGAATGGATTGAAGCCGTGACGCAGGCCGATACGTGCCGCCTCGCCGACGGCGACTATCTCGTCACCCTGCCCGAGAACGGGCAGGTATTCCGTTTCCCCAACACTGGCGGCGATACGGAAGTCCTGTTCTCAATCGACGGCGCATGGCGACGCGTCTTCCGCTGGCATGCTGGGCATATCAGCTTCGTCGCACCGAAGGACTTCGACAATGAGGCCACGCGCATGCGCGTCGTCGCACGCGCGCTGGCGGAATCTCTGCAAGCAAGAATCGTTGGCGACGAAGGCGAATTTTACGACTGACTCTCAGACGGGCTTCAGGCGATGGTGGACAACCCCCCACTCATTGCCATCGCCATGGCCGAACAGGCCCGCCGTCGCCAGGAAGAACAGCCGCCAGCGGTTTTCCCATAGCTTGGCGTCCTTGCCATAGACTTCAGCGAGGATGGGCCGGATCCGGTCGCGGTTCGCGTCGAAGTTCTTCAGCCAGTCGAGCGCGGTCTTCTCGTAATTCTTGCCATTCCACCACCACTCGCCTTCGACAGCGAACAGGTCGGGGAAGTTGGAGATCAGGTCGCGGCTGGGCATGACACCACCCGCGAAGAAGTGGTGCGCCACCCAGTCGGACGGGTCGTTCACATCGAAGCGGTAAGGCGCCGTGCGATGCGCGAAGACGTGCATGAACATGCGGCCGTCCGCCTTCAGCCAGCGGCGGCATTTTTCGAGCAGCGCGCGCCAGTTCGACATGTGCTCGAACATCTCGACTGAAACGATCCGGTCGAATGTCTCGCCGATGTCGAAGGTATTCATGTCGGCAGTGATGATACGGACGTTCGTCAGCCCCTGCCGCGCAGCCTCGCTCTCGATATGCGCACGCTGGCTGGCTGAATTGGAGACGGCGGTGATGCGCGAATTGGGATAGCGCGCGGCCATCCACAGCGTCATGGAGCCCCATCCGCAGCCCAGCTCGAGAACATGGTGGCCATCAGCCAGCTCGGCATTGGCGCAGGTCTCAGACAACGCATGCTCTTCTGCCATCGCCAGCGTGTCGGCAGGCGATTTGTAGAGACAGCTGGAATACTTGAAGCGCGGTCCGAGACAGAGCCGGAAGAACTCCGCCGGAACTTCATAGTGCTGCTTGTTGGCGTCGGCCGTGTGCTCTGCGATGGCGTGGTTGCCCATGTCGCGCGCGAAGCGCGCAGAGGCGTCCGGCGGCGTATCCTTGAGCTGGTGCTTCACGCGACCAACGAGGAAAGACACGGCGCCACGCCGGACTGAGTCCGGCAGGGGCGCGGATTCAAAGGCGATGATCGCGCGCGATATCAGGCTCATGTGGTTTTACCTTTCGGCGGAAGCGGGAAGAACGCGCTGACGCGGCGCTGGTAATCGCGAAACTTGTCGCCCCGGCTTTGCAGCATGGTCTTCTCAAGCGTGGGCACGCCCGTGCCGAAGCGCAGCAGCAGGAACATCACGACAGGGGCAATCCACGTGGCCCACGTCCACGCCGCAGCGGGATCGAAAGCGATGACCGGATAAGCCAGCCAACCCAGCCACTCGAAGAAATAGTTGGGATGGCGCGACCAGCCCCACAGCCCCTTGTCCATGACCGCGCCGTGATGGCCCTGCTTCTTGAAGGCGCGCATCTGCTCATCGGCCAGCCCCTCGCCCGCGATGGCGATCACCAGCACCAATGCACCCAGCGCATCACGCAGACCGAGTTCAGCACCGCCGCCATGGCCCGCAACGAACACGCTCAGGGAAAGGATTGCAGTCGCAGGCGCCTGAACGATGACCAGCCAGAACATGTTGGCCTGGAATTTCGCGCCCCACTCTTCGCGCAGGTTCGCATAGCGTGTGTCTTCGGAACTGGTCGCGACGCGAAGCGCGATATAGCCGCCCAGCCGCAACGCCCACACTGCCGCAAGACCCGCCACCAGAAGCTGTCTCGCCGAACTCGCCGCTGGCTCCGGCCAAAGCGCTGCGGCGACGCACGCCGCGCCCGTGCCGAATGTCCAGAAAACATCGACCCACCCGCCATTCTTCATCGCGCGCTGGGTTAGCCATGACACGGTCATGACCACGGCCATGCCTGCAAGGACTGCCAGAAAGGGCGTTAGCGGGTTCACCGGAGCTATACGCGCAGCCCGTGCTGACGGATCAGCCCGAACCAGCTAGAAAGCGGCGCGGCCGGGAATTCCCGGCCCGGTTTCGGACTGAGTGGAGTTGCCCGGCATCATGACCACCGCCCTGAAGGTGAGCGATCTGGCCAAGAGCTATGGCGGCAAACGCGCCGTGGATGGCATCAGTTTCGAGGTGAAGAGCGGCGAACTCTATGCCCTGCTCGGCCCGAACGGCGCGGGGAAGACAACGACGCTGCGCATGATCGCGGGCCTGCTCAATGCTGACGCCGGGCAGATCCATGTTTTCGATACGGATGCCCGCAACGATCCGCTCGCCGCCAAACGCCTGATCGCATGGCTGCCGGACGAGCCGCTGCTCTACGACAAGCTGACGGCGTGGGAATATCTGGAGTTTGTCGCCGGTCTCTGGGGCGTGGAGATCACTGAGGCGCGCAACCGGGCGGAACACCTGCTGAAAATTCTCGGGCTGTGGGACAACCGGAATGACCGCTGCGAAACCTTCTCGCGCGGGATGAAGCAGAAAGCCGTGCTGGCCGGCGCTCTGATCCACGAGCCGAAACTGCTGATGCTGGACGAGCCGCTCACCGGCCTCGATGCCGCCGCCAGCCGGCTGGTGAAGGACATGATCCGCGAGCGCGTTGAAAAAGGCGCAACGGTGATCCTGACTACCCACATCCTCGAAGTGGCCGAACGCATGGCCGACCGGATCGGCATCATCAAGGACGGCAAGCTGATGATCGAAGGGCGGCTGGACGAGCTTCAGGCGCACGCAGGCGCGCAGGGCCAATCGCTTGAGGACGTCTTCCTCTCGCTCACCGCGCAGATACCGGCGCCGCAAGCTGCACAATGAAAAAGAAGCGGCAGACAAAATCCCGCTCGCTGGGTGGAAGGCCGGGCAGCATTCGCTGGCTGATGGGGCACGAGCTGCGCCTGTTCTGGCGGCGTGGCAAGATGAACCCGCGCAGCGGCCTCATCCTTGTCGGCCTGATGCTCGGCATCTGGTCGCTGGCCAGCTATTTCATCTTCATGCGGCTCGGGCCGCTGATCCCTCCGCCGCCTTTCCATGACGGCCCGGCTCATGGCCTCGCACTTGCCGCAATCGATGTCGTGATCGCCTTCATGGGATCGGTCATGATGTCGAGCGCCATCCTCGCCGCCGTCGATGCGATCTACACCCGCAACGACCTGGACCTGCTTTTGTCAGCGCCGGTATCGGCGTGGCGGATACTGGTTGTGCGCTCCTCCGCCATCGCGATCGGTGCGATGCCGCTCTATGCGGGCCTGCTGGG
>DAIRES010000027.1:24537-26799 GCA_036795465.1 Hyphomonadaceae bacterium
TGCGCTCCTCCGCCATCGCGATCGGTGCGATGCCGCTCTATGCGGGCCTGCTGGGGCCGCCGTTGATCTGGATGGCGATCTTCTCTTCCCCGCTATGGCTTTCGGCGATCGTGTTCATTCCGACGCTGGCCTTTGTCGCCACAGGCGTCGCCCTGCTGATCGTCACGGGCCTGTTCCGGCTGATCGGGCCACGCAGCACGCGCGTGCTGGCGCAGATATTCAGCGCGGTTGCCGGGGCGATCGTTTTCCTGACCTTTCAGTATTTCAACGTCAGTTCACGCGGCGGCGACGGCATGACGCCGGAACAAACGGCGGCGTTGATTGCATCGCTCAATATCGACCCCAACGCGTGGTGGCTGTTCCCGGCCCATGCCTTTGCGGGCGATATCCTGGCCAGCCTGCTATGGATCGCCTTTGCCGCAGGCCTGTTTGCTCTCGGCGTCTTCATCTTCAGCCGCAGCTTCGTTTCCGACGCAGCCGCCGCAGCCGCCATGGGCCGCAGAAAACGCGTGGCGGATGTGCGCGTCGCAAAGGTGCGCGGGGGCGTGATGGGCTCGATCATCCGCAAGGAGTTCCGCCTGCTGCTGCGCGATCCGCTGTTGCTGTCGCAGGTCGGCCTGCAATTGCTCTACTTCCTCCCGCTCGGCTTTGTGTTGTTGCGCCCTGATCCCGATGGCGCGTTCCAGCTCACCCCCGCAGCCTTCGCGCCTGCGCTCACGCTTCTGGCAGGGGCTCTGGCCGGAAGCCTGATCTGGATCACGGTGTCGGCGGAAGACGCGCCCGATCTTATTGCCTCGGCCCCGGTGCATGTTCGCGCTGTCGACCGGGCAAAGCTGTTCGCGGCGATCGCTCCCGTGCTGGCGCTGATGGTGCTGCCACTGCTGGCGCTGTCGGCGCGCGACGCATGGGCGGGCGCGTGGGCTGCGGGTGGCGTCATCGCGAACGCGTTCGCGGGTGCGCTGATCGGCGTGTGGCGGCGAACGCCGGGGTCGCGGAAGGACTTCGTCCGGCGGCGGCAGAACGGTTCGTTGATAACGTCGCTGGGCAAGGCCTTCATTGGCCTCGGCATCACAGCGACGGTCGGCGCAGGCGCTTACGGATTTCCGTGGCTGGCGCTGATACCGGCGATCATCACGTTTGCGATGCTCGGGGCGTTGTACAAGCCAACGCCCCGGTTCGCGGAAGCCTAGACCTTGATCGGCTGAGCCTGCAGGTCGGAGAACTTGCGGCCGTCTTTCGCCATCGAACGAAGCAGGTTCGACACCTTCACTTCCGGCACGACCTTGGACACGCGCTCGGTAACGTCGAGCACGCGCTGCAGGCCGACCTTGTCGCCGAGGAACATCGGTCCGCCCTTGTCCTGCGGGAAGCCGTAGCCGTTGAGCCAGGTGACATCGATGTCGCCGGCACGCTGGGCCATGCCCTCTTCCAGAATCGCTGCGCCTTCATTGATCATGGAGAACACGCACTCTTCGAGGATTTCCTCGTGGGAGACCTTGCGAGCGGCAACGCCCGAATTGGCCTGGTATTCCTTCACGATGGCTTCGACTTCGGCCGACGGCGTCGCGTTACGGGCAGCGTCGTAGTCGTAATATCCGGCGCCGGACTTCTGGCCACGGCGCGGGGTGCGCTCGCAGATCATGTCGCGCAGCGGGTTGGCAGTCTTCGCGCCCGGCTTCCAGCCGATGTCGAGACCGGCGAGGTCCGACATCTGGAACGGGCCCATCTTGAAGCCGAACTTGTTGAAGGCGGCGTCGATATCCCACGGCATTGCGCCTGCCTGCACGAGATAGGCGGCGGTCTGCTGGCGGCGGGCCAGCATGCGGTTGCCGATGAAGCCCGGGCAGACGCCGGCGAGCGCTGCGACCTTGCCGATCTTCTTGGCGAGATCCATCGACGTGGCGACGACCGTATCCGAGGTGTGCTTGGCCCGGACGATCTCGAGCAGCTTCATCACGTTGGCCGGCGAGAAGAAGTGCAGGCCGATCACGTCCTGCGGGCGCTTGGTGACCGAGGCGATCTCGTTGATGTCGAGGTAGGAGGTGTTGGAGGCGAGGATGCAGCCGGGCTTCGCGATCTTGTCGAGGTCGGCGAAGATTTCTTTCTTGATCGCCATGTCTTCGAAGATGGCTTCGATGATGAGGTCGCAGTCGGCGAGATCAGCGCGGTTCAGCGTGCCTTTCAGCAGGCCCATGCGGATGCCGACTTCTTCCTGCGGGAAGCGGCCCTTGTCGGCCGAGTTCTGGTAGTTCTTGCGGATCA
>DAIRES010000028.1:0-9352 GCA_036795465.1 Hyphomonadaceae bacterium
CGCACTAGTCTGGGGGACTAGGGGTCGTGGGTTCGAATCCCGCCGCTCCGACCATTTCAGGCCAATCATCAAACGTGGATTGGCCAGAGTTGGAGTTATGGGCGGTTAGCTCAGCTGGCAGAGCGCCTGCTTTACACGCAGGATGTCGGCGGTTCGATCCCGTCACCGCCCACCATCTTCTCCTCACAAGCAGCGCCGCCTTCTGATTGCGGCGCCGCTCGTTTCTCGCGGCTAGTCCTCTGTTAGCGCCGGGCGTCCCGTGGCGGGGCGCGGCTGGGGCCCGAGGGTCTTCACCACATACTTCGCGACGGCTTGGATCTCCTGTGGCGTGAGGGCTGCGGCGAGAGCGGGCATTTCGCCTTGGCCTTGCGCGATCACGCGGGCGATGTTGGCGTAGTCTGTGCGGTTGGTGATGGGAGGCGCGCTGCCGCCGGCCATGCCTGCGCCGCCCGGGCCGTGGCAGATCGCGCACATCTGGTCGAACTTGGTCTTGCCGATCGCAAGTTCTTCAGGCGTTGCGGAGATGGCCTGCGCCGCGAGCCTGGTTGAGGGCGGGGCGGCCGCGAGTGGAACGCCGCCGGCAGGCGCCGCGCCATTCTCGCTGACGCCGTCGAGCGTGAGCGCGACCATCTCGGCTGGCTCGCCGCGCTTGGACACGGTGAAGACGATGTACTGGCGACCATTCAACTCGTAAGTCATCGGCGCACCGGTGACGAGGTTGGGCATCTTCGCTTCCCAGACGACCTTGCCATCGCGCTTGTCGTAGGCGCGGAACATCGGGCCACCTGAGCCGCCACCGATGTTTCCGGACTCGCCGAGGAACAGAAGCTCTTTGGTGAGAAGCGGGCCGGGGCGCACGTCGAACTTGCCCATCTTCGAGAAGTCGAGATTGAGGCCCTTCAGCGCAGGGTTGTTCTTCACGGAGTCGTCGGCGTCACCGATCGGGATGCGCCATTTGTGTTCGCCCTGGTCCATGTTGGTGGCGATGACTTCTGAGTAGGGCGGCTTCAGGATCGGCAGGCCACGCGGGCCGTTGATCGGGGCGCCGCCGCCGCCGCCATAGTAGTGCATGTCGGTAGTCTTCGGGTCGCCCTTCTTGAGGCCGGCGTATTGCGGCTTCAGGCGCACGGGCGTGTAGAGCATGTGCGTGTCGGGGTCGAATGCTGCGCCGTTCCAGTTCGGCCCGCCGCCGGTACCGGGATAGATCCATGTGCCCTTGTTCGTGGGCGTGACCATGGTTGGCGCGGTGTAGAGCGTGCCCTTGGTGTATTCCGATGCGATCTTCTTCGCTTCTTCGCGAAGCTCTGGCGTGAAGTCGATCAGGTCGCTTTCATCGTAGCCGAGGCGAAGCATCGGGCCCGGCTTTGTGGGGAAGGGCTGTGTCTTCGAGGGGTGTTCACCGGGAATGTCGGAGCCGGGCACGGGGCGTTCCTCGATCGGCCAGACAGGCTTGCCGGTGACGCGGTCGAACACGAAGGTGAGGCCCTGCTTGGTCAGCAGCGTGGCGGCCTTGATCGTCTTTCCGTCTTTTCTGATGTCGTGGAGGATCGGCGCGGCTGGCATGTCGTAGTCCCAGAGGCCGTGGTGGACGATCTGGTAATGCCACACGCGTTTGCCGGTCTTCGCATCGAGCGCGATGATGCTTTCGCCGAACAGGCCGTCGCCTATGCGCTGGCCGCCGTAGAATTCATTCGTCGGTGTTTCGAGCGGGATATAGACGTAACCCAGTTCCGGGTCCGCGCTCATCATCGACCATGCGCCGGCCTGACCCGTGTAGGCGTTGCTGCCGTCCGTCCACGTTTCTGCGCCGGGCTCGCCAGCTTTGGGGATGGGGTTGAAGCTCCAGACAAGCTCGCCGGTGCGAACGTTGAAGCCGCGGATCTTGCCGGGCGCGCCCTGCTTGTTGCGGCTTCCGCTCGGAATCACCTGGACGACGATGATGTCGCCGACGACCAGCGCGGGCGAGACGGAGGATACGTCCGTTGCTTCGGTACCTTCGATGATGCCTTCGCGAAGGTTGAGCCAGCCATTCTTGCCGAAGCCGGGCGCGGGTTTGCCGGTGGCGCCATCGACGGCGATCAGCCGGCCATCGCCCGAATTGTGAAAGACGCGTTTGTCCTTACCGTCGCTCCAGTAAGCAAGGGAGCGGAGGGCGAGCGAGGCACCGCGGCCGCCGATATCGGCGGGCTGCGGCTCGAACGTCCAGATCGTCTTGCCCGTGCCTGCGTCCACAGCGGCCATGCCGTGGTTGAGCCACGGGATGTAAAGAACGCCGTCATCGAGCAGGGGTGTGGACTTGTAGTTTGCGGAGCCGGGATCGCCGGAGGTGTCTGCCGTCCAGCGCCATGCGACCTTCAGGCGGTTCACGGTCTGGAGGTTGATCTGGTTCAGGGGTGCATAGCGCGTCTGGCCGGGATCCCCGCCCCAGTATTTCCATTCGGTGGCGTCGTAAGGCCTGGCTGCCATGTCTGACGCAACAGACGAAGAAATGCCGGCGCCGGGCAGGGAGCACGCGAAGGCGAGCGCAACGGCCATTGCACAAACAGCGACGCCGCCCGCGATCCTGCGGTTCAACATGACTTGCTCTCCTCCCGTTCGGGCCCAGCCTTTTGCCGCTGAGTCCCGGTAATTGGCAGGGAAACTACCCGCCTGCTGCGCCGGCGCAATCCGCAGGGGCAGGTTTCGCACTCACAAGGAAGTATATGTGGGTCCGGTGGGCCGGATCAGACCGTCTTGCGGCGCAGGGCCTTGCCCACGGCGACTTTCGAGAGAACGCCAAAGGCGTAGGCGGCTCCCCGCGGATCGGCAGCCGTGAGGCTGGCAAAGGCGCCGAACTTTCGGGTCTTGAAGGTTTCGATGATGGCGATGAGCTGATTCACATTGCGCAGCGCGCGGTCGCGTTCGGCCTGAGCCTTTCGTTCGTCGGGCGACAGGCGAGCACCATGCTGCAAGGCAAAGCGCTTTTCCGCATCCAGCCATGCCCGTGTCTGATCCGGCTTGAGCCGGTGTGACGTCGACCCGGCGGAGCGGGTATAGAAATAGCCTGCGGACGGCGTGTAGGTCATTCGCGCGCCGGCGGCGAGCAGGTGCGCGACCAGATAGTAGTCCTCGCTGTTGCGCAGCGCCGTGTCGTACGCGATTCCCGTCTCGAGCAGCTTGCTGCGGCGGATCAGCGGCTTCAGGTAGCCTAGCGCATCTCCGCCGGAAATCGGGTTGTTGAAGCGCATCCAGGTCGTGAGATCGATGTCGCGCGCGGCGGCGAAGTCAGCGGACTTCAGAAATGGTGTTGAGGAGATTGGGCGGCCGGCCTCGTCCACCTCGGTCATGTTATCGACGGTGATATCTGCGTTCGCTGCGTCTGCCGTTGTTACAAGCGTGGCAAGCCGTGTCGGCGCGATTGCATCGTCTGCGTCCAGTACAGCGACATAGCGCCCGCGTGCGTTCTGGATGGCAAGGTTGCGTGCCGCGGACGGCCCGCCGTTTGACGGAAGGCGTAGCGCGATTATGCGCGCATCTGCTTCGGCAAACCGTTGAAGCGTTTCGAATGTGTCGTCGGGCGAGGCGTCATCGACAGCAATGATTTCGACGGCAACACCGGTGGACGCGAGCGCTGAAGCGATGGCTTTCTCGATGAAGGCAGATGCTTTCCACGCAGCCACAATGACGCTGACGTCGATGGCGTCGTCCGCGCGCAACGCGCCGCCAGCTGTCACGCGCCCGCCGGTTGGGGCATCAGCGGTGGAGCAGCATGCTTCCTGGGCAGCTTTTCCTTGCGCGCTGCGGCGATAAACAGCAGCACGACCGTGCCGCCAAACTCGCCTGCAAGATCGGCCTCGCTCGTCGTGCGCAGCACCAGCATCAGAGCAAGCACAAGGAAGGCCATGTTGGTGGCGGTCTGATTACGAAGCCAGGTGATCGCGGCGCTGAAGCAGCACCATGCGGCCAGGAATACTGTCGCCCAGTAGCCGGGGTATCCGTAGTTCGCGCCGTTCTCGAGGTACGAATTGTGGAAGGTGAAGCCGGTGAACCTTTCAGTGCCTTGCAACAAGGCCTGAATGGAGTTGGCCATACCGCGTTCGGCGCGCCAGTATCCGTTCGCTCCAAGACCGGTCCATGGATGCTCATCCATGGTTCTCTGGGCGATTTCCCAGAGCATTGTCCGGCCCGTCAGCGTCGAGTCCTTGCCAAGTGCGTCGAGAATCTCTTTTTTGAGATCGAGTTGAAGGACGCCCAGCGCGATGTAGGCTGCGAACGCTATCAGCGTGGCGAGCAGCATCACAATGAATACGCGCATTTTCGGGATGCGGGTTGCGGGTTGCCAGATAAAGGTGTGCCCCACCATAACGAGCGTTGCGCCGATGACCAGCAGCGTTGTTGTACCTGACTTGGCCATCAGGACGAGAAACATCGCCAGTGGGATCGCTGCGAAGGCAAGGCGACGCAGCCAGCGGCCATTCTCCTTATCAAAGGTGACGCCCAGCGCCGTGACGTAGAGGATGAACATGTTCACGGCGAAGAAGTTCTTCTGACCGAAAATACCGGTCCACGCGCCCTGATCCGGAGTGTTGATGACGAGGCTCAAGAGGGCGGCGATCAGTCCGACCAGGAAGTATGCGACAAGGATCTTGCGGCCGGGTATGCGCGTCGCCGCGTAAATGGCGACCGCACCCGTCAGAGCAAGCGAGAACCCTTTGCGCAACGCTTCGGCGCTCGACGGCGCCCACATCGCAGACATCGTGCAGAGGATGGGGAGCAGGAAAAGCGGCCAGCAGCGAGCAACCGCGGGCATGGTCTGTCGGGCGTACAGCAGGAGGCAGCCTGCAAAGTATGCGGCGGCAAGGTACCGCAGCGGCCCCATGAAGCCGAATTGCAGCGTGGTCGAAGCGGCCCAGATGAACATTACAATCGGGTCGGCGTGTCGGGCATAGCTGAGCAGCGACCGCGGCTGCTCCGGCTGGAAGCCGGCAGGCGGTCCGATGGGCGGGGAGCCCATGGTGCTGGTGTTGGCCGTGCTCATTCCGAGGGCAAATCCGAGGGTGGGTCAGGCGTATCCAGCCCCTTAAAGCACGGGGATGGTTTGTTTGACGTTAGGAACAGCAATCTGCGTACCATCAGGAGAGCCTGTCACACGGAATCCGCCTGTTGGGCGAACTCCGGGGATTAACCACAACCGGGGTCGCAAACGCTAGGAAAGCCTGCAGACGCGGGGCAGATTGCAGGAAATCATGGTTGGCGGAAGCTTAAGCCGCCGGGAGAGCGTTTCGCGATGTCCCAGATCAGGGTCGCCTGTGTCCAGATGCGGTCGGGAACCGCCGTGGCAGATAATATCGCCGCTGCCAGCGCGCTGATCCGTCAGGCGGCCGGGCAGGGCGCCGAACTAATTGCCACGCCTGAGATGACAACGCTGCTCGACCGGAAGCCGGGGGCGGTGTTCGAGAAATCGACTACCGAGGAGGCTGATCCTGGCCTTGCGGCGTTCAGGGCGCTTGCCGCCGAATTGCAGGTCACGCTGCTGATCGGATCGATCGCCATACGTGCAGGCGATGGGAAGTGCGCCAACCGCAGCTTTCTGATCGGGCCCGATGGCGAGATCGTCGCGTGGTACGACAAGATCCACATGTTCGATGTGCAGTTGAATGCGGGGAACATCTATCGAGAGTCCGACAGTTTCGCGGCGGGTGGAGAAGCGGTAATTGCCGACCTTCCTGCTGCCAGGTTGGGAATGACCGTCTGCTATGATGTGCGCTTCCCCGACCTTTTCCGTGCTCTGGCGTGGAGCGGTGCGAGCATCATTGCGGTTCCGGCGGCGTTTACCCGCATAACCGGCGAAGCCCACTGGCACATCCTGCTGCGTTCGCGGGCGATCGAAACCGGCTGCTTCATCATCGCGCCGGCGCAGGGCGGCAAGCATGAGGATGGACGAGAAACCTATGGCCACTCGCTGATCATTGATCCGTGGGGCGAGGTTCTGGCGGAGGGTGGTGTTGATCCCGGCGTGATCGTGGCGACGCTCGACCTCGGCAAGGTGGAGGAAGTGCGTGGCAAGGTGCCCTCGCTGAAGCATGTGCGGCCGTTCGGGCTCGCTGGTTCATGAACCCGATCTATGCCTCGCAAGCAGATACGATTTTCGATGTAATGTCCGGTCTCGCGCGCGAGGCGGGCGCCATAAATCTGGGGCAGGGCTTTCCGGAATGGGATGGTCCGCAGGATATTCGCGAGTATGCAGCGAAATCAATCATCGACGGTCCGAACCAGTATCCGCCAATGCGTGGAACGCCGGCTCTGCGCGAAGCTGTGGCGGAGCATTACGGACGCCTCCAGGGCGTTGAGCTCGACTGGCGGACAGAAGTAACCGTCACTTCCGGCGCGACGGAAGCGCTGGCGGCGGCGCTGTTGGCGGTGCTCCAGCCGGGCGACGAGGTCGTGCTGTTCGAGCCGATGTATGACAGCTATCTGCCCATGTTGCGTCGCGCGGGCGCTACGGCGCGTTTCGTCAGGCTGTCGCCGCCGGATTGGCGGATAGATGCTGTGGCGCTGGAAGCGGCGTTCACTGATAGAACGCGAGCGGTTGTTTTGAATACGCCGCTGAATCCCTCCGCCAGCCTGATCGGTCGCGAGGATCTGGCGCTGATTGCGGCGCAATGCGTGAAGCATGATTGCATCGCGATATCCGACGAGGTGTGGGAGCATTGCGTATTCGATGGCGCAACGCACATCTCGATGCTTCAGGCGCCGGGCATGCGGGAGCGGACGATAAAGATCGGTTCGGCCGGCAAGATGTTCTCGATGACGGGTTGGAAGGTAGGCTTTGCGTGCGCGGCCCCGAAGTTGACGGAAGCCTTTGCGAAGGCGCACCAGTTTCTGACCTTCACGACCCCGCCCCATCTGCAATCAGCGGTGGCGTTTGGTCTGGCCAAGTCGCGCGGGCACTTCGAGGAAATGAGGGGAGGCCTCGTGCGCGCGCGTGATCGGATGGCGTTGGCGCTGCGACAGGAAGGCTTTCATGTCCTCCCGACCAGCGGGACATATTTTTCCGCAATTGACCTGCAGGCCTCCGGCGTCGCCATGTCGGATTCCGAGTTCGCGATCCGCGCTGTGAAGGAGTGCGGGATCGCCACGATCCCGTTCTCGGCTTTTTATGTCAGTCCGCCCACGACCTCCCTTGTCAGGCTATGTTTTGCCAAGTCTGACGACACGCTCGATCGGGGTGTCGAGCGATTGGCAAGGGCGCGCGGATTGATGGTCTGACCAGATTTCCTCTTGCGCTTGCCGCAAGGCTCGCTTCGATAGCTGGTCAGCCGGAGGTTCGAATGGCGTCTATTCGTATTACTGCCCGTGTCATCGCGAAGGGTGAGCGAGCCTTTGGCCCCGGCAAGGCCGATCTTCTGGAGCATATCGCAGCAGAGGGATCGATCTCCAAGGCTGCCAAGGCCATGGAGATGAGTTATTCGCGCGCCTGGCAGCTGGTTGACGCCATGAACAATGCTTTTCGTAAACCGCTGGTGGAGTCCTCCACGGGTGGAAAGAAGGGCGGCGGGGCCGTGCTTACAAGGGCGGGCGAGGAAGTGTTGTCATTGTTCCGCAAGATGGAAGAAAAGCTGGCTGCTGACGCGGATACATTCTTCGCGGAATTCGAAAAGCGGTTGAGGTAGCGGTATCGCCGCCGCCCTTATCCTTGCGGCAATTGTATTCTATCGGGTACGGGTGGTGACTTCGTAGAGCGGGCTGGAGCGGGCATGGAACACACGGTTGCGGGACCCGATCTGGGCTTGGCTGTTGCGCTGCTGGCGGCGGGTGTGGTCGCTGTGCCGATCTTCCGGTTGCTCGGCCTAGGCGCGGTGCTTGGATATCTCGCCGCCGGCGTCCTCGTTGGGCCCTATGCGCTCAAGCTATTCAACGATCCGCAGGCCGTACTCCACGTCGCCGAATTCGGCGTTGTGATGTTCCTGTTCCTGATCGGACTGGAGATGCGTCCGGCAAAGCTATGGGCGATGCGACGCGACATCTTCGGGCTGGGGCTGGTTCAGGTGCTGACCTGCGGCGCGCTGTTGTCTGGCGCGGGAATAGCGTTTGGGCTGCCATGGGCGGCGGCGGTGATCGGCGCGTTCGGCTTTGTGCTGTCGTCGACGGCCGTAATCATGAAGATGATGGAAGATCGCGGAGAGGTATCTTCGCCTTCCGGGCAGAGGTCTGTCGCCATCCTGCTGCTGGAAGATCTGGCGATCATTCCCTTGCTGGCGCTGGTTGCAGTTCTCGCGGCGATCGCCCCGGGGGCTGAAGTGAACACGCACGCCGCTCCGCTGTGGCAGACGGTGGCGCTGGCGGTGGGCGCTGTCGCGCTTGTGTTTGTCGCGGGCAAGTTCCTGATGAACCCGTTGTTTGGATTCCTGGCCTGGACCGGCGCGCGCGAAGTCATGACTGCCGCGGCGCTGATGGTGGTGCTGGGCGCCGCACTGTTCATGCAGTGGGGCGGGCTTTCCATGGCGATGGGCGCGTTCCTCGCCGGCGTGCTGCTGTCTGAATCTACCTTCCGTCACCAGCTTGAAGCGGATGTCGAGCCTTTCCGGGGCATTCTGCTCGGGTTGTTCTTTCTTGGTGTCGGCATGTCGCTGGACATCAACCTTGTCATCGCCAACTGGACGCTGATCGCCGGCGGCGTGATTTCTTTCATGATCGTGAAGTCGCTCGGAATCTACGTGGTCGCGCGCCTGTTCCGCGCCAGGCACCGCGAGGCGCTGCATCGCGCCGCGCTGTTCGCGCAGGGCGGCGAATTCGCCTTCGTGCTCTACGGCACGGCGCTGGCCGTCGGCGTCATGGACGCGGAAACGTCTGCCGCGATGACGGCTGTGGTGATCCTCTCCATGGTGCTGACGCCGCTGGCTGTAATGGCGATCGAGCGGCTGACGCCGCCCGAGAAGGAATCCATGGACGGCATTGAGGAGGCATCCGATCTCCACGGCCGTGTCTTGTTCGTGGGCTTCGGACGTTTCGCGCAGGTCGTTTCCCAGCCGCTGCTGGCGAAGGGGATCGATGTGTCGATCATCGAGATCGATGTGGAGATGATCCGCGCAGCCGGACAGTTCGGCTTCAAGGTCTATTACGGTGATGGCACGCGTCTCGACGTGCTGCGGGCGTCAGGCGCGACGACGGCGGAAGCTATCCTCGTCTGCGTGGACAAGCAGGAAGCGGCCGACAAGATTGTCGAGCTGGTGAAATCCGAATTCCCGCATGCCAAGCTTTTTGTGCGCGCGTTCGATCGCGGCCATGCGTTGCGCCTCATCAATGCGGGTGTGGACTACCAGCTTCGTGAGACGCTGGAATCCGCGATCGTCTTCGGCCGCGAGGTTCTGCT
>DAIRES010000028.1:9452-26707 GCA_036795465.1 Hyphomonadaceae bacterium
ACGATTGCGATTGAAGCGGAATTCAGCGGACCGCCTCTGGCCGACAAGCCCGCGCAGTAGCGGCGGGTATAGCCCGGGAAACGCCTCGCGACGCTTCCCGGGAAGTCCCGAAATCAATCCTTGGCGCGCTCGACGTAAGCGCCATCTTCCGTCGACACGATGATGCGCGTGCCTGTGCCGATGTGCGGCGGCACCATCACGCGGATGCCGTTCGACATCTTCGCCGGCTTGTAGGAGCTCGACGCGGTCTGGCCCTTCACGACTGGCTCGGTCTCGACAATCTCGAGCGTCACGCGCTGGGGAAGTTTGATCGCCACCGGCCGGCCATCGAACATCAGCAGGTCGCAATCCATGTTCTCGCCGAGATAAGCTGCGTCGTCGCCCAGCATGGCGGCGGGCACCATCACCTGTTCGTAGTTCGTGGGGTTCATGAACACGTAGAGTTCGCCGTCCTTGAAGAGGAACTGGTGTTTCACCTCTTCCACGAAGGCGAGTTCAAGCTGGTCCGTGGTCTTGTAGGTGTCGACCACTTTCACACCGTCAGAGATGCGGCGCATGTCGATCGTAGCGGTCGGGGTGCCCTTGCCGGGGCGGTAGGTTTCAGCCTTGAGGACGGTGTAGAGCTGGCCGTCTTCCTTCTCGAGGACGTTGCCCTTGCGCACGTCGCTGGCGATAACTTTGACCACGATAAGCCGCCTTTGTCTTTGGAGTGGCGGCAGAGTATGGCTCGGCCACCGGGAAACTGTTGAAGCGGCGCGGTCATACAATGAGCCGTCGTGGCGGCCAAGCCCGGCCTTGCAAGGCCATTGGAGCCTGATTTGCCTAATACAAAGCCTTGGTGGCACAGGGATTCTCACGCGGACCGCCGCCCCTTCCTGGTGGGCCGGGGCAGCATCCGGGATGCCTCGCGGGCCTGGTTCGTCACGCAGGGCTTCACCGAGGTCGAATGCGGGGCCCTGCAGATATCGCCGGGAAACGAGGCGCATCTGCATGGATTCCGCACCGATTGGGTCGGGGAGAACGGAGGTAGCCGCCCGCTTTACCTTCACACTTCTCCGGAGTTCGCGGCCAAGAAATTGCTCGCGGCAGGCGAAACCCGGATTTTCGATTACGCCCGCGTCTATCGAAACGGCGAGGCAGGTCCCCTGCATTCGTCGGAGTTCACCATGCTGGAATGGTATCGGGCAGGCGAGCCGTACAGCGCGGTCATGGCGGATTGCGTGGAGCTTTGCCGGTTGGCGCTCAAGACTACGGGGCGCGAGGCGCTGGAATGGCGCGGTCAGGCCTGCGATCCCAATCCGGAACCCGAACGCCTGACCGTGGCGGATGCATTCAAGCGCCACGCGGAAATCGACCTGGAGCCAACTTTCGGCAGCGCTGTTGCGTTGGCGCGCGCGGCGCAGGCAATCGGCGTCAGGACTTCGGCGGAAGATAGCTGGTCCGACATATTCAGTCGCGTGCTGGTCGAGCGTATCGAGCCCAAGCTGGGGCAGGGGTGGCTGACCCTGCTTTGCGAGTATCCCTCGGAAGAGGCTGCCCTGGCGCGGCCGCTGGCGAGGGATCAGCGCTATGCGGAACGGTTTGAGTTGTATGCTTGCGGCGTGGAGCTGGCGAACGGCTTTGGCGAGCTAATCGATCCGATCGAACAGCGGCGCAGGTTCGAGGCCGAGATGGACGTGAAGCAGGCGACTTACGGCGAGCGCTATCCGCTGGACGAAGAGTTTCTCTCGGCACTGGCGCACATGCCGCCGGCCAGCGGTGTTGCGCTCGGTTTCGACCGGCTGGTGATGCTCGCGACAGGGGCCAGGCGGATTGCCGACGTACTCTGGACGCCGCCCGTTTAAGCGCGTCTGATCGCGCAAGGAGGATCATTATGAAGCTGATCATCGCCACGGCCCTTGCCGCCCTGACCCTCACCGCCTCCGGTTGCGCCACGACGCCCGAGCCATGCACGTCCGAGTGGGTTCACTGGAAAACTGAAAGGTTCGTCGCCGCCTTCGTGAACAGCCACCAGAAAGAGTTTCAGGATGCCAGAAATTCGGCCCTGCTGTTCTCTGGCATGGGTGGGATTGATACCTCGGGCGGCATTCCGATGATGATCCTGTCTGCCGGTGGCGTTCTGTCCTTAGCGTCCGATTTCATGAATGACCTCTGGCCAGAGATTCGGGACGCCGTGTCCGAATGCGACACCGCCCCACGCGCCGCCCAGCTGTTTTCCAGTATTCTGCGAGAACAGGGCGTTGATGAGCGCGCCGCCAAGGCGATCGAGGATCTGGGCATGCTGCTGGACAGGCGCAGCTGACAGGCAGTACAGCCGCCGCAGATGACCCGCCTGATCGATGCTGGCCTTCCGGGCCCTCGCACCTTGCGTACGTCCGACGATCTCGTCGCGGCGGGCCTTGCCGCGCACTCTCCCGGGCTGGACGCCGTGACAGCCGCCTACGCGACGGCGATAACTCCGGCACTCACGGACCTGATTGATCGCGCTGATCCTGCTGACCCCATCGCCCTCCAGTTCGTTCCATCTCCTGCGGAGCTGGACGTGCGTCAGGAGGAACGGCCTGATCCTATCGGCGATCATGCGCATGAACCTGTCGCGGGCATCATTCATCGTTATCCCGACCGCGTTCTTCTCAAGGCTGTTTCGGTTTGTCCGGTCTATTGCCGGTTCTGCTTTCGCCGCGAGATGGTGGGGCCGGACAAGGACGGAAACCTCACTCCGGCCGAACTTGAAGCGGCGCTATCCTATGTCCGTCAGCACCCTGAGATCTGGGAAGTCATCGTCACGGGCGGCGACCCGTTCATGCTTTCCGCGCGTCGCGCTTCAATGCTCACGCGGGAGCTGGAGGCCATCTCGCATGTGAAGGTCATCCGATGGCATACGCGCATGCCGGTGGCCGACCCCGACCGCGTTTCGCCCGAATTCGTCGCGGCGATAAGCAGCCGTGTGAAAGCCGTCTATGTCGCGGTCCACTGCAACCATCCAAGGGAGCTCACGCCGGCTGTCCGCGCCGCCTGTGCGAGGCTGGTGGATGGCGGTATTCCGCTGCTGAGCCAGACCGTCCTGCTGAAAGGCGTCAACGACACGATCGAGGCGCTGGAGCAGTTGATGCGTGGCTTCGTCGAGACTCGCATCAAGCCCTACTATCTGCATCACGCAGACCTTGCCCCGGGCACGTCCCATTTTCGAACGAGTGTAGAGGACGGGCAGGCTCTCGTTCGACAGCTGCGTGATCGTGTGTCGGGCCTGGCCCAGCCGCACTACGTCATCGACATTCCTGGCGGCGTGTCGAAAGCGCTCGCATCTCCTGCTGACGTGGAGACCGAAGATGGCCGCGTGCGCCTGCGAGGGCGCGACGGCGAGTGGCGTGGCTACCCTCCTGTGTGACAACCTGTTGGCAAACCAGTGTTAATTGGTTGGAAGCCATTGGGAGCTAGTAGCATACAAATAAACCGCCCTCCTGGACAAAGGCCATCACGTCATGGCGCCAGCTCCGACCGTGAAAACGCTCTTCAATCTTGAGCGTACCAGCGTTTTGCTCGCTGACGGTGATGCCATGGGGCAGGGAATTATCAGCCAGATGCTGTCGGGGTTTGGCGCGCGAGATGTCATTAAATGCGCGACGACCACCGATACCCGCAAGCAGATATCTTCGCAGGCATGCCAGCTGGTGATCATCGATCCGGCCAGTCTGGGCGACGGCGGCTACGACATCATCCCATGGTTGCGACGTAAACTCGTCGAACCAAAGAAGCACGTACCTGTCCTGATAGCTACGGGCCACACCGAGCATTGCAGGGTCACTCAGTTACGGGATTCGGGCGCCAACTTCATTGTGTCCAAGCCCTTGTCGGCAGCGGTGTTGCTGGAGCGCATCGTGTGGCTCTCGCGTGAGCGCCGTCCCTATGTGGAAACCGACAGCTATGTTGGGCCTGACCGCCGCTGGCACGAGCAGCCGGCTCCAAATGGCGTTGGTCGACGTCAACGCGATCGCGAAATCCAGGCCCGCATAGCGGCGGGTGGTGACATGAATCAGGCCGACATCGACATGCTGATGTCGTCCGCTGAAGCGGGGGTAATTGCATGAAAACAATCTACGTCGACAACCTTCTCGCCCAGACCATGAGCTCTGCTTCACCACAGATGGCGCAGACCGCCTTGGGGCGGGCGAACACCAACCTTGAAGCGATTGCAGGCGAGTGCATTGCGCACATCGACGATCTGCTGCGTCAGTTCCACATGCACCCGTCGAGCGATCCGGACGAACGGCTCGGACAGATGCGTGAAAACTACCAGCTTGCGCGCCGTATGATCGGCGTTGCGCACGCTGCCGGTCTAACTGCGCTTGATATGGCCGCCAAGAGTCTTTGCAAAACGGTGGACTCGCTCCTTGCAGCCAACGATTGTAACTGGGAGCCTGTCCGGCTGCACCTGCAGACGATGCAGTTACTGCGACATCCAGACCGTGTCGGCGATCAGCAGGGGACACTTATCGCGGCTCTTGGCGATCTCCGGAAAAGGTTCGAGGCAGCGCCCGAAGCTGAATCCAAGCCCCCGCCGATCGCGTAGCTACCCGAAATCTGACGGCAGCTGGGATAATACACGGGCTGGTGGATTACGTCCGCCTGCGCGGCATGCGCATGGGTGACGGCATTCGTTCCATGCTCATGAATGACAGCCATTCCCGTCCTTCGACTTCCATGCCGTCATACAGGAACACGCAGTTCATGAAGGCGACGCTTTCGAACTCGCCGAACCTTACCTCCGGCCCGCCAACAATGAGGCAGGACATGAGCTCCACATTCTTCCAGCGCGCATTGTCTTCAACCTTCATCAGTTTTCCGGAAATGCGGCCCGTGAGCATGGACATGATTGTCTCCTTCGTTCGGAAATCAACGCACGTGCTGCCGCTCGGCTCCCTCGATGGTATGTGTAACAAGGCAGTGCGCGAGGGAACCATCTCGAGTCATGAAGCCGGGCCACTGCCGCCGGCGCATTTTTCGGCCCCGGGCGCGCTGAATCCTTGACTTCCGGCGGGTCAGGCACGACCAAGCGGCCCCACCGCAAGACGTTGTGTTTTCGCATGCGTCTTCTGGTTGCGTTTGGAATGATGTGATGACCCTGTCGATCGGTCTCGATTTTGGCACGACAAACACTGTCGCAACGATGGTCAACGCCGACGGCGACGTCGAGGCGGTCCATTTCGACCATGCCGGCGAGGTGTTCGACGCGTTCCGTTCAGTCCTGTGTTTTTCCGAAACCGATGATGATGCCGGACGGCGGACCCACGTAGATGCGGGTCCATGGGCAATCGACAAATTTGTGGAGCTGGCAGGTGATTGCCGTTTCATCCAGTCGTTCAAGACGTTTGCCGCCAGTGCGCTTTTTACAGACACGCAAATCTATTCGCGCCGCCTCAAGTTCGAAGACTTGCTGGCGAGCTTTCTCCGGCAAGTGCGCACCCGTTCCGGAACCGAGTTTCCCAAACGGGTAGTCATCGGCCGCCCTGTGACTTTCGCGGGTGCGTCGCCCAACGAGGTGTTGGCGCGTACAAGATACGAGACGGCGTTACGTGCTCTGGGTTTCGATGAAATCCACCACGTCTATGAGCCCGTCGCCGCTGCGTACTATTTTGCACAGCGCCTCAACGCGGACGCCACAATCCTTGTCGCCGATTTCGGCGGCGGCACGAGCGATTTTTCCGTGGTGAAGTTCGTCGTTGGCGAATCTGGGCTTGATTATGAGCCCCTCGCGCATACCGGCGTCGGCGTGGCCGGCGATGCATTCGATTATCGTATCATCGACCACGTCGTGGCTCACGCATTCGGAAAAGGTTCCGAGTTCATGAGCTGGGGCAAGACGCTTCAGGTCCCGAATTCCTACTTCACAAAATTCAGTCGCTGGAACGAGCTGTCGATGATGCGGCATTCGCGGGACTACCGCGAGCTGCAGGATCTGGTGCGCTCCAGCCTTGATCCTGATCGCATCCGCGCCTTCCTCTCGTTTCTTGACGCGGACGCCGGCTACGCGATGTATCGCGCCGTATCCGCGGCCAAGATGCAGCTCTCAAACGCGGACGAGGGCGTGCTATCTCTTCATGTAGCTGGTGTTCATATTGAACACACAATCAAGCGCTCTGAGTTCGAAGAATGGATCAAGCCCGAACTCAACGAGATCGACGCTTGCGTCGACCGCGCATTGCGAAAAGCGAATGTTGTCGAAGGCGGGATTGATCGCGTGTTCCTGACGGGCGGCTCATCCTTCGTTCCTGCGGTCCGCGCGCAGTTCGAATCCCGGTTCGGCGCCGCGAAGATCGAAACCGGCGATCAGCTGGTCTCTATCGCTTATGGCCTCTCGTTGATCGGAAAGGAGCGGGATATTTCCCGCTGGGCCGTATAGGATGCTGCTTCACGCAACGCCCAGCTTCCCACGATCGCCATCCCGCGCTGCTTCGAGTTCTTCAGGCGACATGAACGCGGCCAGATCCTCCGCCTCGTAGAATGGCCGGATTTCCATCTCGCTCCTGCCCGGCACGACATTGGGCGCGCGCTTGGCCCAGGCCAGCGCTTCGTCCATGTCCTTCACTTCCCAGATCGAAAAGCCCGCAACCAGCTCGCGGCTTTCGGCGAATGGACCGTCGATGACGGTGCGGTCGGCGCCTTCCATGATGATGCGCTTGGAATCGGCGCCATTCTTCAGGCCCGCTGCGGCGATGAAGACGCCCGCCTTGACTAGTTCCTCGGTGAACCTGTCCATGGCGGCGAACGCTTCGATCTGCTCAGGCGTAGGGGCCCCGCTCGCGGCCATGTCCTCGCTGGCTTTCGCAAACACCATTACCCGCATCACCTGCCTCCCTGTTTGAATCGGCCGCTTCTGGCGTCTCATATGAATGACGAATGGGCATCCCGGAAATCGACACCGCCCAGCAAATTTTTCCGCTGCTGACGTCTCTCCCTTCGGCTGCGCTGGATTCCTGATACAAAATGACGGGGATCCGTCCGGTTGATCGATTTGATCCGCGTCACATCAAAGATCGGATATCCCGCTAGCGTAGCGGCAATGTGGAGATCGATCGATGAAAGCCCTGAATCGGCCCGGCGCATTTCTGGCTGTCCTGATGGTCGCGTTCCTACAGGCAGCCTGCCAGACGTCTCCGCCCGGCCCGCAGTCCGAGGCTGAGCAGTCTGGCTGGGGCGGGTCGCGTGAGGAACTGGACCCGGTGCAGATCGATATCGGCAGGCAGGTCGCCCAGCGCGAGTGCGCCTCATGTCACTCCATCGACGCCGCGTCGGTCAGCCCCAATTTATCTGCGCCGCCCTTGCGTGAAGTGCTGGCGATGAATGATCCGGAATTTCTCGCTTACCGCTTTATCGACGCGATGCGGGTCGGACATGACGAGATGCCGTTGTTCGATTTCGACGTTCGATCTGCCGATGCGTTGATCGCCTACATCAAGTCCATCAGCGGCGCGAGCTGACAGGCTCGGTGTCTCGCCACGGCGTCTGCGGCTTGGGGGTGGGGAGAGGCGCGTAAGCCGCTGGGCCAATTGTTGGCGAACATCTTCATCCCGTGTTCGGGGCTTGGTCCGCGCTTGGCCAAAAGCTTTGCCTCGTTGCTTACCGGCGATCTTTCCGCACATTTATTGATCAGAACCGCGACATCTGACCGACCAGAGCCCTACAGCAATGCGCCAAGGTGAGCGCTTGACGAAAAGCTGCCGTAGCGTATCCGCTCCTTCGACGCTCATTCTTCCAAGGGTGAACGACGCCCGAAAGTCGGCTCGTATAGCTAACGTGTCGCCGCTCGGACCAGAACATTCCAGCGAGCTGGACCTGCGCCGCATCGTCGGTTGAGCCAGCTGGATTTGGGAGGGCTTGTGTATGCCATCTGAAACCTCAGCGAAGCGGACGGGCCGCACCAAGGCTGAGCAACGCGCGGAGAGCCTCGAGCAGATTCTCGACGCTGCGGAGTATCTGTTTTCAAGGAACGGATTCAACGGCGTCACCCTGCGAGATGTCGCGCAGCGCGTTGGGATCCATACGACGCTGCTGAACTACTACTTCAAGGACAAAGCCAATCTGTTCGAGGCAGTTTTTGCACGGCGCGCTGGCGTTACGAGCGGCCGGCGAATGGAAGCGCTCGAAAAGTACGAAGCCGAAGCGGGCAGCAATCCAACCGTCGAGGGCGCGCTTCACGCGTTCCTCGATACCGATCTCGATCTTTACTATGAAGGCGGCGAACTCTGGATGAACTGGGCCGCGTTCTGTGCGCGGGTAAGCCCGACGCCAGAGGGCACGGAGTTGATGGATGTGTACTTCGACCCAGTCGTCCTGAAGCTGGTGGGCATCCTGAAGCGCGCCCTGCCGGACTATCCGGATGAAGACATTTTCTGGGGCTATCATTTCGTGACCGGCGCGCTGATGAACACCCTGGCGCGCACCGGCAGGATCGACCGCTTGTCAGGCGGTATCTGTCATTCGGATGACTTCCCCGCCGTGAAAAAGCGTATCGCAAAGTTCATGGCTGCCGGCTTCCTGGCGCTGAAGGGCTGAGTGATTGTCCCTCGCGCTGCTTCGTGCGCGCCTGCGGTGCTCTTTCGGAATTAAACCTCTCGACCCTCCCGGCGCAGCTTGGCTGCCAGCCAGACAAAGCATGCAATGGCGATCCCATAGACCGGGAGCAGGGTGTACAGCGCGAGCTGCAACGAATTGCCGGGGTTGGTCGCCCGGAAAGCGTCACTCATCATGCCAACCCATGTGGGCCCGAGGCCAAGCCCGGTGAGATTCATGATCAGTAGAAGCAACGCGCCCGACATCACACGTTCGTTCGGACGCACTTCCTGTTGCACCAGCGTGACGCATGACGACAGATAAAAGTAGTTGAGTAGCGTTGGTCCGATCAGGAAGAGAAGTGCGATCGGCCATGTCGGCGCCCAGACAAACCCCGCATAGAAAGGTACGGCCAGCGCCAGCGAAACTGCCGGCAGAATTGCGTACGCAGTTTTGGACCGGCGCGTGAACCTGTCGATCAGGCGACCGGAGATGAAAATGCCCGCGCTCATCGCGATGCCGACGACAAGGGCGTAATAGATAGCCACGTCATCGAGTGACATTCCCTTTTCGCGCTGAAGGAATAGCACCGTGAAGTTGCCGAGACCGTAGGTGATGAACTGCGTTGCTCCTCCGCCTATGGCGGCAAGCACGAGAACCGGGCGTGAGAAGAACATCCGGAAGGTCGCCCAGAACCCGGCCTTTGCTGTGTCCGGCGCATTCACGGCGCGATCAAGCGCCCCGCGTCTGGGTTCCTTCACTGCAAGGAACACGATCACCGCGGCGAGGATTCCGATGGCGCCGATCGCCAGAAAGGCATGGCGCCAGCTGAAGGCGACGGCGATCGCTGCGCCGAACGCCACGCCCAGCGCCTGACCGACCGGAGGGCCAAGATTGAAAAGGCTCAAAGCCGTTCCGCGACGACTGGGCGGAAAGTAGTCGGATATGATGGCGTAGGAGGGCGGCACGCCGCCCGCTTCCCCGATGCCAACCATCATTCGCGCAGTTACGAGTTGGCCGTAGTTTGCCGCCAACCCGCAGCCCATCGTTGCGGCGCTCCACACCGCGCACGAGAGCGACAGGACCTTCGCCCTGTTCGTTCTGTCGGCCAGCCAGCCCACCGGGATGGAGATGATGCAATAGAACAATGCGAAGTAGAGACCGCTGAGCAAACCAAGCTCACCGTCTGAAATGCCGAGGCTGTCCTGGATGGGCTTGGCCAGGATCGAGATGAGCTGGCGATCCAGGAAGTTCAGAACGTAAACGAACCAGAGAATGATGAGGACAAGCCAGGCCTGACGCGTTGGCGCTGCTTCCGAGGCTGACTCAGCCATCACGCATGGCCGTTCGCGAGCGAAGGGAGGAGGGCGCGACTCACATGATCAGGAAGCGTGACGGACCCAGCCGTCGCGCCCGCGCGAACTTCGGTTTCGTAGAACAACCATGCCTCCCTGACCCGATCTTGTGTCGATGTCTGCAGCCAGCATGCGAGCGGTGCAGGGGGTCGTCAATAATATTCACTCTCACGAGCATGAATATTATTGACTGCCTCAGAAAGCTGGAGGAACATTCACGCGGACAAGAATGAGGGCCCGACACGGGTCCCGCTTAGGGAGGTACCACCATGAAAATCGCGCTGCGCAGCGCGTCGACCGCTGCGATTCTCGTTGGCATCACCGGCCTGCTTCCAGCCTTCGCGCAGGAAGCAGCACAGACCATTCCGGCCGATCAGGCCGGAGCGCAGTCTGAGCCGTCAGACTCAGCGGACCGTGTGGTCGTGACCGGCTCCTTCATCAGAGGGACCCCGGAAGATGCGGCGCTGCCAGTTGAAGTCTTCTCCATCGGTGAACTGGAGGATCGCGGTTCGCCCAGCGCTCTGGAGTTCGCAAAAAGCCTGACGATCGCAGGTCCGACGTCCGGCGAAGCTTATTACTTCGGCGGTCCCGCTCTTATTGGTTCGGTGAACTACAACCTGCGTGGGATCGGGGCCGACAAGACGCTGACGCTGCTGAACGGCCGGCGCATGAATTCCAACACGTCCAACATTCCCTTCGCCGCGCTTCAGCGCGTGGAGATCCTGAAAGATGGCGCCGCGGTCATCTACGGCGCCGATGCGACCGGGGGTGTCGTCAACTTCATCACGCGCGACAGCTTCGAAGGGCTCGAGGTCGGGGCGCAGTACAAATACATCGATGGTTCCGATGGCGATTACGGCCTCAGCATTCTCGGTGGGTTTGGCGATGACCGCTCGAACTTTCTCTGGTCTGCCGAGTGGGAGCATCGCTCACGCCTGCGCGCGATCGACCGCGATTTCACCCACGACTCGTTCGACTATACCAAGGCTGGCTACAACCCGGCTCCCTGGTCGACACTGACCAACCTTGCAGGCTGGCTGCCGCTCGGGCCGTCTCCCGCGACGCCGACGATTGGCGCCAACGGCGCCGAGTTCGGCGCGCCCATCGCCGGCATCACATCCGACTTCACGCCCGCGTCCTGCGCCGCCGTCGGCGGCCGCTACGACAACAGCTACACCTGCGCGTACAACTACTCGAACTACTACAATCTCGTAGAAGACAACGACATCTACCGTGCCTATGCGCAGTTCAACTCCTCATTCGGTGAGAGTACGAATTTCCATGTTGAGGCGTCGTATGGGCAGGTGAAGACGCCGCATATGTATGCGTCGCCGGCGCAGCCTGTTTTGCGGGGGCCGGCTATGGCTACGGGGGCTACTTTCCAGTTCTACGTGCCAATCGATAACCCCTATGCCGCAGCTTTTGCGCAGCGGACGGGGACTTCAGCGGCGGCTGGCTTTACACCGGTGACTTATCGTCTGCTGGGACATGGCGGAAACCAGGCGTTTGGGGGGCAGGGTGTGCCCGACCAGATCGACAACCAGCTCTGGCGCGTGTCGGCCAGCCTGGATGGCAAGCTTGGCGACTGGGCAAGCTTCGCGCGCGAGGTCGAGTATGACTTCGCCGTCACCTACAACCAGTCGATCAGCTACAACACACACCCCGACACGATCGGCTACAGACTGCAGGAAGCGATGAACGGCTTCGGGGGACCGAACTGCAGCGCGGCCGATCTCGATCCCGCGCGCTTCGGCACGCAGAACGCAGCGGCGGCCGGCAAGAACGGATGCCAATGGTGGAACCCGTTCGCGACCTCCTTCCCAAACCAGCCGGTTCGCGATCTTGCCAACCCGCAATATGTGGCCGGCACAGAGAACTCGCTCGACCTGACACGCTGGATGTTCGACCAGCGCGCGATCGAGACGGTTGCCTCGAACCTCACGTTCGATCTTGTGTTCAACGGCAAGTCCGGCCTGCAACTGCCGGGCGGGGAAGTCGGCTGGGCGCTTGGCGCGCAGGGCCGGCAATTCGAAAGCCGCGAGACCGTGAACAGCCCGCTGTTCAACGGCTCGACGCCTTGCGAATGGCCGACCGGCACGACCAGCGGCAATGGCGTGGGCTCGCCCAATCTCGAGCAGAACCCGATCGCCACCAACGACCCGCGTTTCCGCGGCTGCACGCCTGACAGCCCCGGCCCGTTCGTCGCTTTCGTTCCCGACATTCCGAACTCTGCCGATCAGCAGCAGTATTCGGTGTTCGGCGAAGTGCAGATCCCGGTGCTGGACAATGTGAACCTGCAGGCCGCGGTTCGCCGCGAGGAGTTCTCCGGCGGGCTAGGCGCCACCGTGTACAAGGTGGCGGGCAAGTGGAATGTCTGGGGGCCGCTGTCGGTGCGCGGATCTTACGGCACCAACTACCAGACGCCGCCTGTCGGCACGTCTCCCGGCCAGAGCGTTGTCGCCGCGCGCACCTATACGGTGGCGGCTGGCAACTGGCTTGGTGCGCGCTTCATCACGGATGCGAGCCTCAAACCGGAGACCGCGAAATCGTGGAATGTGGGCGCCATCTGGGACAGCACCGGCTTTGCGCCGGAGCATAATTTCCGGCTGATCGTCGACTATTTCGATATCCGCACCGAGGACCAGATCGGCCAGATCGCCGATCCGAACCAGATTGCAAGCCTTGTGTTCAACGGCGCAGGCGGCACGATCACGACCTGCGATCCGAACGTGCAACCGCTTATCCGGCGCATCACGTTCAACGGCAGCTGCTCTGTCGGCATGTCGGGCGTCGGAACGTTCTCGATGGTTGATACGCAATACGGGAACGGTCCCGGCCAGACGACGAACGGCTTCGATATCCAGGCGACCTACGCCTTGCCGTTCGGGCCCGGCGATCTCGCGATCGATCTTGCGGCCACGAAGGTCACTGAACTGAAGACGGGTCCGACATCACTGGATGGCGTGGTCGTGTCGACGGGCGATGATCGTCTGGGCTCGTTGAACTTCGCAACCTTCGCTCTTGCTGCTCCCGAATGGCGCGCGAATCTTTCCGCCAATTATCGGTTCGACCGCCACAACATCCGGCTGGGCGTCAACTACGTCTCCGCCGTCCACGATGAACGCGCCGGCAAGCAGTATGGCGAGGATGGCGAAGACTGGGTCACGGCTGACGCCACCTACCGCTTCCAGTTCTCCGACGATCTGGCGCTTACGGCGACCATCGCGAACATCTTCGATCGCGACCCGCCGGCTGCGCAGGAAGAGCTTGGCTACGATCCCTTCATGGGCAACCCGCTCGGTCGCACGATCGAGCTGGGCGTCAAGAAGGCTTTCTAACTCTCCACAAACTGGGACAGGCGGCGAAGGCCGCCTGTCCATTTTCGTCTGGAGCTGTTGGGGAAAAGTTCAGCCGCCCTGCGGCGTGTGAAAGTGTGACCTTCGAACGATGACTATCCCTTACGTCCAGGACTATTCTCTCACCCTGAACAAGTTCCTCGAGCATGCCGCGCGCTGGCGCTCGGACGCGGGCGTGATCACCGCTCGCGGCAATGGTGAGACCAGCCGCACAGGATATGGCGAGCTGCTGGAGCGCAGCCGCAGCTTTTCCGCCGGCCTTCTTGCGCTCGGAATCCGGCCTGGTGATCGTGTGGCGACGCTCGCGTGGAATACGCAGGAGCACGTCGAGGCCTGGTACGGAATTTCCGGGATCGGCGCCGTCATCCACACACTGAACCCCCGGCTATCCGTCGATACGCTTGGCGCCATGGTGCGGCTGGCTGAGTGCCGCCTGCTTGTCGTGGCGGCCAATCTTGCTTCGATTGCTGTTGAGCTGGTGAGGATTGCGCCGTCGATCGAGCGCATCATCGTGATCGACGATCCGGTGGAGGTTCGGGATCTCGCGGCAAGCGTTCCGGTGAGCCTGTATGCGAGCGTCTGTCTGGACGAGGACATCGCGTGGGGCGATTTCGATGAGGCAAGTCCAGCCGGATTGTGTTTCACGTCGGGCACGACGGGCGATCCCAAGGGCGTCGTTTACACGCACCGCTCGTCCTATCTTCACACGCTCCGGATTCTTCAGGCGGATGTGATCGCACCCACTGCGAACGACAATATCCTGATGGTCGTGCCGATGTTTCACGCCAATGGCTGGGGCCTGCCATTCGCAGCGCCGGCGGTTGGCGCGTCGCTGGTGCTGCCGGGCAGGCACCTCGATGGCCAAAGCCTTGCGGCGCTCATCAGCAGCGCGAACGTGACGGTCGCCGCCGCCGTGCCGACGGTCTGGCTGGGGCTGGTCGATCATCTCGACAAGGTGGGCGGCGAATTGCCAAGCCTGAAGCGGATCATCGTCGGGGGCGCGCCGATCAGCGAGCAGCTGATGGATCGGATCGAGCGCCGCATTGGCGCGATCGTGCAGACAAGCTGGGGCATGACGGAACTGACGCCGCTCGGCGCGATAGCCCCCGCAAGTCTGGCGAAACGCGACGCCGCAAGCGCCGGTCGTATCGCAGTCGGCGTCGATCTTCTCCTGAAGGACAGTGAGGGGCGTGCGCTGCCTTCGCAGAGAAACGTCGAAGGACGTCTTCATGTGAGGGGCCAGAGCGTGGTGCAGCGCTATTATGGCCATTCCACGCCGGCGGTGGATGCGGACGGATGGTTCGACACGGGCGACCTTGCGCGCATTCAATCGGATGGCGCGCTCCACATCACAGGACGCGCCAAGGACCTGATAAAATCCGGCGGCGAATGGATCAATCCGGCGGAGATCGAGGCGATCATTGCGCGCCAGTCCGGCGTCGCGGAGGTGGCGGTGATTGCGCGCGCAGATCCCAAGTGGGGAGAGCGCCCGGTCCTGATCGTCAAACTGCTGGCCGACGCCATCAATGACGACGACCTGCTGCAGCCATTGCGGCCTCTGGTGCCTGCGTGGTGGATTCCGGATGCGATTGTGCGCGTGGCGACGATGCCGCTCGCCCCGACCGGCAAGATAGACAAGAAGAAGCTGCGCGCAGAGTTCGGGTGACGTGTGCGGGCAGGGGCGACGGGAGCGATCCCAGCCCAAGATATTGCGAAGTACTGCCGGACCTAGCCATCCGCCAGGATTGATACGCTGAGCCTCTTCATTCGCCGCTGGATGACTCAGTCACCCAGCGCATATGCGATCACCCAGCCGCCCTTGTCGTCTATCGGTTTCCGCATGGCTCCCGCGCCGGCGTATGTCGATGCATTCGGCCATCCAGGGTTGGGAACGGTAATGACAACATACTGTTTCCCATTCTTGCCGACATAGCTCATCGGCGTGGCTTGCGCGCTGCCTGGCAGCTGGGTTTCCCAGCGAACCTCTCCGGTCCGGGTGTCGAATGCCCGGAAAGTCGAGTCCATTGCGGCGCCATGAAAGACCAACCCGCCACGCGTGGACATCAGGCCGGCCTGAACCGGCGTTCCCACCATGAAGGGCATACCGGTCGGCAGGCCGAACGGTCCCACGTCCTTCATTGAACCGACGGGGCGCTTCCACAGAAGCTTTCCGGTGTTCAGATCCATGGCGCCGATCTGCGCGAACGGCGGCTCGAAGCAGGGCAGTTCGGTCAACGTGTTGAAGAACGGCAGCGGAAGACGCCATGACGACATGAACGGCCGTGTGTCGCCGCGATAGAGCACGCGGTTCTGGTCGAACACCTGTGCATCCCTGGGCGCGACAGCGGTGGCGCCGGCCGCCGGCGTGGGCGGCGCAGGCGCGATAGCCGGGCCGGATGCTCCGGCCCCTGCGGGCGCGCCGGATGCCGCGCGTTCGGCCCTGCGCTTCTTGTCCCGTTCGGTATCCTCGGCTCTCGCTTCAAGGCTGCGCATCACGATCCGGTTGCCCATCAGCATGGGCGCGCCGATCAGCAGGCCGTTGTCGGCATCCACCGACACCGAACCCCAGTTGAAGCCGCCGGCATTGCCCGGATACTGGAACGTGCCGCCCCAGCTGTCTTCAGCCATGCCATAGCCACCCCCGCCTTCCATCGGCGGGGTGAACAGGCCTTCGTAGCGCATCTTCTTGAACTCGATCCGGCAATGCAGCTGGTCGAGCGGGGTGAGACCCCACATGTCCTGCTCGATCCGGTCGTCCCGGAAGTGCGGCAGCGACGAGAACGGTTGCGTCGCGGTCACGACTTCGCCCTTCACCGGGCCCTGTGGCACCGGCAATTCCGGCGTGTCGTAGATCGGCACGCCCGTGCGACGATCCAGCAGGAAGATCTCGCCGCGCTTCGTAGGCTGCGCGACGGCTGGGATCAGCTCGCCTTCGCCATTCTTGCGGATGTTCACCAGCACCGGCTGCGAGGGCACGTCCCAGTCCCAGATGTCACGATGCACGGTCTGATAGACCCAGCGCCGCTGGCCCGTGGCCGCATCGATTGCAACCACTGACGAAGCGTTCTCCTCGGCTTCCTTCGAACGCAGATCACCGTCGAAATAGTCCGGCGAGGAGTTACCCGTCGGCGCATAGATCAGGTTCAGCTTCGGATCGTAGCTGGTGTTCGACCACACGTTCGGAGTGCCGCGCGTGTATTCGCCGCCTTCATCGGGAAGGCCGTTATAACCCGGGTTTCCAAGGTCCCACGCCCAGGCGAAAGCGCCGGTGATCGCATCATACGCGCGCAGAACACCCGACGGGTTTCCGATCTGCTGGTTGTCCGTCACCCAGCCGCCGACGACGACCTTGTCGCCCGCAATCAGCGGCGTCGATGTCACCATGAAATTGCCCAGCGGCGATCGGCCAAGACCCGAAACCAGGTTCACCTGTCCGTCGAAGCCGAACGAACGGCAGAGCTGGCCGGTCATGGCGTCCACCGCGATCAGGCGTGCGTCCACTGTGCCGGCGAGGATGCGCTTGGAGCATTCGCCCGTGTATTCCGGCGGCGCCTCGTGATAGCCCAGCCCGCGGCAGGTCCGCGCGAACGTCGATGACCGTTCCAGCTCCCCACCCGGCACTTCCGTCTTGGTGTCGTACTGCCAGCGCTTTTCGCCCGTATCTGAATCGTAGGCGATCAGCGTGTTGCCGGCGGTGCAGATGTAGAGAAGGCCGTTGGCCATCTGCGGCGTCTGCTTGAAGTCGTAGGCGACGCCCGTGCGTGCGCGCCAGGCTTCCTTCAGCTTGCCGACATTCTCGACATTGATCTGGTCGATCTGGGCAAAGCGCTGGCCTTCCGGCACGCCGCCATAGTTGCGCCAGTCAGTCACGGCCGCGCCGGCCACCACTTCGTTCTTTGTGCCCTCGACAACCGGATAGCGCTGCACAGCTCCCACGAGGAGCAGCAGAGCGCCTGCAGCGGTCGCGAGGCCAACCCACAGCCCGCCCGCATTG
>DAIRES010000029.1:0-1239 GCA_036795465.1 Hyphomonadaceae bacterium
TGTGGGTGTCCGTGCTGGCGACGCCCCAGATCATTTCCCTTCTGATGCCTATAGCCCTGTTTATCGCAACGGCATCCGCGCTGAACGCCGCCCACAGGGACAATGAAGTGGTGGTGGCGCAGGCTTCGGGCATGTCGAACTGGCAGGTCGCCTCGCCTGTCCTGCGGCTGGCGACGCTGGCGGCTATCCTCCACCTCGGGCTGAACCTGTGGATACAGCCGGCGGCCTCGCGGGAACTGCGCCAGACGGTGACGGAAGCGTCGACCGACCTCGCCTCGTCGCTGGTGCGGCAGGGCATGTTCATGACGCATGGGGATGGCCTGACCACATTTGCGGGACAGGTGAACGGGTCCGAGATCAGCTTCCTTGTCGCCAATGACAGCCGTGACCCGGCGAACGAGGCGACCTTCATCGCCAAGACGGCGTTCGTCTCCGAGGTCGAGGGCAAGCCGACGCTGATCCTGCGCGATGGCCAGCGGCAGACCATCCGCAACAATGGCGCGCTGGAGGCGCTGACCTTCCAGCAATCGCCGCTGGAGCTTGGCGCCTTCATCAACGACCAGAAGGCGATCGTGATGGAGGAGTCCGACCGCTTCCTGCCCGAACTCTTCTTCCCCGACATGAACAATTACTACGACGTCAAGAACGCCGAAGCGTTCAAGGCGGAGGGTCATTCGCGGATGGCGGCGCCCTTGCTGAACGTGGCGATGGCAATGCTGGCGATCTTTGCGGTGCTGGGCGGTGACTTCAACCGGCGCGGGTATGCCAAGCGCATCGCGATGGCTTCGGCGGGCGCTGTATTGCTGCGCTTGATGGCGTTCCAGACGACCGCTGCGGCGGGCAAGGATGCGGACCTGAACTTCACGCAGTACCTGCTGCCGCTGTTCGTCATCGCGTTGATCGGGTTCTTCTACTTCGTTGTTCCCGCACTGAAGCGGCGGCGCGTCCGGTTGAGGACGGCGTAGCCATGGTGATCGCGGGGCGCATACAGCGGTATATCTTCATACAGTGTCTCATCTCCCTGATGATGACGCTGGGCATCATCCTGCTCGCCATCCTGCTGGTGGACGTGGTCGAGCAGGTGCGGACGGTGGGGAGCCGTACGCAGATCGGCATCGAGACTGCCTTCCGGCTGACGCTGATGAAGACGCCGGGGCTGCTGCTGGAGACCCTGCCCTTCGCAATGCTGGTGGGGTCGATCCTTACCTATTCTCAACTCAGCCGCCGCAGCGAAATTCC
>DAIRES010000029.1:1339-16909 GCA_036795465.1 Hyphomonadaceae bacterium
TGCTGGTGGGGTCGATCCTTACCTATTCTCAACTCAGCCGCCGCAGCGAAATTCCTGCAGTGCGCGCTGCTGGCGTTTCGGCATGGCGGTTTCTTGGGCCGGTGATGGTGCTGGCCGTCGTTGTCGGCGCCGCGATGGTGATGATCATCGATCCGCTGGCCACGCGATTGAACCAGGATTTCCAGAACGAGCGCGACCGGCTGCTGGGGAACACGCCTGTGCAGACCAACGGCGTCTGGCTGAGCCAGGGCGACCTGCAGGCGACAGCGGCCGAGGAGGCCGGTTCTGTCGCCGATGAAAACCCGAACGGTCAGGCGATCATCCATGGACGGGAAGTGATCGGACGCGGTCAGGCGCTGGAGGACGTGACCTTCTGGTACTTCCGCCCCGGCCCCGGCGGTCGCGGCGACCGGGTCTTCACGCACCGGATCGACGCGGAGCGGGCCGAACTGACGCCCGGGTTCTGGCAGCTGACAGGCGTCGTCGAAAATCGCCTCGG
Organism: Hyphomonadaceae bacterium; assembly: GCA_036795465.1. Lineage (GTDB taxonomy): Bacteria > Pseudomonadota > Alphaproteobacteria > Caulobacterales > Hyphomonadaceae > UBA7672. The sequence goes on from DAIRES010000029.1 coordinate 1,839, forward strand.
CGGCGATGTACGGCGCGTGCCCAACCTTGCCCTGCCGACCAACCTCAACAGCGACACCCTGCTGACGCGCTTCGCATCAGCCAAAACCATTCCGTTCTGGGAACTTCCACAGTTCATCGATGCAGGCCGTGCCGCTGGCATGGAAGTGGACGCTTATGTGCTGAAGTTCCACGGACTGCTGGCGACGCCGCTGTTCATGCTGGCCATGGCGCTGATCGGGGCCGTGGTGTGCCTGCGGCTGGCGCGGTCTGGAGGGCTCTCCCGGTTGATCGGCGCGGGCGCACTCGCGGGTTTCGTGCTGTTCTTCGTAACGCGGCTGTCGGCCGGGATGTCTGCTTCGGGGGCCACATCGCCTGAAGTTGCAGCCTGGTGCCCGCCCCTGTTTGCGCTGTTTGCGGTGCTGACGCTGTTGGCTCACGCCGAAGACGGCTGATCCTGCTTCGCTTGGCTGGGCCTTTCCTGAACGTAATGCAGCGCCGTTTCCTGTGTCTCTGGCGCCGCTCTGCCGCAGGGACTCGGGGAAAACCGCTGACTGCCTTTACGCCCCCCCAGCCATTGCGTATCGGTTTGAGGCTGGGAGTCGCTCGCAATCAGTTCGCGAGGGGAGAGTGATGGTGTTGCGGCTTACCTGCCTCGCGTCCGTCGCCGCTGTCGCCATTACGGCGGGCAGCGCGGCCTATGCACAGCAGGCGCCCGTAGCGCCGCGTGCCCCTACCCCCACCTCGTCACCCGCCGAAGATGAAGACGTCATCCTTCAGGCCGATACCATCGAGGAAAACCGGGATACGAGCGTCGTCACCGCTTCCGGCAATGTCGAGATCAGGGTCGGCGACCGCACCCTGCTGGCCGATCGTGTCGTGTATGACCGCAACAGCGAAACGATGCGGGCGCAGGGCCATGTGCAGATTTCAGACGGCACTGGCCAGGTGCAGTTCGCGGACGAGATCGAAGCGGACGAAGATTTCCGCAATGGCTTTGCAACGCGGTTCTCGGCGAGGCTTTCCGAAAACAGCCTGGTGACGGCGTCTTCGGCCATTCGTACGGATGGGACGAAGAACGCGCTGGAGCAGGTCGTCTATACGAACTGCCCGGTGTGTATCGAAGAGAACCGCGATCCAACGTGGGTGCTGCGCGCCCGGCGCGCGATGCTGGATCAGGAAGACCAGATGATTACCTACCAGGACGCGGTCCTGGAGGTTGCGGGCGTGCCCGTGTTGTACGTGCCGTGGTTTGCGCACCCTGATCCGAATTCCGAACGGCGTTCCGGTCTGATGACGCCGGACCTCGGCCTGTCGTCCAAGATCGGCCTGTTCTACGAGCAGCCCTATTATCTGGTGATCTCTCCGTCCGAGGACGTGACGATCAGCCCGATGCTGTCAACCAACGTGAACCCGCTGGTGAAGGTGGATTATCGCCGGAGATTTTTCTCCGGCTTCATCCAGGCGGAAGGCAGCTTCACGCACGAACAGGAATTCAATTCGGACGGCGACCAGTTCGGCGACGATACCTGGCGCAGCCACCTGTATGCGAGCGGGCAGTTCGCAATCAATCAGGACTGGAAATGGGGTTTCGGCATCGAGCGCCAGACCGACGACCTTTACGATCGCCGGTATGACATCGACGGCGAAGACGATCTGCGCGGCCTTGTCGCCAGCCAGCCGCGCCAGCTTCTGACGCAGGCCTATCTCACCGGACAGCAGCCGGATTTCTATTTCGAGGCAGGCACGTTCCTGTTTCAGGGGCTACGCGAAAGCGACGATGACGCGCAGATTCCAAAGGTTGTTCCGGCGGTATTCGCCGAGAAGGTTTTCGATTTCGGCCCGGTCGGCGGCCAGCTGGCAGCCGATTTCAGCGCTGTTGGCCTGCTGCGTGATCAGATCACCGCCCTGCCCAACGGTCAGATGACGCTCGACTCCTCGCGCGTCAGCGCTACGGCTGATTGGCGTGCCCAGTACATTGTCGGCCCAGGCTTGGTAGTTGAGCCGTTCGGCCTTGGCCGTGGCGACTTCTATCACATTGACGATGACGATCCCGATGATCCGTTGGATGCCGGCAGCAGCCGTGACATTTCCCGCGTGCTGGGTGTTGCCGGTGCGCAGATCAGCTATCCGCTGATCAATCGCAGCGAGAACATGGATATCATCGTCGAGCCGATCGCGATGATTGCGTACGGCACGCCGGACGCGAACGACGACGGCATCCCCAACGAAGACTCGCTGGTGTTCGAGGCCGACGAAACCAACCTGTTCCGTCCGAATGCCGTCAGCAATTACGACCTGTGGGAAGGCGGCGCACGCGCCTCGATCGGCGTCAGCGCAACAGCGCGCATCGGCAAGGATGTGGAGCTGACCACGCTGGTTGGCCGCCGCTGGCGCGAAGACCCGGATCCCGCCTTCAACGACCTGAGCAATCTTTCGGGCGAGAAGTCGGACTATGTCGCCTCGGTTCGCGCGGACCTTGGCAATATCTTCAATGTCGGCGCCCGCTTCCGCGTCGACGATGAATACGAAGTCAAACGGATGGACGTGGACGCCGGTGCGAATTTCTGGCGCATTCATGGATCGGCGCGCTATTTCAAGGTGGCGGAAAACGCCTCCGGAGTTGCGGACGAAGGCATCGCCTGGAACGGCGAGTTCAAGATCGATGACCGCTGGTCGGCCGTTATCCAGCAGACCCGCAATATTGCCGAAAAGCAGGATATCCGGCTCGCCCTGGGGATCGCCTATCGCGATGAGTGTTCTTTCTTCCAGATTGCGTATGAGCGTTCGGGCTCACGCGACCGGACGCTGGGCCCCTCCGAATCGATCCGCTTCCAGTTTGTGTTGACTGGCCTGGGCGGCGTTTCGGACAGCGATACCGATTAAACCGGCCAAAAATGCACTTTCAGGGCGAATTGCCCCGTCTGCGCTAGGCGCCTCGCATTTGGCGGCGCGGCCCGGTATATCGGCCATGTTTTTGCCTTTACCTGATCGCAGGGTCAGGCTCTTCAAGGTGTCTGAATGAAACGCATTATCGCACTCGCACTTGCCGCAACGGCGATATCGGCCGGGCTGGCGCTGGCCCAGCAGACCCCGCAGCCAGCGGCGGCGCGCGGCCAGACAATCGACGGCATCGTTGCCACGGTGAATGACGAGGTCATTTCCCAGTCTGACGTGCGTAACCGGATGCGCTGGATGCTGCTGCGCTTCCAGGAGCAGCCCGACGAACAGATCATGGGCCAGATCCAGGAACAGGCGATCGAGAACCTGATCGAGGAGAAGGTGCAGTACCACCAGTTCCAGAAGCTGGTGAAGGACGAGAACATCTCGCCGGCCGAGATCGATGAGAACATGGGCGACCTGGCCCGCCAGTACAAACTGACCAAAGACCAGTTCGTCCGCGCGCTTGGCGAAGCGGGCATCCCGGAACAGTCGATCCGCGAGATGGAAAAAGCGAAGATCGCGTGGACCGCCCTGGTGCGCGGCCGCTACTTCAAGCAGGTGCGCGTTTCGGAACTGCGCATCGACGACATGCTTGAGCGGATCGAGGCCGGCCTCGGCAAGCCGCAATACCGGCTGTTTGAAATCTTCCTGTACGCACCGGATCAGGCCTCGCGCGTCAACGCGCGGGCGCGGGCGGAGACGCTGATCTCCAACATCAACCAGGGTGCGGACTTCGCGACGCTGGCGCAGCAGTTCTCGGCTTCGCCGTCGGCAGCGGCTGGCGGCGACCTTAGCTGGCTCTCGCCGGGCGACATGCGCTCCCCCGAGATCGAGAAAGCCGTGATGGCCGCGCCGACCGTGCCGACGATCCTGCCGCCGATCGACAGCGACGGGGGTGTTTACGTTATCGCTGTCACGGGCAAGCGGGAGCCCAGCGATCCGAAGATGTCGATGATCCTGAATCTTGAGCAGGTGATCGCGCGCGGCGAAGGTGCGACGGACAAGCTCACGAAGGTGAAGACGGATGCAGCCGATTGCGCTGGCGTTGCGAAGGCGACGAATGGCGTGGACGGCGTTTCGCACACGCCGATGAAGGATGTCGGCCTGCAGCAGATTGCGCCTGCTTACCGCGCGGCCCTGGAAAATCTCAATGTCGGACAGTCGACCGGGCTGATCGACATGCCGGATGGCGCAAAGATGGTGTTCTATGTTTGCGAGAAGAAATCGGGCGATTCCGAATTGCCTTCGCGCGACGAGATCAAGGATCGCCTGTTCAACCAGGAACTGACCCTGGTCGCCGAACGCTATCTGCGCGATCTCAAGCGCGAGGCGACGATCGTCCGGCGCTAGGCGATGACTGCGCCGCTTCTGCCGCTTGCGATGACCATGGGCGACCCCGCTGGGGTCGGCCCGCTGATAGCTTTCAAGGCTTACGAGCAGGTGCGCGCGCAAGGCGGGCGACCGTTTTACGTCATTGCGCCGCGCGCCGTGATGGGGGCGATGGGCGCGCCGATTGCAGTGATTGGCAGGCCGGAAGATGCGGGCGCGGCGTTCGGGGAGGCGCTGCCTGTGCTGGATATTCCGGGCGGACCGGCGGTGGCGGGCAAGCCGGACCCGGCGAGCGCGCCAGCGGTTATCGAATCCATTCGTCTGGCGGTTGAGCATACGCGCGCGGGCAAGGCGGCGGCTGTGGTGACGAACCCCATCGCGAAGGCGTTGCTGTATCGCGCAGGCTTCAAGCATCCGGGCCATACGGAATATCTGGCGGAGCTGGCGGCAGTTGGCGGGACAGCGCCGCGAGCCGTTATGATGCTGGCGGGCGGCGGACTGCGCGTGGCGCTGGCGACGATTCATCGGCCGCTGGCGAGTGTGCTTTCGGGGCTGTCGACAGGGCTGATCGTGGAGATCGGGCTGATCGTGGATCAGGCGCTGCGCCGGGATTTCGGGATCGAGCGGCCACGCATCGGGCTATGCGGGGTAAACCCCCACGCGGGCGAGGATGGCGAGATTGGCCGGGAGGAAATCGAGATCATCAACCCGGCGGCGGTGAAGCTGCGGGCACGGACGATCGACATTTCGGATGCTAGGCCGGGCGACACGATCTTCCACGAGGCGCGGGCTGGCCGGTTCGACGCGGTCATCGCGATGTACCACGATCAGGGACTGATCCCGGTGAAGACGCTGGACATGTGGGGCGGCGTGAATGTGACGCTGGGGCTGCCTTTCATCCGCACATCGCCGGATCATGGCGTGGCTTATGATGCGGCAGCCACGGGCGTTGCGCGGGCCGAGAGCCTGATTGCTGCGATCCGCATGGCGGATGAGATGGCGCATGCGCGCGCAGCCGCGCGATGAGCACGCCGCTGACGCCCGGCGCGGCGAAGAAATCCCTTGGCCAGCACTTCCTGTTTGACCCTGCCCTGCTCAAGCGCGTGGCGACGGCGGGCGGCAGCGTTGAGGGCAAGACCGTGATCGAGGTTGGCCCCGGCCCAGGCGGCCTCACGCGGGCGCTGCTGGACAGCGGCGTTGCAAAGCTGATTGCGATTGAACTGGATGATCGCTTTGCCGAAGGGCTGATGCTTTGGCCCGAGGTGCGGACGGAGCGGCTGCACGTTCACAAAGGCGATGCGCGGACGGCCAATCCGGCGCAGCTGGTGAAGAATGCCGGCGGCGAGCTGCCCGCGATGATCGTCGCCAACCTGCCCTATAATGTCGGCACGCCGCTTCTGGTTGAATGGCTGAAGACCGGCGACTGGCGTGGGACGATGGTGCTGATGTTCCAGAAGGAGGTCGCGCTGCGGATATGCGCGGCGCCGGATGACGAGCACTATGGCCGCCTCGCCGTGCTCGCGCAGGCAGCGGCTCGGCCGCGCATTGCGATGATCATACCGCCCGGCGCATTCCGGCCGCCGCCGAAGGTGGACAGCGCCGTCGTGGTTCTTGAACCGTTGGCGCCGGATGACCGCTATGACGATCTTGATGGGCTGGAAGCGATCACAGCCGCAGCGTTTGGGCAGCGGCGCAAGATGCTGCGTGCGGCGCTGAAATCGCTGGATGGCGCGGTGGCGGCGCTGGACGTGGCCGGGATCGATCCAACGCGCCGGGCGGAAACGCTGACGCAGGCGGAGTTTCGCAAGCTGGCTACGGCCTGGCGCGCGGGGCGGTAACGCTCGCTACGCGTTAGCTGGTCTCGCCTGTGGTTGCGCTGCCGCTTTGCGTCTTGGTGGCGAGGTGAGCGTCTTTCAGCAGCTGGTCGACCATGATGCCGAGTGAGGCGCGGACGCGCTTGTTGCGTTCTGTGATCAGGATCGAGCGGATTTCGTTGAACGCTGTGTCGAGGTTGTCGTTGACGATTGCGTAGTCGTACTCGCCCCAGCGCAGGATATCCTGTCCGGCGCCGTCGAGACGCGACTGCACCGACTTCGGATCGGCGCCCGGACGGCCTTCCAGCCGCCGCTTCAGCTGGGCCAGCGATGGCGGCAGGATGAAGATCGAGACGACGTCGCCGGGACGGATCGTCTTGAGCGCGCGGGCGCCCTGCCAATCGACGTCAAACACCACGTCCATGCCGGCGACGAGGCGCGCTTCGACTTCGCTGCGCGGCGTGCCGTAGAAATTCTTGAAGACCTTCGCCCACTCGAGAAACTCGTCGTGGTCGATCATCTGCTGGAACTGGGAGACGGAGCGGAAGTGATAGTCGGCGCCGTCACGCTCATTCGGGCGAGGTTCGCGCGTGGTCGCCGAAATCGACAGCTCTACGCCCGGAACTTCCGAGATGATCCGGCTGCACAGCGTCGTCTTGCCGGCGCCCGACGGGCTGGAGATCACGAGCATGATCCCCCGGCGCGGGCGGACCCGCTGCTCGGGCGTGCTGTCGGGGCGCTCACTCGACATTCTGAACCTGCTCCCGGAACTGATCGATCAGCGATTTAAGCGCCAAACCGGCATTCGTCAGCTCGAGACTGGCCGATTTGGAGCAAAGCGTATTCGCCTCCCGGTTAAGCTCCTGACACAGAAAGTCCAGCTTCCGGCCGGCTGCTTCGCCGGCGGCCAGCATCTGGCGGGCTGAAATTATGTGGGCGGAAAGCCTGTCCAGTTCCTCGCGCACGTCGGCGCGGGTCGCCATGACCAGAACTTCCTGCGCGATGCGGTCGGCATCGATGGAGGCGTCCTTGGCGATCTCGTTGAGACGCGCCTTGAAGCGCTCGCGCACCAGTTCGGGTTGTTTTGCCGCGAACTCGGTCGACTGGGCGACGAGCTGCTCGACCTGGGCAAGCATGGCGTTGAAGAGCTGGAGCAGCCCCTCGCCCTCCCGCCCGCGCGCCGCTGCGAGCATGTCGAGCGCCTGATCGAGACCGGCGAGGAGATCCTTGGCGGTTGCCTCGTCCACGGCGTTGCTTGTGCGCGCCGCGCCCTTGGTTACGCCCGTGGCGCTCAGCAGGCCATCAATGCTTGCGGGCTGCACGCCCGATCCGGGACGCGCCCAATGGCGTGAGAGCCGCGCAAGGCGTGCCAGTTCGCGTGTGTCGATGGCGATGGAGCCGGCTTCCTTCGTCCAGTCGATCTTGAGCTGAAGCTGGAAGCTGCCGCGCGAGAAGCGTTCCTTCACACGGCGGCGCGCTTCGAAATCGACCGCTTCGCAGCCCGGCGGAAAGTTGGTTCGCAGATCGACCGATTTGCCGTTGACCGAACGCGCTTCCCAGACCCAAGCGCCCCACGCGGCCTGGCCCTGCGCCCGGCCAAAACCCGTCATCCCCCGGATCATATCCCGCCCCACACGCTCATGGCTTCGGCGCTGTGTTGCGCTGCTTTTCGATCTCGCGCCACTTCGAGACGTTGGCGTTGTGCTCGCCGAGCGTTTCCGCAAAGGCGTGACCGCCTGAACCGTCGGCGACAAAGTAAATGTAGTTGGTCTGCGCCGGATTGAGCACCGCCTTGATGGACTCGCGGCCCGGATTGCAGATCGGCGTCTTGGGCAGGCCGTCGATCTGATAGGTGTTCCATTCGGTCTTCTGCGCAATCTCGCTGACGCGCAGGCCGTGGCCGAGCGGGACGCCTCGGGTGATGCCATAGACGATGGTGGGGTCGCTCTGCAGGCGCATCGGCTTGTTCAGCCGATTGATGAAGAGCGAGGCGACCTGCGGGCGTTCGTGCGGGACGCCGGTTTCATTCTCGACGATGGAGGCGAGATTGACGGCTTCTTCTGGCGTTTTGACCGGCAGGCCGGGCTGGCGGTTTGGCCAGAGTTCGGCGAGCAGATCCTGCTGCGCCTTGATCATGCGGTCGATGACGGATTCGACGGTGTCGCCGCGTGTGACGGCATAATCGCCCGGAAGCAGGACGCCCTCGGCGGGGACGGCGGGCACAGGGCCTGCGAGTTTGTAGGTGTGATCCGCGCCGCCGGTGGCTTTCCATTCGCGATCGACAAGCAGGCTGAGGATCATCTGGCTGGTAAGGCCTTCAGGCACAATCACGGCGTACTGGAGCGCAGCGCCGTCGGACAGTTCCTTGACGATGGCTTCCATGCTGGCGCCTGACGCAATCTCGTACTCGCCGGCTTTCATGACCGGCTTGTCGCCGAGAATTTCGCGAACGCGCAGTGCGAGGCGGAACTGGCCGTCATCAGAGATGGCGCCGGCTTCCTTCAGTTTCGTGGCGATGGCCTGCGAGCTTGATCCGCGCTCGATCATCACGACGCGGGGCTTGCCATCAGCCGTAACCGGACCTTCTCCCGTGAAGGCGCTATTGAGCCAGAACCAGCCGGCGCCAGCAGCAACCGCTGCGACGATAACCAGCGAAAACAGGATGCCGATAAGCTTGCCCAAGCAAAACTCCCGAGACGCCCCGCGACTCTAGCCCGCGATAGTGGATCAGTCCGCAGCCTTCATCACAAGCGCTGCGTTCGTGCCGCCGAAGCCGAACGAATTCGACAGCACGGCGCGCACGTTCTTCTTCACAGCCTTGTGGGGCGTGAGATTGATCGGGCTGTCGAACGACGGATTGTCGAGGTTCAGCGTCGGCGGGATCACGCCGTCGCGGATCGCCAGCACCGAGAAGATCGCTTCGACCGAACCAGCCGCACCAAGCAGGTGGCCGGTCGCCGACTTGGTCGATGACAGATGCGCCGTGGACGCCGCATTGCCGAGCACGCGCGACACAGCACGGACTTCGATCTCGTCGCCAGCCGGCGTCGATGTGCCGTGCGCGTTGACGTAGTCAATTTCGGAGGCGTCGAGGCCAGAGCGCTGCAGCGCCGTGCGCATCGCACGCTCGCCGCCATCGCCCGTCTCGTCCGGCGAGGTGATATGGAAAGCGTCACCCGTCAGGCCATAGCCCAGCACTTCGGCATAGATTTTGGCGCCGCGTTTTTTTGCATGCTCGTATTCCTCGAGCACCACGATGCCCGCGCCCTCGCCCATCACGAAGCCATCGCGATCCTTGTCATAAGGACGCGAAGCCTTGGTCGGGGTTTCGTTGAATTCGGTCGACATGGCGCGGCAGGCGATGAACCCGGCATAGCCGATGCGGCAGATCGAGGCTTCGGAGCCGCCCGCGATCATCACGTCCGCATCGCCCCACTGAATGAGGCGCGCGGAGTCGCCGATGGCGTGTGCGCCCGTTGCACAGGCCGTCACCACAGCGTGGTTCGGACCCTTGTAGCCGTACTTGATGGAGACCTGGCCGGAAGCGAGATTGATCAGCGCGCTCGGGATGAAGAAGGGCGACACGCGGCGCGGCCCCTTCTCGTGCAGTTCAATCGCCGTGTCTGCGATGGACTTGAGACCGCCAATGCCCGAACCGATCATCACGCCGGTGCGGATCTTGTCCTCGTAGGACTCCGGCGTCCATTTGGCGTCGGCGATGGCCTCGTCGGCCGCCGCCATTGCGTAGAGGATGAACTCGTCGACGCGCCGCTGCTCTTTCGGCGACATCGTCTTCTCGGGATTGAACGAGTCCGGATCGTCTGCCGAGCCACCGCCACGGCCGCTCGTCCACGGCACCTGACCGCCGATCTTGCAGGCAAGATCAGACGTGTCGAACAGGTCAACAGTCTTGAGGCCAGACTCGCCGGCGATGAGCTTCTTCCATGACGCCTCTCTGCCATTGGCGAGAGGAGTCACGAGTCCCATGCCGGTGATGACGACGCGCCGCATGATATGGCTCCGAGCCGAGGCGCGCGACGGTTAGACGCGTTCCTTGATGAAGCGGACCGCGTCTCCGACGGTGCCGATCTGTTCCTGGACATCGTCCGGGATTTCGATGCCGAACTCTTCTTCGAACGCCATGACCAGCTCGACCAGATCGAGCGAGTCGGCGCCGAGGTCGTCGATGAACGAGGCTTTCTCGTTGACCTTCTCGGCGTCAACTTCCAGGCGCTCGACCACGATTTTCTTCACGCGCTCGATCACGTCGGACATGTTATTCCCTTCCAGTATCAGGGCCCTCGGGAGCCCGGAAAAACTACGTTGCGGCGCGGTAACACGCCTGAATTTCTTTGACCATAGCCCGCCTTGGCGGCGTGGCCTAGATCATCGCCATCCCGCCGTTAACGTGCAGGGTTTGCCCGGTAACGTAAGCGGATTCATCCGATGCGAGATAGAGCGCGGCGGCAGCGATGTCAGCCCCCGTCCCCAATCTTCCGGCGGGAATCCCCTTGAGAAGCGCTTCTTTCTGGTCGTCCTTGAGCACATCGGTCATCGGAGTGGCGATGAAGCCGGGGGCAATGCAGTTCGCGGTAATGTTCCGGCTGGCCACTTCCTGGGCAATCGATTTCGTGAAGCCGATCATCCCGGCCTTGGACGCGGCGTAATTGGTCTGGCCGGCATTGCCGGTAACGCCCACGACGGACGTGATTCCGATGATCCGGCCGTGGCGGCGCTTCATCATCCCGCGCATGGCGGCCTTGGCGAGGCGGAAATAGGCGCCCAGGTTGACGTTGATCACCGAGTCCCAGTCCTCGTCCTTCATACGCATCAAGAGGCCGTCCTTCGTCAGTCCGGCGTTGGAGACGAGGATGTCGAGGCCGCCGAGCGCTTCCTCGGCCTTGCCGACGAGTTCGCTGGTGGCGACGGGATCGGAGAGGTTGCAGGGGAGGATGACGGGCGAGCCGCCGATTTCGGCTGCCGTTTTCTCCAGCGCCTCGACGCGCGTGCCGGACAACGCCACCTTGGCGCCAGCATCGCTAAGCGCTTTGGCGATCGATCCGCCGATGCCGCCTGAAGCGCCGGTGACGAGGGCGTAGCGGCCCGTGAGGTTGAACATCTTGGTGCTTCCTAGCTGAAGGATTTCGCGAAGGCTTCGAGATCGGCGGGCGTGTTCAGCGCAACGGTTTCGGCTTCCGGCGCATTGCGCTTCACCATGCCGGAAAGCTGCTTGCCAGCGCCGGTTTCGACGAATTTTGTAACGCCGCCTTCGGTGGCCATCCACTGCACGCACTCGCGCCAGCGAACGCGGCCCGTGACCTGCTCGACCAGCAGGCGGCGGATATCCACAGGCTCCGAAATCGGGCGCGCCGTAACGTTTGCGACCACGGGCACGACAGGCCTGTTGATCGTGGCGGCGGCAAGCGCCTCTTCCATTGCAACTGCTGCGGGCGCCATCAGTGGCGAATGGAACGGGGCGGAGACCGGAAGCGGGATTGCCTTCACGCCCTTTGCCTTGGCGGCGGCGATCGCTGCTTCGACGCCAGCCTTCGTGCCGGAAATCACGACGTTGCCGACATTGTTGTCGTTGGCCACCACGACTGTTCCGGCGGCCGAACCTTCCAGCGCAATGATCTCGGCCACTTCGACATCGACCTTGCCGATGAGCGCCGCCATCGCGCCCGTACCGGCGGGAGCGGCCGCCTGCATCGCCTGCCCGCGCTTGCGCAGCAGCTTCGCGGCATCTGTCACGCTGAGCGCGCCAGCGGCGGCGAGCGCCGAGTATTCGCCCAGCGAGTGGCCGGCGACGAACGCTGCTTGGGAAATCTTCACACCGAAACCGGCTTCCAGCGCACGGGAGGCCGCAAGGCTGACGGCCATGAGGGCCGGTTGGGCGTTCGCGGTCAAAGTCAGCGTCTCGATAGAACCGCCCCAGATCAGGTCCGACAGCTTCTCGCCCAGCGCCGCGTCGACCTCGTCAAAAACTGCCTTCGCCGCCGGAAAGGCATCAGCCAGTTCCTTGCCCATACCGACAGCCTGGCTGCCCTGACCGGGAAAGATGAAAGCAAAAGACATGGAAAAAGCCTTGGAATCGGGGCCGGTACTCGCTTTTCCTATGAACTGGGGCGTTTGGGCGCAAGGTGAACAGGTCTTGAGCCTGTGGAGCGCTTGATTCCGGCCCCTTTTACTGTATAGCCCGCCGCTTCCAGTGAGAGGCGGTCCCTAGGCCCATCCGGGTGCTCGGGATCCATCGTGGCCGGTCCGCCCTTCGGACCGGAGGCGCCGCCCCTCCAAGAAGGGAAGAAAAATGGCACTTTACGAACACGTGGTCGTCACGCGACCCGATATTTCCCCACAACAGGTCGACGCTCTGGTGGAAGACATCACCAAGATCGTCACGGACGGCCAGGGCAAGGTCGGCAAGACCGAGTACTGGGGTCTCCGCAACCTGTCCTACCCGATCAAGAAATCCCGCAAGGCGCACTACTCGCTGATCAACATCGACGCCCCCGGCGCCGTGATCCACGAGATCGAGCGTCGCCTCCGCATCAACGAAGACGTCCTGCGCTTCCTCACCGTCAAGGTTGAAGAACTGCAGACCGAGCCTTCGCCCGTCATCGCCCGCAAGGACCGCGACGAGCGCAAGCGCGATCGTGACGACTTCGGCGGCGGCTTTGGTGGTGGCGGCTTCGGTGGCGATCGTCCGCCCCGTGGCGACCGTCCGCCCCGCGGCCCGCGCCCTGATCGCGGCTAACGGTAGGAAAAACGAACATGGCTCAACAGAAAATCAACATCGCGAACCTGCCGTCGCGCCGCCCGTTCGGGCGCCGGCGCAAGGTGTGCCCGTTCTCGGGTAAAGATGCTCAGCCGATCGACTACAAGGACGTGAAACTTCTCCAGCGCTACATTTCGGAGAAGGGCAAAATCGTTCCGGCCCGCATCACCGCGGTTTCCGCCAAGAAGCAACGCGTCCTGTCGCAAGCGATCAAACGCGCGCGCCACCTGTCGCTGCTTCCGTATCTCGTGAAGTAGGGGGAAAGCATCCTATGGAAATCATCCTCCTTGAACGCGTGGAAAACCTCGGCGCCATCGGCGACGTGGTGAAGGTCAAGAACGGGTTCGCCCGCAACTACCTCTTCCCGCAGCACAAAGCCCTCCTCGCCACCGACGCCAACAAGGCCCGGTTCGAGCGTGAGCGTGTAGCGATCGAAGCCCGCAACGAAAAAGCCCGTCAGGCTGCTCAGACGGAAGGTCAGTCGCTCGACGGCACGACCTACGTCCTGATCCGTCAGGCAGGCGAAACCGGCCAGCTCTACGGTTCAGTCGCCGCCCGTGACATCGCGGACGCCGTCAACGCCGCTGGCCACAAGATCGAGCGCAAGCACGTGGCGATCCAGCAGCCGATCAAGACGATCGGCATGCACGACGTCACGATCCGCCTGCACCCGGAAGTCGCTCTCAAGGTTACGCTCAACGTCGCCCGCTCGCCGGACGAAGCTGAACGTCAAGCCAAGGGCGAGAACGTCATCGCCGCCGGTCAGGCTGCCGACAAGGCTGCTGACGACGAAGCCGCTCGCGAAATCGCTGCCTCGGCTGCGGCCGCCGGCTTCGACCGCGGCCCGATGGAAGGCTGATACGGCTCGACTGATCAAACGAAGAAAGGCCCGCTGGAAACAGCGGGCCTTTTGCTTTCAGACTGGTCCTGGCTGCCCCCTGGGGCGCTCAGGACTTGCCGAGTTGCGCCTGCCTGGCCTCTTGCCCAGCGATCTTCGTGTCCAGATCTGCGATCTGTTTCTCAAGCTCGTCGGCTTTGACCGGATCGCCGGTGCCGCGCGCAAGCGCCAGCTCCTGAACCAGGCGGGATCGGTCGCGGCGAAGTCTGCGGATCGGTGATTGTTTCATTGGCCAAGGCCCTCCCGGGGCCTGATGAGTTGTCTATAGCGGCGCTGCAGGCCCTGCGCCAAGCAGGCCAGCGCGGGAAAACGCGAATCGAGGCACTTTCCCCCAATGGCACGCGCGCGTCCGACCTTTCTGGAATTCTTCGCCGGCGGCGGCATGGCCCGGCAGGGGCTGAACGGCATCTTCGATTGCGCCTTCGCGAACGATTTCGACCCGATGAAATGCGCTGCCTACCGGTCGAACTACCCGGACGACGAGATCGTTCAGGGTGACGTGTGGAATCTCGAGGCTGCGGAGGTGCCGACAGCGCAGCTCGCGTGGGCGAGCTTCCCCTGCCAGGACCTGTCTCTGGCGGGCGGGCGGCGGGGCCTGAACGCGCCGCGGTCGGGAGCTTTCTGGGGCTTCTGGAATGTCATCGAGAAGCAGCGCGAGCGCGCGCCGAAGACCATCGTCATCGAGAATGTCGCCGGCCTGCTCTCCTCGCACAACGGGCGGGACTTCACCGCGCTGGTGACGGAGTTTGCCGACGCAGGATATCGCGTGGGCGCGATGCTGATCGACGCGGCGATGTTCTCCCCTCAATCGCGGCAGCGGCTTTTCATCGTGGCGCACAAGGGCAAGCTTCCGGCTGGCCTGACGATGGATGAGCACGACCCGGTTTATCATCCGCCGACGCTGTGCGCCGCTGTCGAGGCGTTGCCGGACAAGACGCACATGGCGTGGGTGTGGTGGAGACTGCCCTACCCGCCGCGGCGCAATGCTGATCTGGTGTCCCTGCTGGATCGCGCCCCGCCCGAACATGTGTGGCGATCGGAAGAAGCAACGCGGAAGCTGATGGCGCAGATGGCCCCGCTGCATCGCCACCGTGTGGAGGCGGCGCTGGCTGATCCTGCGTGGAATGCCGGGGCGGTGTTCCGGCGTATTCGCCTCGAGAAGGGCGAACGGTTGCAGCGGGCAGAAATCCGCTATGACGGCATGGCGGGATGCCTGCGCACGCCTGCGGGCGGGTCGTCGAAACAGCTGTTGCTGGTGACGGAGAATGGCCGGGTGCGGTTGCGGCCGATGATGGCGCGGGAAGCCGCGCGATTGATGGGGCTGGACGACAGCT
>DAIRES010000029.1:17009-19222 GCA_036795465.1 Hyphomonadaceae bacterium
TTGCGGCCGATGATGGCGCGGGAAGCCGCGCGATTGATGGGGCTGGACGACAGCTATCGCCTGCCGCCGGGCGAGACGAAGGCGCTGAAGGTTGTCGGAGATGGTGTTTCGGTTCCGGTGGTGCGGTGGCTGGGACAGCATCTGCTGGCCCCGCTTGCTGGCGTCGCCTCGACGCGTGTGGCCGCCTAGAGCTGCACCAAGGCCAAACCGGCTTGCCGCGCGAGCCTGATTGCCGCGAAACTGTTTGAACAATTTTGATATGAAAATGTCGGGGCGGGTGTGCGCCTGCCGTCCTCTGGCCGACAGAAGGAGAATCTCATGCGCTTCATGATGCTGATGTATCCCGGCCCCGAGGCCGAAACCGAAACCAGCCCTGTCCCACCCGGACCGGAAGGGCAGAAGCTGCTGCAGGACATGATGGCGTTCAACCAGCGCATGGTGGACGCCGGGGTCATGAAAGGCGGTGACGGGCTGAAGCCCACGCGCAAAGGCGCACGTGTGAAGTATCAGGGCGGCGGCAAGACGCTGGTGCTCGATGGCCCGTTCACCGAGACCAAGGAAGTCCTCGGCGGCTACTGGATCATCGAGGTCCCTGGCCTCGCTGACGCAATCGCCTGGGCTCGACAGGCGCCGTGCCCGGCGGGCGAGTTCATTGAAATCCGCGAGGTCTATGGCGCCGAGGATTTCGGCGAGGAAGCAGCAGCCATAGGGCGAGAGCAGCAGGCCCAGATGGATGCAAATGCCGCAAGGGACGAAGCCGCCAAGTCGTGAAGACATGCGAGTGGCGGCTGGCGGTTACGCTGGGTGCGGCTTACATTGGCTGAGGGCCATTGGTGCTGCGCCATGAACGAGCGTGAACGCGAGATCGATACGGCTATCCGCAAGGCGCGGAGGCGGGAATTTTTCCGCTCGCTGTGGGAGTTGCGGCTGGTGGTGATTGGCGGGGTAGCCCTGCTCTCGGTGCTGGGCATCGGGGCCGGCTTCGCGGCGGCGCCGATGAAGTTTGAAGGCCAGCAGCTGGGTCACGTTGTTGCCGAGGGCAATGTCGTGACGACGCGAAAAGGCGCGCAGTATCGCCACGACACGATCCAGTTGGACAATGGCGCAACGATCACGCTGGACCTGCCCGGCCCCGAGAACGCCCGCAAGGACGCGCCCATGAAGATCGAAATCTACCAGAAGGATTGGGGGCCGCTTCACCATGCGACATACCGGTTCGCGGGATATGCGGACGCAGCTGAACATTCCTGATGGCTGACGTCTTCAATCCCCAGCAACGCTCCGCGGTGATGCGTGCGGTGAAGTCGCGGGATACGGCGCCGGAAATGAAGGTGCGGCGCGCGGCGCATGCGCTCGGGCTGCGTTTTCGCCTCCATCGCTCCGATCTGCCGGGAAAACCCGACCTCGTTTTTCCCGCGAAACAAACCGCGCTATTCGTGCATGGCTGTTTCTGGCATGGGCATGACTGCGCGCGCGGGGCGCGGATGCCGCAGAACAATCGTGACTACTGGCAGGCCAAGATCTCCCGCAACAGGGCGCGCGACAAGGCATCGCTCGCTGCGTTGAAGAAACTGGGCTGGACGCCGCGCATCATCTGGGAATGCCAGACACGTGATGAGGCCGCCCTCTCCCGTCTGGTCCAGCGGCAGGTCGGCAAGCGCACGTCAACTTGACCCGCTCCCACAGGCCTTCCATGCTTGCAGCGTCGGTCACGGGACGTCGTTAATGCTCCATCCTTCAACGCAGCAATTGATCCGCAAGCTATGCGAGCTCACGCAATCAGGGGCGATTGAGTGGAAGGAAGGCGATGATCAGCGCTCGATCTTCGAGACCGAGGGCTATGTCGTCGAAATCCAGGCCGATCCGCCGAGTGTGAGATTGCTGCGCGCCGATGGGCACGAGCTGGAAAGCGCCAACGCCGAAGATCTGGCTGCGCCGTGGGATGAAAACGAAGGCACGTATGGCACGCATGTCGCGGACATGGCGCGCCGGGCCAACCGGGTCGCGCGAGGGGCAGAGACCGCGATCGCCAAAATCCTTTCATCGCTGTCAGCGCCGCCCAGGAAGCAACCTGAGCCGGAGCCGGAGCCTGCCGCGCTGGCTTTTGCTGACGTCACGCACAAGACGGTGCAGTCGGTGCGCGCGAGCGAAAGCGCTGCCGCCATTGCAGCTGTTTCGGCGGATCTGGAATCCCAGCGGCGGAAAGCGGCGGA
>DAIRES010000029.1:19322-26324 GCA_036795465.1 Hyphomonadaceae bacterium
CGCGCGATCGACCTTCCGCCGCCATTCGCGGACTCCACAATGCAGCCGCAGCTGGAGCGTGCGAGAATTCCTGCGGCTGTCGTGCCCCCTGCACAGCCTGCCCCCGCGCCCGCTCCGGCGCCCGTTCAACAACTGGCCACAGCGCCCAGCGCAAAGCCGGGCTTCGGATCAATCTCGGGCTTCTCGCGCACCCAAACGGAAGCGCCGGCTACGCCCGCGCCCGAGGTCGAGGCCAGGATAGAGCCTGCGAAGATCACATCAGCCGGCTTGCTGGTGAGCGGAATTAGCGCCCGTTCACGTCAGACCGTGGAAGCCTCCAGCTCCCAGGACTTCTATCGCCCTATCGCGCCACAGCCGGCGCCGGCGCAGGCTCAAGCCGCGCAAGCGATCACCGCGCCCGAGAAAAAGATCGAGCCTGCTATCCGCGCTGGAGCGGATATCTACAAACCCTGGGCCTAGATCAGAACTTGCAGGCCTTGGTGAGAAGGCGGCCGATCACCTTGTCGCCTGAGCGCACTTCTTCGGCGTCGGGACACGGTGCGCCACTTGGCGCACCATCACGCAGGAAGCGCATGCGTGACATCCAGGCAGGCTGCGAGCCCTGCTCGATCGGATCGAGATAGGCGACCGCAGACCCAGCCGCATCCGTCGCGCACTCATAGACCTGACCATTCTTTGCACGCAGGCCCAACGCGATCTGCTCGCCGTCCTGGCGCGGATAGATCGCAGTAACCAGCGCTGGCTGGCCAAGTTTGGCGAGGCAGGCATCGATTGGCCCAAGCGCATCCAGCACCTGCGAAGCTTCCTGCGATGATGTCGAGATGGAGCCGCCAAAAGCGCAGCCATCAAAGTCGACGCCGTCAAACGAAACCTTGGCCGTGAAATCGCCGGTGCCGCCCTGCTCCGCTTCACAAGCCTCCCGCTTGATCGAAACAAGAAGAGCCCCGGCTTTGAAGACGTCGGCCCCTCCTTCACGCGTCGGCTGAACCAGCGGCTCTTCGATTGCGCGCAAACCCGAACGCCGGAAAGCGAACCAGCCGTCGACGATCTCAAGCCGCCAGAACGGCTCCTGACCGGCGGCCGAGAAAGGCGGCTGCAGGATCCATGTCGAAGTGTCCACCGGCGCCGAGGAACCAGCGACCTGCACGCTCTGGGAGACATTTGAGGACGTCGGCGACAACTCTGGGGCGCCTGCTGCGCCAGGAGGAGACGGCTCTCCAGCCGCCGGGGTGACGGCAACCTCGCCCGGAGGCTTGTCGCCGCCGCAGGCTGCAAGACCCAGCACGCATGCAGCGAGGGCCGCTTTCGCGAACCCGGCCGTAGTCGCAGCGTTTCGCCTGGCGAAACTCGGCATGCTTCGAACCCCGATTGATTCTCCGGCCAGTTGGCCGCTCGCTTGAGTCTGGAGACTCTAGCACTTCTCCCACAGACGGGGAGCCCTCCAGCACCCATGCATATCCGAAACGATCGCTGGAAGAATAACGGCTATAGTGTTGATTCCAGATATCTTTCAATTTCAGCGAACTGGCCGGGTGTGTTCAGGCGATCACAATCCGATAGTCCCGCCTGTCGAGCCGCACGGGTAGCTCCATCGCCATGAGCGCCGTTCCGCCTACGGCGTCGAGTAGCCTGTCCGCCCGCTCCCGATCGGCGCCAGTCAAAGACCTGTAGTGGTCCTGCACTCGCTGGAGACGCCACAAGGCGAAGGTGAGAATGCTCCGCTCACCACGACGCCCCCCAATGACAAACTCATGGACACCAAGCGACCGCTTCACGCGCGCGCCGCTCGGCTGGGCTTTCGACCAGTCACGCAGCGCGCGGACAGCGTCGGCCAGGACCGGCGCCTGCTCGCTCATCTGTCGCGTGAGGATGGGGTAAAGCGTGGCTGGAGCCTCGTCATTCGGCAGCAGCGTTTCGGCGTTCGCCTTTGCATCCCGAACGCGCTCGATCCACGCCACCACCAGGGGGGCCAAGCGGCGCATCTGTTCGACCAGCGCGGGGTTACGGTAGAACGGCCCGTATAGCGCACCGAACAACGCGAAGTCGCCAAGCGATGGTCTGTGGCCCAGCACGTATGGCAGGGTGCGCAGGTGAGCAGAAAAGTCAGCCAGAAACCCCTCATAGTGGGCCTCGATGCCTGACACCGTATCGTCGCTGACGCCGAAGCGGGGAACAGCGTCGCGTATCGGATTGGCGATGACCTGGCCTATCTCGAACTGCTCTGCTTGCGACGCATCAGGCCGCGCGATGCGTCCGAACTCCTCGACGATCCTGGCCTCGTCATGGCTCCATCGATAGTGCATCGCTGGAATGACCAACCACTCGTCCGCGTAGAGTTCGAGCAACAGCGATACGAGTTCCTGCAGCGGCGTGCCGGGATGGATTGTCGGTGCGGGTTCCTTGCGATCGACGAAATCGATAATGTCGGCGCTGTCCTGGATCGCCTGCCCTGTGTCGGTCAGCAGGACAGGTATGACGCCATAGCCGACCTTCGGCTCAATGAGATCGCGATAGACCTGTGGCGTTGCGACAATGTCGTCGAAGCCCACGCCTTTCCAGCGGAGAGCGGCGCGCGCCTTCCCCGAGAACTGACTCGCCTCGGTTCCGATGAGAACGTATCCCATCCACGTCTCGCTGAGCGGCTTCCGTCCCAGCCCGACCTGAGCCGCCATGAATCGACTGTGCCCGAAAAGCATCACCCGGGGAATCTGGCGGCTCGTGAATTTATTGTTGCTCCACAACTACCGCAGCGTTTAAGCGGTCAGGCCACCATTATGAACGCGTAATGAACCAAGAAGACAGCAACCGTTCGTATCAAAGTGCGTTTATGGAGCTATCGTCGCTGAATTCTCAGCGCGAACCGGCGTGCGCGTCGATTCGGATTTAAAGGGAGACGTCGATGAAGCGTATTTTTGCAATGGCCGCCGCAGCGCTCGCGCTGGGCGCATGCGCAACCGACCCCGTCACCGGGGAATCCATCTGGGGTAATACGGGCCGTGGCGCTGCCATCGGCGCGATCGTTGGCGGTATCGGCGGCGTGTTCGCCGGCGGCAACGACGGACGAAACGCTGCGGTTGGCGCCGCTGTTGGCGCGCTCGCAGGCGCTGGCGTCGGTCGCTACATGGACGGCCAGGAAGAAGATATGCGCCGCAAGGTTGCCGCTAGCGGCATCGGCCTGCAGCGCCAGGGCGACAACATCGTCCTCGTGATGCCGTCCGACGTGACCTTCTCGAAAGGCTCGGCGACGCTGGACTCGCAGTTCACGCCTGTTCTCAGCAAGGTCGCTGAATCGCTGAACCTGTACCCCAAGACCACGATCGACATCATCGGTCACGCGTCCACGGAAGGTGAAGCTCAAGCCAACCTTGATCTCTCCTACCGTCGTGCAGAGTCGGTGCGCGTCTATCTGCAAGGCGCCGGCGTGCTGTCGCAACGCATGGCGACGGGCGGCCTCGGCGAGAGCCAGCCGATCGTCGTTCCGGACGACACGGAAGCCAAGCGCGCGCAAAACCGCCGCGTCGTGATCACGCTGCGTCCGGTTACGCAGTAACGATCAGGCCTGTCTGAAATCGGAAAGGGCGCCCTTCACGGGGCGCCCTTTTTGTTTGGACTACTTGCCGCTTGCGAAGCGTGTGACCTGCTCGGTGATCACGCCGTCTATGACGGTGGCCAGCTTGTCGAGACCAGATAGCGAAGAACCGCTCACCTTGAAATCGACTGTCACAACAGTCTTCGACGGCGATGCGCCATCTGAAAGCGTGAATGTCAGCGCGGTGCTGACTCCCATTTCCTGCAGTGGTCCCAGAGGTGCATCGAACCGGATCAATTCCCGCGGCATGACCGCGAGCACCAGGCCATGCTCCACCTCCCCTCCACTCCAGAGCTCGCACCAGCAACCGCCGGCGACGGCATCGATGTTGAGATTGCCTGCGTCACCCGAATAGCTGTGCGCACTGTTCCACCACGACGAGATATCCAGAAGACGCGCCCACGCCGCGTCCCGATCAAGCGCGACCTCTGCTTTCACCTGGATCGCGAGCGCGTCGGGCGCTTTAGCCGTGACATGAGCAAAGGCCGGCACAGTCAGCATAGCCGAAACAAGCGCACCTAAGATTATCGCCCCGAACCTCATCTTCTTATCCTTTCAGCGTTCCGACGCGCGCGCTCCACCTCGCGCGATCAACGTACAGCGGGGTTCACGCCCGTGAACGATCCGCTATTCTGCATACTTAACTAGGGGGACGCCAATGCCGAAACATCTTGCAGCCGTATGTATCGCTATCGTGACTCTCATAGGGTCGGCGCACGCGAAGCCGCCGATAGATGCTTTCAGCGAAGTTCCGGAAATCCGCGGCGTTGAACTTTCACCGGATGGCAACAGCGCCGTTTACATTCAACGGATCGGAGAAAAAGACGTTCTGGTCATTCATGACTTCGGAACCGCCACAGCGCGGCCGCTTGTTCAGGTCACGGACATCAAGGCGCGTTATGTGCACTTCGTCGGAAACGATTTCGTCGTACTCGTTGCGTCTGCGGAGACCCGGACTGACGGCTTTCGCGACCGCTATGAGAACTCCGCCGCATTCGCATTCAATGTGAAGACGGGAAAATACACGCAGCTGCTTCGCAATGCCAAGGATCTGTTTCCAGCTCAGACGGGCTTGGGGCGGATCATCGGAGTTTCTCCAGATGGAAAAGACGTTTTCATGCCCGCCTTCATGGGTACAGCGTATGAAGATCCTTCGCGTGACGTGCTTCGCGTGCCACTGGAGGGCGGACGCGTCCTGCGCGAGGGAGGAGCAAAAGGCACGACAGACACTGTCGACTGGGTGATGAACAGCAGTGGTCAGGTCGTCGCGCGCGAGCAGTTCAACGAAAATCGCGATATCCACCAAATCCAGAAGCGCGAAAGCAACGGTTCGTGGAAAACAATCTACGAGAATAAAACGGAGATACCGACCCTTGGCATGGTTGGCGTGTCATCCGATGGGCAATCTCTGATCGTGGTCAACGTTCAGGAATCCGAATTCCTGTCTTTGTCGAACATGTCGCTTGCAGATGGAAAAATCACGCCATCGCCGATGCGGCGCGAGGACGCCAGCGTGGCGGCGACAGTCAGCGATATCAATAACGTCATCTATGGCGTTCGCTATTCCGGCATGTTTCCTTCCTACGATATGTTCGATGCTGCGGTACAAGCAGAAATCAGGGCCGTGCAGCAGGTGTACATAACGTCTGCCGTGTATCTCACATCGTGGTCCAACGACTGGTCAAAGATGCTCTTCTTCATTGAAGGCGGTCCGCTGACGGAACAGTACGCGCTCTACGATCGCAAGGCGAAGAAGCTTACGCCTATCGTCTCGTCGCGCCCCTCGATCAAGCGTGAGGACGTCGGCGAGGTCATTACGATCGAATACAAGGCGCGGGATGGGCTTAAGATTCCTGCTCTCATAACATGGCCAACAGGCATTGCGGCAGCTGACCGTAAGAATCTGCCTCTGGTCGTTATGCCTCACGGTGGGCCCGAGGCTTACGACGCTGTCGGCTTTGATTGGATGGCTCAGTTCCTCGCCAACGAGGGCTATGTAGTTCTCCAGCCGAATTTCAGGGGCTCATCCGGCTTCGGCAATAGCTTTGTCGAGGCAGGATATGGCGAGTGGGGCCGGAAGATGCAGGACGACATTACGGATGGCGCCAATGCGCTCGCCACGATGGGTTGGGCAGATGCAGATCGTACTTGCATCGTCGGCTGGAGCTACGGCGGCTACGCCGCGCTGGCCAGCGGCGCGCTAACGCCGGATCGCTACAAATGCGTCGCCGCCATAGCAGGCGTCTCTGATCTCAACGAAATGCTCGTCAGCGAAAGAAAAGAGCATGGGGTGAACAGCTCGACGGTCGCCTACTGGGAACTTTTGATTGGCGACCCCAAGGAAGACAAGGAAGCGATCCAGGCCGTATCGCCCTCAACGCTCGCGGCTAACTTCAAGGCGCCCGTGTTGCTCGTGCATGGTACGGACGACAAGGTCGTCCCGGTCCGTCAGAGCGACCTGATGCACGATGCTTTGAGGGACGCGAAAAAGAATGTGCGGTACATCAAGATACCCGGCGATGATCACAGCCTTGTCGACAACAACAGCCGCCGCCAGATGCTGACCGCACTCGGCGAGTTCCTCGCCCAGAACATCGGGAAGTAAGCCACCGCTCTCCGCCACGGCGGGGAAGGCAAACCACCGCGCTTTGTTCGCTGTCCAGATTGCCTCCATCAGTGCGAAGCACGGAGGAGGTGGAGAGCCCCGCTCACAACTGCCCGCGAAGGCTCACCCCTCTCCCCCTTGTGGGGAGAGGGGCAGGAGTGGGGGGCCGTTGAACGGTAAGTCATCTCGATCAACTCGAACGCTGAACCCGACTCCCACCTGTCCTCCCCCTTGCAGGGGGAGGAACCAGGTTGAGAGAACTTGCCCAACATCGAAGACCGATCGCGCCTCAAAGTCCCTCCCCCTGAAAGGGGGAGGACAGAAGGGGGTCGGCCAGACCCGTCGCCAATTCCGCGGAATCCCGCAAACCCAAACCCAACCCAATCAACCCACTAACCCGCACCAGCTGGGGGATAGAAAAACCTCCATCCCCACCCCCACTGACCTGAGCGATAATGCGCCCGTCGCCTCCGCATGGAGGGCAGTCGCGATGTTCAACGGCGCGGGGGCGATGCGATCGAGCGGTCAGGTCCGTCGGAATGCTGCTTCGCAGCCAACGACAGGAGAAGTGCGTCCCGTTCAAAAGCGGGCGCTGTTCACAAGGGACCGGGCATGAACAGCCCGGCCTTTCCGCCGCCGGCCAGGGGTCCAAGAGGTGAAACACCTCCGTGATCCAGCTGGCGAGCAAACGATCGCGGGGACGCGGGATGTCGCGTTTCTCTTCCACTGCCGGTAGCCGTCCTCGTGACGGATGCCCAAACCACGCGGGGCCATCCCGCGTCCCCAGCCCTCCTTGAGGGCGGAGCTA
>DAIRES010000030.1:0-25951 GCA_036795465.1 Hyphomonadaceae bacterium
CTGCGATCTGGCTGCGTCGCGGCCTGCGCCTGTCACGTTGCTACTCCCACTCGATTATCGATCGACCCTTCGCCATCTTTCGCTGTCGCTCGTAGAGCTAGCGTCATTTCGAATGCGACCGTCAAGCGCACCGTCAAAAGGATTTGCCTGAATCCAAGCAGTTGAACACGTCATGCCGGTATCGTCGTAGATGACACGCCAACAGCCAAAACAAGTGTAGCTGAGGCTCGTCGTCCTTGCGCTGTGAACGCCTTGACCGCTTCACGTTCAATTAATGACAGAAGCTCGAAGACCCGCACATGTAGGACGAGGTGAGACCGCTCAGATAGTTCATCTTCGATTCCATCTGGTAGTCGGGCGCGGTGTAAAGCGGCGCCGGATCGGCGTATCTTCGCGCGTTGAATGGGTCCCCAAGGGATTGATACTGGTAGCTGCTTCCGGCCGCCCGGACAGATGGCGGGAAGCGGCGGGCGTATTCGTTAGCCACGGCTGCATCCGGCCTTGATTTTCCGAAGCTGCTGACTTCGTGGACATGGCGGAGCGCCTCGTCGCCGACCAGATCGGAACGGCCATTGGCGAGCGCGTAGTTTACGACTTTCGGAAGGTCGGCCCAGTCTTCCATCGCAATTTCCATCGCCGCCTCTACATTGCCGGCGTCGAGCTGCGCCTGCACGCGCGCTGTACGGCTGGCGCTGCGTTCCGCGCGCTGGCGCCGCCATTCGTCCTCGCGGTCTTCCTGCGCACGCTGGGCTGGCGTCAGCGCGGCGCGGCGGTTCTGCTCATGCACACGCCATCCTTCGGCAATGCGCTCGAACATCTTGTTGTTCTCGGCGATGCGATAATTGTTCAAGCCCTGCGGATATGAGACTGACCGGACAAAGTCTTCGGCCTCCTTGCGGGTGGCGAACGGCTCCGGGTTCATCTTCGTGGGTGAAGCTCGCAGGTTGCTCACCGCAGGCATGGCCGCCCAGATATCGACGCGTCCGTCCGCCATGACACAAAGCAGAGCCGCTGCGATCCGCGTGTCGCTTCCCGGCATGTCCCTGACCTCTTCGGGCAGGTCGATATGCTCAATGGCGACATAGCGCGCGATGGACCGGGACGCCTTGATGTAGGCCTCGCCGGGGTAGTCAATATATCTGGCTCGCACCTGAGTGATGGGACACGACGCCTTGTCATAGGCAAACTGATAGCACGGCACATGGGGCGGTCGCAGAAGCGGAGCCAGCCGCACGCCGTCCGGTGTCTCCCAGAGGGCCGCCAGCCCGGCTTCCTCCGGCTGGTAGAGCGGATTGTCTCTGAGGTCCGCCGTCACCCGCTCACCCACAGGACGCACGCCGAGGAAGCCCTCGATACCTTCGGAGCCGTTTCTCAGCAGCGTGTAAGTGTCGAGTTCACCGAGATAGGGAAGATAGAGCTGCCGCTTGGCGTCCAGCACCTTTAACAGAAGGCGGGACGGCGCGGTGAAGACGAACGGGCCCTGCGTCGAAAACCGCGAGATGAGCGGAGGAGCCGTCTTGCTGGTGTGGAATTTGATAGTGGAGTGATTGACGACCCGCTCCTGGACGCCATCGCTATTGTTGGGACTGCGCATGATGACGTCGAGGCCGTAGGTGAGCTGCAGCGGCGGCAGGCCCGCGTCACTTGCGGGGCTCATCACGCCGGCAAAACTGCCCCAGGTTTCAATTTTCTTTTGCTTGTCGTTCCAACGCAGCAGCGCGACGGTCTGCGTATCGCCATTGTCGGCGCTCGATATGTAGTAGCGGTACACGGGGTCCGCTGAAAATGTCGCCGTGGCCTCGCGATGCAGCACATCCATGATGCGGATGTCGCCTTTGCCGATCGTGGTCGTTTTGGTCTTGTCGATCTGGAGACTGAGCCAGTCCTCGGCGCCGGGCTTCCTGACGATCGCATAGTCGGAGTTTACCGGGAACAGTCCCGACCATTCCGGTTTGATCACCCAGCGCGAAGCGCCGCCAACGGAGAAATAGACACCGTAGCGAGCCGTCTTTGCCCGCTCCAGCGACCCCAGCGGTAGACCTGTGTCAACGTAGCGGGCATAATAGAAGCGCCCCGAAAGGTCATAGACCTGCCCGTCGTCACGGGTGACCGGCATCTGGTACGGGTCAATCTGCCCGGCGATTTCAAGATTGAGCCCGGATGGCCCCGCTGGGGGCATCTGCGCGAATGCACTCGCCACTGCGCAAACGGCAAGTAATACGCCTGCGATCAGCATTCGGAGCAGTTTCATTCGGAACTTCCCGCTTTAGATTTGGTACTCTCGGCCACATGCCGTGGGGCGGCCTTTCAGAAATTGCCGCGATAATACTTGTTGGCGTGATCGCGGGACATGCACGTCCGGCGTGGTCCGCAGGCCCGCCTCATACGCAATCGCCAGTTCCAGCTTCTCGCGCGCAATCGATTTGTCTTTCGGATACCCGTTAAGTCCCCCAAGATAAGCGGCGCCGAGTTCGCCGCAGAGCCGCCCGTTGTTGGTTGCGTAGCCTGTCTCCATCACGTCCCTGAATGTCGCTTTCAGGGCGTCGGTATTCGCGCCATTCGCTGCCTTGATTTGCGCGTTGACGTAATTGTAGGCGCTGTTGCAGGCATCGCTGTCCTTTGCTTCTGTGCAAGCCAGCCTATCAGCCGACAAGCTCGCAGCGGTCGTTTGGCGAGCTGACGCCGATGGAGCGACTTGGACGGCCAGCATCAGCGCCGCGACCATGGGGAGCATGAGAGACTTCCGACGGGTGGCGATCATTGCTTTTCCAATTGGGGTTGGCGCACATCCACGCATGCGACGGTTTCCGTTAAGCGGGGTCGCATCTTCAGCGCGAACGGGGCACTGATTCGGATCGCCCCCAGGGCCAGCGGTCGAAGGATGATGCCTGCGGTCTAGGTCAGGGGATTGTACAAACTCGCCATTCTGCTCAACTCGCGCAGACTGAGGCGCAAGGACTGGGGCGCAAGGACTGGCAATGATTGAGTTCGAGTATTTCCAGCCCCGCGCCGATATTCGATCTCTTGTCGGCAGCTACTACTATTGCACCGTCGAAAACGCATTTGCTGATGTCATGCGCGCTGAGATCGCCAATGTGCGGTTCATGATGGCGGGCGCGTTGCACTCCGACATGAACGGCGCCGAAGAGACACTTGCTGCGGGGGCGGCGTTCCTGTGCGGCCCAACCTTCAAATGGAGCAATGTGCGGTTTGACTCGGGAACAATCGTGTTCGGCGCCGCGATCACCCCACTCGGATGGGCGCGCATGTTCGGGGAGTCGGCGAACATCCTGGCTGACCGGCTCGTTGCTCTGCGCCCACTCATTCCCGTGGACCTACACCACCACTGCAACGCAGTCATCGCCGCGCCGGGCGCCGAAAGCTGCGTCGCCGCAGCCGACAGGTTTTTCGCCAGACTGGATATGCCAGAGCGCAAGATCAACGAGACCTTCCTTGATCACGCGACGCGCTGGATTACCGATCCGGAGCCGAATGAAATCGACGATCTCTTGTCTCGTGTAGCCCTCTCATCGAGGCAGGTCGAACGGCTCAGCAAGGCTTATTTCGGCAGCGCTCCGAAACGTCTGCACCGCAAGTTTCGCGCGCTGCATTCCGCCAACCGCCTCACCTGGCAAGGCCTGACCGACTGGCGCGACATCGCCACCACCGGCTATTTCGACCAATCGCACTTCATCCGAGAGTTCAAGCAATTCAATGGCCGCACACCGAGCGAGTTCGTCAAGGGGGCCCACCTGTTGGTTCGCCGGACTTTGCAGGAACGCCTGACGATCATTCACGAATCGCCGTTCAGTTTGGTGGGCTGATCTGGCGGAGATTCAGAAGAACTCAATCGGCCCAAGCCTGCTCCACGTCGAGCGCCAAATGCAAACCGGTCGCTACGCTGCCGAAAGGCTTACCGGCGCTTGGGGGGCGCAGTCCACAATACGAAGCGATGACCTCGCACGCCGTCGTGCGTGACCGCATCGCTAGCAGTCGCCGATGCGCCTTGCCTGCGATTTGGTAGTAGCCAGGAATGCGCCGCCACCTGCCTCGCCTGACATGCTGACGAAACTATCACCGGAGTTCTCGTCCTCGCTGAGATTGAACACCAGCACGCCACTGAGTTCGACGCCGCCCTGCGAACACGTCATCAGAAAAGAGAGGCGTCGTTGACCTAACGTTGGCTCCGAAGTCGCGCATCCCGCGGTCGCCAACTTTGCAGGCGACAGCGCGGCATCCTCCTTCGCGAGGCACATGGTGGTTGTCTCCCTTCGCGTGGGAGTCGACATGGTCTGATCACCCCTAACAAAATCAGCGCCGCTTTCGCTCTTGAATTCCCAAAGGCCCGGCGTCACGGACAGGGCTTGAGCTTGTGCCGGACCAGCTATCAGCAGGAACAGCCCGCACGCGGCGAAGAAATGTGAAGTCTTCATCTTTCGGCTCCTGAACGCGCTGACTGCTCATGCCTGCGCGCCAATGTCGCTATTTTATGCAAAGCCTAGCTATGCTTGCCCGCCCTCTCAAGGTCGCGGCAGACCACCTTCGGTCTGTTGTCCGGTTCTTTCCGAATGCCACAACGGGCTGTCCAAGTCCGCGGCGCGGTATCGCTTGTAAACGACAGCCTTCGCCCAGACGTATTCCGCCCGAACCTGAAAGTGTGGAAGCGTCGGACGGTCGATACGGTGACTTGAAACTCGGACGTGCTGAAGGTCGCAGCGTGCGTCGTCAAAAATCTCTGCGCGTAGATTTGCAGTTTTATCCCGAGCATCGCTTGCTCCTCTCGTCGACTCCGCCGGTGCGCATGTTCGACCCGATGATTTTCTCGCAAAAGGGCTGAGCGATGAACATCACTTTGGCGGCGATCGCCGAGAGCTTCGCCGCATGATGGCTGCTTCAACTGAAGCGTAGGTAAAGCCAAACCCCGCACAGAAGCATGGTTACAGGGAAGCGGTGATTTTTGCACGAGAGTCGCGATACTGGAGTGTCCCGGCCGTCGATCAATCTCGAGCGTGGCGGGACTAGTTAGTGTTTGCCTGACATCACTCCGAACGGTGTTATGGCGCGTAAGTGAAATGTGAGCTTTTTGCCGTGATCATAGCCCATCGGTTCATCCTTGCGTTTGCGAGTCTTGTCATCGCAATCGTTTTCGGCAGCGCGCTCGTTCACCTCTCCGCCATGCTCATGGTCTATGCCACGTTGGCGTTGCAGGACGAGCCGATAGCCCTCAACCCCGGCATTCTTGCGGGCGCTCTCTGGGTCGGCGCGATGCAGGGTGTCGGCGTCCTGCCGGCTGCCTTTCCGCTAGGTGGAGCGGCGCACATCGGCTTGATTTACGCGCGCAGGTCCGGCCTTGTTGTACACGCAGGCGCCGGGCTGTTGATCGCGGGAATCACATCGACAATTTTCGGCTTCGTTTACGGCTTCACGTTTACAACCACATTCGTCGTAATGACCATCGCAGCAGGTCTGCTCGGCGGCGCCCTGTTCTGGCTCGGGCGTCGTCCGGATCGTGATTGAACCCAGGCTACTGGACACTTTGCGCCGATGGCGAGCGGCGCCGCCACGCTAGGTCGGCAAGGCAAAGTGTTGCGGCGAGCGCCAAATGGCATTCGACCCAATCGAGGCACGAAAAATCGGAACATCTGGATTACAGACCCGTTAGGTTGGTGGAAGGAAAAGCCAATGATGGAAACAACACCGAACAACGCGGCTGCGCCGCGCGCTGACGCCAATAAGTTGATCACTGCCAGCCGGATCAAGGACACTGCGGTCTTCAATTCTTTCGGCGACAAGATTGGTACCGTTGCTGACATGTCGATTGAGCGGACGACAGGCCAGGTCACCTACGCTCTCATGTCCTTCGGCGGCTTTCTCGGAATCGGGGAGAAGTTTCATCCCCTCCCGTGGGACGTGCTGAAATACAGTACGGAGCGGAACGGATATGTGATCCCGCTCACCAAGGAAGAGCTGCAAGACGCCCCGAGCTATACAAGCGAACAACTCACCGCGTATGGCGGAGAGGACATGGATTATCGAGACTCTGTCCGTCGGTATTACAGTCGCTTCGCTGTACCGCACTGATCTTACAGTACGCCGAACTGGCGACGCGCGGCCCACGGGGCCGCACACCTCCCAAATGAGGACATGCAATATGCGCTCATCGCTATGGATGCTTGCGGCTAGCGCGCCTTTTGTCGGCGTTGGTCATAGAACGTGCGGAGGCGCACTACAGAGACTGCGGCCATTCCGCTAAGAGACTGAACGTGACCACCACCAGCGACAAGAGTCAGGCGACGCTCACATGCAGTCGTAAGCTTAGAGTCACTGCCGCCTGCGTGTAGTGGCAAGGATTATCGATCCATTCGATCGAAGGTCCGAAACTTTTCGTTTTGTCGTCACCACATACTGACGGCACGTTGTCCCCGGCACCGCTGAGAGCTGCGTCTCGAAGACCAGCTTGAAAGGTAGCCAGCATCTCAGGGGAGTCTGCCAAAATAGCGGAGCGCCAATGTTCGCGGACACGATCTATTTTCTCTGTTTTGTGGCGTGCTTGGCTTGCGCGGTTTTGTTCCTGCGGTCGTGGCTCAGGTTGCGGCTCCCGCTGCTGTTCTGGAGCGCTTTGACATTCACCATTCTCAGCGCAAGCAACGGCATCCTGCTGGTCGAGAAAGCTTTCGCAGCTGATGCAGCACTTACTGGATATCGCCTGCTGGCTGCCTTCCTCGGCGCAACTGTCCTCTTCTACGGACTTTACAGGGAGGCGCGTTGATGGAGCCTTTGCACGTTCTTTCAGCGATCACTGGCTGCGGCCTGATCGTGAGTTCGGTAATTCTGGGTCAGCTCGGAAACCGCGCGAATGATGCCTTCCTGCGAAGCCTCTCGCTTGCGTGCGTGCTCTTTGCGCTGACGCAATTCGCCAACGCGGTCCCGGGGTGGCTTCGTGGCGATCAAGGGTGGACTTACCTGCCCCGCCTTGCGGGGTTTCTGATCGTGCTGCGCCAGATCGTGAAGCTGAAGCTAGCGCTCTGAATCGACGACTGCGCCTTCAAATTTGCACGTCGAGCTCGAAACTTCCGGTGGCGAGGGCGGCGTCGAGCCAAGCGAGAACTTCCTCGACACTATGGAGCCGGGCGCTCGCTTTCGTGTCGCGCCAGCTCCCGACGAGCACTCCTATGCCGCCGAGTTCCCGCGCGGCTGCGAAGCCGTCTTCATCCGTTACGTCGTCACCGACAAAGATCGGCGTCGTCTTGCAGAACGGCGGCGCCTTCATGAAGTCCCGCACCGTGTCCCCCTTGTCGGCGCCTGGCGTGCGAAGCTCCACAACCATTCGGCCTTCCTGCAATTTCAGACCCGTCGCCCAGGCGAGACGGCGCGCGACGTTGAGAACCTCTGCGGCGGCTTGTGGCGCTTGCCTGTAATGCAGCGCGACGCCAAGCGCCTTGTATTCGAGATGCAGGGCCGGCCTGTGCTTCACAAAGGATGCGAGGATGCTGTGAACACGGTCGAGCTGCGGATGCGGTTCTGCGGATTCAAAGATCCCCGACGGCCCCCGCCGTTCAAGCCCATGTATGCCAGCGACATATTTGACGGCGTTATCAAGTATTCGATCAATGTCATCGATCGGACGCCCGCTGACGATTGCCAGACGCCCCCTGAGCGCACGGTCGATGTTGCGTATGAGGCCCGTACGATACGGCTCCGCCACGACATCTTCGGGGCGCTCTGCGATCGCAGCGAGGGTGCCATCCAGATCAAGGAACAGCGCAGCTTCTTGGACGGGGATTGAGAGATGAGACATTCAATCTGCGGATTGCGCGCAAAGGCCCGTGTCAGCCACCACGTGCGCCTTGGTCGGTGGCCATTGAGATGGCATGTCGCGCCAAGTGTCGGAGGTGCGATTCATCGTGGTCGCCGTCATGCCTGACTCCAGAAAGGAAGAGGCAGTTCACCTCTAACAGCGCGACCAGCAAGATCGCGCAAGATTGAAAGCGACGTTTCGATACCCGCCGAGTCTGCCCCTATCCGTCGCACGACGTAGACAGCGCTGTGGAAAATAGGGGCCTCGGTCGCAATGTATAACTGCTTGGCGGACAGATAAGGCTCAACAAGGCGTTTTGGCAAATATCCCGCTGCCTGAGAGATGATCAGATAGTTCACGCTTGAGAAACCGAGGTCGATGGTCGTTCTGGCCCGCGCAACGAGCGCTTCCCGTTGGGTCTTTGCGAGATCATCCATCGGCCAGGCGATATCGACATACCTATCCTGATAGGCGCCGTCCGGATCGGTTGTGACGAGTATCAGCTCATCGTCCATCAAACGCTCGGCGATCAGACCATTCTCGACCGGCGCCTTATGCATGACTGCAACGTCTAACCGAGACTGCATCAGCCCTTCAACCAGCCGGTCGGCGTCGGCAGCTTCCGCCGACACATTTGCCGCCGGAAGTGCAGAGCGTAGTTCGAGTAGCCAGACCGCAAGCAGCCGCGTCCACAAATTGTGCTCGCCGCCCACAGCCATGCGGTCGTTCGACTCGAAAGGCAGCGCTGCAGCGCGGCGCCCCTCCTCCCATGCGTAAACCATCGCCGCAGCATGGCGCAGAAACGCCTGACCATGCGCGTTGAGCACAGCACCTGATCGCGTTCGATCAAAAACCTTCAACCCCAGCCGCTCTTCCAGAACCCGGATGCGCGCACTGACAGTTGACTGCGTGACGTGCAGATCCTTCGCGGTGAGCTGGAACGAGCCTGTCTCCGCAACTTTCAGGAATGTCTGGGCAATATCGATATCGATCATCGGACTTTTCGATCATCTGATCGGAAAACTTCATTTTACACGCGTGGCTCAAGCGCCATGTAGATCATTGCAGACCATTCATGAAGTGAATTGACAGAGTTTATGGGGAGGGTCCGCACGTCGGGCCAACGGGCGGGGACGCGAATCCTCCAATGCGCATCCCCGCCCTCTTTTTTCGAGCGGATTTTGATGCGCGCATCATTTCAGACAAAGCGGCTACGGGTCGCTGAACCGGCCTTTGTTGGACGTGCTTGATCCCTCGCTCGTTACCTATGTGCGTAAATCCCTACCGTCCATCTGGATGCTCGAAACCCTGCAGGTCATTTGGCTCCGCGCAGGCAAACACGTTGCCGTCTTTGCGAACCCGATGGTGGCCGTCGTCCACAATAACCTGACGCTGAGCGTCGTTCATCATAACCGATCGCGGTGATAGTGTTTCAGCCATGACCACTGACCAAAATGCTCTATCCGGCAGCGCCGCCACATTAGACTTGTGGCCGATCGGCAATTGCCAAGTGAGCGCTCTTGTTGATCGCGCGGGACGCTTTGTGTGGGGATGCGTACCTCGGGTCGATGGCGATCCCGTGTTCTCCGCCCTGCTGGGCGGCGCTGCACCTGCAAGCGAAGGCTTCTGGGGCATTGATCTCGAAGATTGTGTTTCGATCGATCAGGCCTACATCCGCAACACCCCAATTCTTGTCAGCCGACATACCGATGCCACAGGCAGCGCCATCGACGTGATAGACTTCTCACCTCGGGTGCAACGGTTGGATCGAATCTACCGCCCTGTTGCTTTCGCCCGGATCGTGCGTCCTGTCTCTGGAAGCCCGCGCATTCGAGTGCGCTTGCGACCGACCAGCGATTACGGCCGGCCGCATCCAGCGCAAACCTTCGGCTCCAACCACATCCGTTATGTTCTGGGCGGGCTCAACCTACGCCTCACCACCAACGCGCCCATCAGCCTGGTCGACGAGGAGCGGCCCTTTCGCGTGGAGCGCCCGCTTCATTTTTTTCTGGGGCCCGATGAAACATTCGCTGGCGATCTCGGCGCAACGCTTGATCAGCTTCTCGCAGACACAACGAATGAATGGCAGCTGTGGGCGCGGGGCCTGGCGACGCCAGTCGAGTGGCAGGACGCTGTAATCCGCTCGGCGATCACGCTCAAGCTTTGTCAGCACGAGGAAACCGGCGCGATCGTTGCGGCTATAACCACTTCGGTTCCTGAGCATGCAGGATCGCAGCGAAACTGGGACTACAGATACTGCTGGATCCGTGACGCCTACTACACAGTTCAGGCGCTCAACCGGATCGGGGCGCTCGATGTGCTCGAGTCTTATCTGGGGTATCTCCGGAATATCGTCGACGCCGCCAGAGGCGGGCATATCCAGCCGCTTTATGGCGTACTCGGCGAATCCCACCTCGATGAAACGATCGCCGCTGCCCTGCCCGGCTATCGCGGTATGGGACCGGTGCGCGTTGGCAACCAGGCTTTCAGTCAGGTGCAGCATGACGCCTACGGCCAGATCGTATTGTCCAATGTGCAGGCGTTCTTTGATCGCCGCTTGCTGCGACCTGCCGGACGAGAGGATTTTGAAGCGCTCGAGAAAGTGGGCGAGCATGCATGGCGCCTGCATGACCAGCCCGATGCAGGCCTGTGGGAGCTTCGTACACGCCAGAGTGTACACACCTATTCGGCTGCCATGTGCTGGGCCGCGTGCGACCGGCTTTCCAACGCTGCAGACGTGCTGGGCCTGGCGGAACGGCGCGCCTTCTGGGCGGAGCGCGCCGCGCGCATTCGGGAGCGGATCGAGCAGGCTGCGTGGCGCCCCGGCACGCAAACCATGTCGGCAACCTTTTCCGGAGACCAGCTCGACGCCAGCCTGATCCAGCTTCTCGACCTGCGCTTTTTCGCGCCCGATGATCCCCGCTTTACCGGAACCATGACCGCCGTCGAAGCCGGTCTTCGGCGGGGCTCGCATATGCTCCGCTACGCCACCGAGGATGACTTCGGCTTGCCCGCCACGGCGTTCAACGTCTGCACCTTCTGGCTGATCGAGGCGCTTCATTTCACTGGCCGCCACGCAGATGCACGGTCCCTGTTCGACGAAATGCTGTCGCGCCGAACGGCGGCAGGTCTTCTGTCGGAGGATATCGATCCCGCCACCGGAGAACTCTGGGGCAACTACCCGCAGACCTATTCGCTGGTCGGTCTGATCAACTGCGCTGTTCTGCTCAGCAAACCCTGGAGCGCAGTGCGATGAAGAAGCGATCATGGTCAGCACCATTCAGCAACCGATTATTCGTCTATGGATCACTCGCGCTTGGTCTGTTGGCTGTCCTGATCATGGCAGCCGTGCCTCTTTCCGGCTCTCTGGTCGAGGGATGGCTGCAGCGCGACGTGGAACTTCGGTCTCGCCTCGCCTACACCTCCATTCAGGGGCCTATCTCACGCGCGCTTGCCGATAACGACAGCCAGCGCCTCTCAAGCATTCTTCAGGGCGTGGCAGAAGACGAACGCATTCTCGCGGTCGGTTTGTGCGACCCAAACCGCCAGTTGCTGGGCGCTACGCGACTGATGCCGCCCAGCTTCTCGTGCGAGCAAGCGGCGCGGACCAGTAGCGAGAGTTTCTCCAGTATCTCCGAGCAGAATCGCCGGGTGCTGGTCGGATCCTTTCCCGTGGAGACTGCGAACGGGGCCTATTACCTTACCATTCTCCACGATCTGACCTTCATCTCGGCCCGCACGGGACAGGCGCAGACACTGATCGTGGCGACACTTGCCGCTGCCGCGGCGGTGGTCGCGGGGATCGCAGCAATCCTTGCACTCTTCTTCTTTCGCGGCTGGATGGCGTCCCTGCGCCGCGCCTTGGCTGATGTTCGCGCAGGCCGGCCGATGATTGGACCGCGCCCGGATCGCACCGGGATAGATCGCGAGATACACAAGCTGCTGAAGGATCTGGAAGTCGGCCGAGCGCCGACTGAAGCAGCTCAGGTGCAGTGGACGCCGCAGTCCCTCCACAATCTGCTCAACGATGCGCTGCCTGGCGCAGAAGTTATCATCGTGTCGAACCGCGAGCCTTACATTCACAACCACACCGACACAGGCATCGCCGTCCAGACCCCGGCCAGCGGTCTGGTATCGGCGTTGGAACCGGTGATGCGAGCTTGTGGCGGGACGTGGATCGCTCACGGCAGCGGCACCGCCGATCGAGAAACAGTCGATAGCCACGACAGAATCGCAGTGCCACCTGCTTCGCCTTCCTATCGGTTGCGCCGCGTCTGGGTGACCGAGGAAGAGCAGGACGGATACTATTACGGGCTCGCGAACGAGGGGCTCTGGCCCTTGTGTCACATAGCATTCGTGCGGCCGACGTTTCGCGAAAGCGACTGGCGTTACTATGAGCAGATCAACGAACGCTTCGCCGAGGCAGTCGCGCGCGAAGCGCAGACCGAAGACCCTATCGTCCTGGTGCAGGACTACCATTTCGCGCTCGCGCCACGGATGATCCGCAATCGCCTACCGAAAGCTACCATCATCACCTTCTGGCATATCCCCTGGCCTAATGCCGAGACGTTCGGCATCTGTCCCTGGAAGGAAAAAATCCTCGACGGCTTGCTCGGCAGCAGCATCATCGGATTTCACACGCAATTCCACTGCAACAATTTCTTCGAGACGGTCGACCGCTTCATCGAAAGCCGTATCGACCGTGAGAATGCTGCTGTCACGCTTTCCG
This sequence comes from Hyphomonadaceae bacterium, assembly GCA_036795465.1. Taxonomy (GTDB): domain Bacteria; phylum Pseudomonadota; class Alphaproteobacteria; order Caulobacterales; family Hyphomonadaceae; genus UBA7672. Next base: position 12,528 of record DAIRES010000030.1, read on the forward strand.
GTCACGAGACAAAGATCCGCCCCTACCCCATCTCGATCGAATGGCCGCCAAAGGCGCTCGAAAATCAGCCGCCCGTCGAAACCTGCAGGACCACTGTTCGCGAACGATTTGGGCTGGGGGCCGATGCAAAGATCGCCGTCGGCATTGAGCGGTTCGATTACACCAAGGGCATCCTGGACCGCATGCGATCAATCGACATGCTGCTCTCGGACAATCCGGAATGGAAAGGCCGCTTCACCTTCGTGCAGGTAGCGGCGCCGACGCGCAGCAAGCTGGCCAGCTACAGCTCGCTACAGAGCGAGGCGATTGCACTGGCCGACGAAATCAACGCGCGTCACGGGCACGGGATCTACCAGCCGATCCGACTGCTTATCCGCCACCATGAGCCTGCCGAAGTGTTCGAGCTTTTCCGGGCCGCCGACATGTGCATCGTCAGCAGCCTGCACGACGGCATGAACCTTGTCGCCAAGGAGTATGTCGCCTCGCGAGACGACGATCAGGGCGTGCTTATCCTGTCCAGCTTCACAGGCGCCTCGCGCGAGATGTCTGAGGCGCTGATCGTGAACCCTTACGACGGCAAGGAGATGGCGCAGGCGCTGGACGCAGCGTTACGCATGCCCGAACAGGAACAGCGCGAGCGAATGCACCTGATGCGCCAGCAGGTCCGGGAGCAGAACGTCTACCGCTGGGCCGGGCGTATGCTGCTCGACGCGGCACGCATTCGACAGCGTCGACGGATCCTCGACCTCTCGGAGGGCGGACGATGACTGCTTCGCAGGCCGGAGACTAGGCGGATGCCGGGCGCACACGCAGCGGCGACAATCGCGCTTACCATCGCGACCTTCATCCTGTTCGCCAGCGGGCGTGTCAGGATTGAAGTCGTCTGCCTGATGCTGATCAGCTGCTTGGCCCTTGGCTTCTATTTCTTTCCCCTCGAAGGCGACAATGGGCTCACCGGAATCGAGATCGCGTTCGGAGGTTTTGGTCACGAAGCGCTCATAACCATCTGCAGTCTGATGATCCTCGGCCGCGGCCTCGTTTCCACCGGCGCCCTCGAGCCTGCGACGGCAGTGATGGCGAGGCTCTGGAACAGAAGCAAAAGTCTCGGTCTGCTTTGCACCCTGCTGGTCTGCGGCGGCGTGAGCATGTTCATCAACGATACGCCGGTGCTGATCCTGGCGATGCCGATCCTGTTGAATCTGGCTGCACGCAGCGGATATCCTGCCTCGCGCACGCTCATGCCCGTGAACTTTGCGATCCTGATTGGCGGGATGGCCACAACAATTGGCACGTCAACAAACCTGCTCGTCGTCAGTCTTGCTGAGGACCTTGGCGTATCGCCGATCGGCATTTTCGACTTCACCGGCATCGCGCTCGTTGCTGCGGCGATCGCGCTTCCATACCTTTGGCTTATCATGCCTCGCCTTCTGCCGGCGATATCCAATGGCCCCTTGGGGTCGCCGCGAAAATTCTCGGCAGCGCTCCATGTCAATGCGAACTCCACTGTCATGGATGCAACGCTGGAGACCCTTCGTTCCCGGCTCGGCCCCGAGATCGAGATAGGGACAGTTCGTCGTGAAGGGCAGCGGTTCCGCCGAAACGACCCGGCGATCCATCTTCGCGCTGGCGATGTTGTGCATATCGAAGGCTCGGTTCAGGATCTGCGCATTGCGAGTGATCGAGCAAAGGCCCCTCTGGCGCCGCCAGGCGCGTGGGTCGTGGACAGTCAACCTGACGCCGAAGACGACGAACTGATCGCCGAGGTCGTGATCGGCGCGGAGTCCCCACTGGTCGGAGCGACGGCGCGCTCAGCCCAGATATCCGATCGATATGGCGCAGTGGTCATAGGGCTCTACCGGCCGGATCGCGCCCTTTTTCACGAAGCGCTCGACACCTCAGGCGAGCGGCTGGAAGTTGGGGACGTATTGCTGGTCCGGGGCGGGCGCTCGCGCCTGCAGAACCTGCAGACCTCGGAAGGAGCAATGATCCTTGAAGGGGCCTCCGAGGTGCCCCGAGCGTTTCTCGCGCCGGCTGCGCTTTTGATCGTGGCCAGTGTCATCACTGCTGCAGCGTTGCGAATTGTTCCCATCTCGATTGCCTCACTGACGGGTACGATCGCCATGATCGCGATTGGTTGTGTCAAGTTCGACCGGCTTGGCCGGGCTTTGAGCGCCGAAGTCATAGTTCTCGTCGCCGCCAGCATCGCTCTTGGTCGCGCCCTCCTTGAGACGGGCGCGGCGGGCTGGATGGGCGGCGGCCTCGCGACGCTGTTAGGCCCATTTCCGCCAGCTGTTGCGGTCGCGGCGGTGATGACGTTCACTGCGCTCATCACGAACTTCTCTTCCAACACGGCGGCTGCTGCTGTCGGAACACCGATCGCGGTCAGCGTAGCAGGCCAGCTTGGGATCGCCGCCGAGCCGATGGTGCTGGCCGTCCTGTTCGGGGCGAATCTCGCATTTGCAACACCGATGGCGTACCAGACTAACATACTGATCATGTCCGCAGGCGGTTACCGGTTCCAGGATTATGTCCGGGCCGGTGTGCCTCTGGTGATACTGATGATCGTGACGCTTTCGATTCTTCTGGTGGGCAGTTACGGGTTGTGAACCCGCTGGCTCTGCGCTGCTACGGACCTTGGCACTCGCCGATCTGACAACAGGAACCGGGTATGGACACTGCGCATGTACCAAGCGTCTTCGATGTCGCCGCGATCCTCATCACACTCACCGCGACGCTGAGCTGGTTGAATCACAAATTCCTGCGCCTGCCGTCCACCGTCGGGTTGGCCCTGATGGGTGTCATGGCCTCATTACTAGTCCTGGCCATCGATTTCCTGACACCACGCTTTCACATCGGCGAGTCGGTTCGCGCATTCATTGCCACCGTCGATTTCGAGGCGACCCTCATGCAGGGGATGCTCTCTTTCCTTCTGTTCGCCGGGGCCTTGCACGTCGATCTCAGCGATTTGAGACGCCACCGCTGGCAAGTCGGCGTTCTGAGCACGCTTGGCGTGCTCGTTTCCACGGCCATCGTGGGTTTTGGCTTGATGTGGCTGACACAGCTTGCAGGTATCGAGCTGCCGCTGATCTGGTGTCTGTTGTTTGGCGCGTTGATCAGCCCCACGGACCCCGTCGCCGTCATGGGCGCGATGAAACATGCAGAAACCCCGCCGGGCCTGCAAGCGACCGTCTCGGGCGAAAGTCTCTTCAATGACGGCGTTGGCGTTGTTGTCTTCAGCATCATTCTGGCGGCCGCTGCAGGAGACGGGTTCTCCGCGTCGCACGCCGCGTCGATGTTCTTCATCGAAGCGGTCGGGGGAGCAGCCCTCGGTCTCGCAGTTGGCTGGATCGGCTTCTTTGCCATGCGGGCGATCGACGACTACCCGGTCGAACTTCTGGTCACGCTGGCCATGGTCATGGGAGGGTATGCACTCGCGCAAAACCTGCACATAAGCGGCCCCGTCGCCATGGCGGTTGCCGGCCTTCTAATCGGTAATCGCGGTGTTGCGCTGGCGATGAGCGATACGACGCGAGACTACGTCATCAAATTCTGGGGCCTGGTCGATGAAATTCTGAACGCGGTGCTCTTCCTCCTGATCGGTCTCGAAGGCATCGCGCTTGTTGGCAATACGCAGTTCCTCCTCATTGGTCTGGCTTCAATACCGATGGTGCTCGTGGCCCGCGCAGCGTCAACCGGAGCGCCATTGCTGCTGTGGCGAAAGTCACTCCCCTTCCAGTCCACGTTCCCGGTGCTGGTTTGGGGCGGCTTGCGTGGCGGCATCTCGATCGCCCTTGCGCTCTCGCTTCCAAGCGGCCCGCCCAAGGATCTGATCCTGACGGCAACCTATGTGGTCGTGCTTTTCTCCGTGCTGATCCAGGGGTCGAGCATCAATCGCGTCCTGCCACGCGTCGGCGGGACATCTACGACCTGACGCGACCGCGTGGCGCCTCTGCATCGACTTTTTCTCTAGAACATTCGGCTAAGCCGATCAGACATATTTCGCGGCAAGCAGAAGAAGGAAGAAGCCGGCAGGAGCTGCTATCGAAACCGCGAAGTGCTTCCAGAGTTCGAGACCGAGGGGTTCGGTCAAAAGGAATGTGCCCGGGACTGAAATCGCCAAGCCTACAAGAAACAGCGTCCACCCGGTTTCCGCGCGTGTCTGGTCTGTCATGATGAATTCCTCTCTCGGCCGGTAGCCCAGTATGGCGGCCCTTATTCACGACGCCGATTGAATCGTCTGAACAGCCATGCAGAGAACACCATGTTTAGCGCCAGTGTGCACGCCAAAGGCCACACGTAAGCTTGGCCTTGCGATGCCAGCCACAGCGCCTTCATCTGCCAGAATGACGGAACGGGCCACGCCAGCAACTCCTGAACCGGCGATGCAAAATACGCCAGGAACGGCAAGGCAAGCGCGCCATTGACGACACGCATCATCGCCAGCGCTCCGACCTTGTTGGAGGCAAACGTCACGATCGCGAGCACGGCTGTCGGGACAGTAGATGTGCCTGCGACAGCGATCGCAACAATATCCAACGCAGGCAGAGGCAGTCGTCCGCACAACGGATAGGCGGCGATCGTGACAGCGAGCGAGAGACCACACGGCGTCACGAGCCTGGCCGCCAGATAGCGCGCGAAGTTGATCGGCATGACACGCAGCACGGCGAGCGTGCGCTGATCACGCTCATCGACGAGCATCAGCCCATAGACCGCCCCGATGAGCCCCGGCGACATGCCGACAAAGATCGCCATCAGGACCTCATCGAGGCCAGCGGCAATGACGGAGAATAGTGATTGGTACGCCGCAAGGTCGCCCGGCAGGTTTGACTCGACCATGCGCTCGAGTTGGGCCTCGCTCGGTATCAGAAACCGAAAGATGAGCGCGACGCCCAGCGGCAGGAGTATCAGAAACCCGAGCAGGCCATCCCGCGCAATGTTGCGGGCATCGGATAGTGCTAGCGCCGCGAACACACCCCAACGTCTTCCACTTGTCTGTTCCCCGGACATCGCCCTACCCGCCAGCCGCGCGTGCTTGCATGAAGCGCAGCGCTTGCAGCGCCAGGAAACTCATCACGGCTATCCACAGGACGACACCGGCTATTCCAAAGCCAAGACGCGATATCTCAAGTGGCTCAAACGCGCCTTCAAGCAACACCATGGCTGATGACGTGGGGTGCCAGGCCAGCCATGCTGCATCCCAGCCAATCAGGACGCCATAAGCCGGCATACCGAGGAAAAACACCCACCCGAACATCGGCAGGATGAAAGCGTAGAGCGAGTTGAACGGCGCCACGATGATGATAGCGCTCAACGCGACGATCGCAGAGAGGCTTACAAGCGCTCCGGCAAGCAAGATTCCTGAAACCTCGCCATCATAAGCGATCATAACGAGTAGCAGCATTTCGGCAGAGCTTATCATGCTTACCGTCAGGGTACGGGCAGCGAGGTAAGCGCTGCGTGAGAGCGGCGTCACGGCAAGAGCTGCAAAGCTGCCTTCGCCGCGCTCCAGCAGGACCATCAACCCGACAATCAGGATCGGCGTCAGGACGACGTCGAGCAGAATGATTGCGCTCACCAATGAGACGAAACCGGAGAAATCGAGACGCGCCACCTGCAGGGCAATGAACAGGAGGATCGCGAAGATGACGACGGTCGCCCAGACATAGCCTGTCCGAAACAGGATGCGCAGATCCGTCCATACGAGCGGCAGGATGTGTCTCATTCAAGCGCCCTGCCGGTAACGCTGAGGAAGACATCTTCCAGGCTGGGTTCCTGACTGTGCATGCTCTCGATGCGTCCGTTGCGAAGGATGTCCTGAAAGCGCGCATTGTCAGAGAGCCCGTCGAGAGGGAGCTCCTCGACCAGGCTTGCTTGGTCTTTTTGAAACTGCACCCTGAGGGCGCGTCGCCCATGCAGGAGCCGGAGCGAGGCCGGCGAGTCGACGCTGGTAAGTCGACCGTCGACGAGAAAGCCGACGCGGTCGCAGAGCTCGTTGGCGACCATCATGTCGTGCGTCGTCAGAAAAATCGTTGTTCCGCGATCACGCTCTTCGCGAATGATCTGGCGCACACGTCGCGCATTTCCAGGATCAAGGCCGGCTGTCGGCTCATCGAGAAATAGAATATCCGGACGATTTAACAGGGCGCGCGCAAGGTTCAGCCTGATCTGCATTCCCTTGGAAAAATGCTCGACACGCTTGTTGGCTACATCCGCAAGGCCCAGGCGCCCAAGGATATCCGTGGGAGCAATTGTGGGGCCTGAGAAGAAGCGTGCGAACAGCTGGAGATTCTCGAGCGCTGTAAGCTTCCGATAGTTGCTCGGAAGCTCGAAACACACGCCGATCCGCTCGAAATAGTTTTCTTTCCACTGGTCGAGCGATCGCCCCATGATCTCGATGTCGCCTGTATATCCTTTGAGCAGGCGCATCAGGATTTTCTGGGTCGTGCTTTTACCTGCACCACTGGGACCGAGAAAACCGAAGATCTCTCCCGGCGAAATGGAAAAGGAAAGGCCGTCAATCGCCGGCGGAGCCTTGCCATAGGCGAAGGTTAGATTCTCAACGCTTATCACGGTCGTGTCCCCAACGAGCAGACCCAGCACGGTGGTCTGGGATTCCGAAGAGCGCTTCCGATCGCAGCGCAACGTTCGCCAGTGGCGGACGATTTAGACCAAGGCGTGAATGCCTTCTAGCGCAGCCTACGCCTTCGCGCGTCAGCTTCAACCGAACAGCGACCGTGCTCGCAAGACACGAGGGCGTCCATCGGTCGAGCGGACCCCGCTTTACGCAAAGGAAGCACCTAACGCTCGGCCAAATCCCCGCCGGAGCCGTCGCGGACTAGAGAATCACCTGCGTGCCCATCTCCACGACCCGACCCGGCGGGATGTGAAAAAAATCGGTTGGATTGGCGGCGTTTCGCATGAGGAAAATGTAGAGGCGATCCTGCCAGATCGGCATGCTGTGCCCTGGACTCGCGACGACAGTTCTCTTTCCAAGGAAAAAGCTCGTCGACATGATGTCGAACTTGAGCCCCTGCTTGCGGCAGAGACCGAGCGCCTTGGGCACGTTGGGGCTTTCCATAAAGCCGTATCGGATCGTCAGTCGCTGGAAGTCGTCGTTCAGCCTTTCGAGCGTGACCCGCTCATCACGCGGCACACGCGGCTGATCGGCAGTCTCAACGGTCGCGATGATGTTCTTTTCGTGCAGCACTGCGTTGTGCTTGAGGTTGTGGAGGAGTGCGACCGGCGCGACGCTGGCGTCAGACGTGAGAAAGATCGCCGTACCGGGCGCGCGTTGCGGCAGCTTGACGGACAGCATCTGAAGAAGGTCGGCAACAGAAACGCTCTCCTTGCGAGCCCGCTCTGCAAGTAGCCGTGTGCCGCGGTGCCAGGTCGACATGAGTAGCACGATGAGGCCACCAATCACCAATGGCGCCCATGCGCCTTGCGGAATCTTGAGCAAGTTGGATCCAAAGAAAGTCAGGTCCATGAAGAGGAAAGGCACGATCAGCGCACACGTCAGCAACAGGCTTCGTTTCCACATGAACCGCAGGACGACAAATGCGAGAAGCGTGTCGATCAGCATCGCACCGGTGACGGCGATGCCATACGCGCCCGCCAGTTGCGTTGACGAGGGGAACATGCCGAGGAGCAACAAGACGCCAACGAGCATCATCATGTTGACGGCTGGCACATAGATCTGACCAGCTTGTGTCTCGCTCGTTCGCCGAATTGTCAGGCGTGGAAGTAGTCCGAGCTGCACCGCCTGCTGGGTGATGGAGTAAGCGCCCGAGATCACCGCCTGGCTTGCGATGATTGTTGCAAGGGTCGCACCGATCAGGACCGGCCAATAGACGAATTCCGGAACCATCATCCAGAACAGATTCTCTGCGGCCTCCGGATTCGAAAGCGCCAGCGCGCCCTGGCCCAGATAGTTCAACATCAAGCATGGCAGGACGATGAAGAGCCAACCGGCCCGGATCGGCGACTTACCGAAATGGCCCATGTCGGTGTAAAGCGCCTCAGCTCCCGTGACGGCGAGGAAGACGCTGCCGAGAACGACAAACCCAAGAAAGCCATTGTCGATAAGGAACATCACGCCGTGGTGCGGCGACAGACCCCACAGGATTACGGGATTTTGTACAATCTGGTTGATGCCAAGTCCTGCGAGGGTCAAAAACCAGACCAATGTGATTGGCCCGAACGCCCGGGCCAGGCCCGCAGTACCGTGCGATTGAATGAGAAAGAGCGAAACCAGAATTCCGACCGCGATCGGCAGAACGAAGGGGCTCATCACCGCGCCTATGCCAGGCGCATCCCTTAGCCCTTCAACGGCCGACAACACGGACACGGCCGGCGTCAGGGCGCCATCCGCGTAGAACATCGCTGCACCGCACAGGCCAAGAAACAACACAAGCGACGATCGGCGTCCCAGGGCCCCCTGGGCGAGCGCCATCAGGGACAGAGTGCCCCCCTCGCCCTTGTTGTCCGCCCGCATGAGGAACGCGACGTACTTGATGGTGACGACCAGGATCAGCGCCCAGAAGATCAGCGACAACACGCCTAGCACAGCGGCCTCTGGCGCGCCCTCAACATGCGCCAGCGACTCGCGCATGGCGTAGAGCGGACTGGTGCCGATATCGCCAAAGACGACACCGATCGCGCCCACGGTCAGGCCAATAGCCGCCCGACCCTTGGTCGGCGCTTCACTCTTGTCGTTGTCGGCTTCGGTCATTGGCCTCATTCGGCGGAGGGTAATCGGCACGCTGCCTTGCGATCCGTCCTAGGCCGAGCACACCGGCGGTGCAAGGCAACAGCATCGACGCGGCGACCTCAATGAATCGCCATTACTCGCTCGCATAGCGTTGTGCGACCAGCAGCGATCGTTACAACCCCTCCCCTGACTTGAGAGGGACGCGCTTTGGCGACTCATACGACGGAACATTGGTGGGAGCGCGATTCCGCAGCGGGGGCGATTCTCGCCGTGTCCGCCGTGATTTCCTTTATCGTCGTCAACGGACCAGCTGCGGCGACTTTCGACGCATTCCTTCACACGCTCCTTGTCGACATCAACTTTGGCGGCGCAACGCTCCATCTCGATATCCTTCACGTCATCAACGACGGCTTGATGGCGCTTTTCTTTCTTTACGTCGGCCTTGAGCTCAAACGTGAAACGGTCGAAGGGCCGTTGCGAAATCCGCGCACGGCTGTGTTACCCATCGCGGCGGCGATAGGCGGCATGGCCGCCCCGGCCCTCGTCTATCTACTGGTGGTTCAAGGCGCCGACCCGGCTTATGCGAGAGGCTGGGCAATCCCGGCTGCTACAGATATTGCATTTGCACTCGGCGTCCTGTCGCTCGTCAGCAAACATGCTCCGCCCGGTCTGCGCCTCTTCCTTCTGGCGCTCGCCATCGTCGACGACCTCGGGGCGATCGTCGTGATCGCGGTCTTCTATTCAACCAACATCGTCGGATGGGCGCTCGGAGGCACGGCGGTGACATTCTCCGCGATGCTCGTGCTCAACAGAACGGGGGTTCGGCATCTGGGATATTACCTGACGCTGGCGACAATCCTCTGGTGCTTTACGGTCCTGTCTGGCGTCCACGCCACCATCGCAGGCGTTCTGACGGCGATGACAATTCCCATGCGAGACAGCACGGGTCGATCCCCGCTCCTAGTACTCGAACACGGACTCCGACCGTTTGTCGTCCTCGCCATTCTTCCCGCATTTGCAGTAGCCAATGCAGGGGCGCCTCTAGGTGGAATGTCGCTGGCCGATTTCTCGCACCCCGTTCTTCTTGCAACAGGGCTTGGCCTCTTTCTCGGCAAAGTGATCGGCGTCGCCGGTGTCGTGCTGTTGGCGGCAAGTGTGATGCATCGGGTACTTCCAGCCCCGCCGCTCGCGATGATTGGAGCAGGGTTCATCGCAGGCATAGGCTTTACGATGAGCCTGTTTATCGGCGCCCTCGCGTTTGGCGCCACCGATGCCTCCGGGCCCATGAGGATCGGCGTCATCGCTGGCTCAATCGCTTCCGCGGTCATCGGCCTGCTGTTGATCCGGCTTTCGCGGCTGGGAGCGAAGGGCGATCCCGATCTTGCCGAGCAGGAACTGCTTGCTGAGCGACAAGGCTTGCTCAATCCACGCCGCTGATGCCGTCGATGGATTTTGGCTTCTCCTCAAAGAGCGCGTTGCGCGGGTCGGCCGACGTATGAATTAGTCGGGGTTGTTTGCGCGGTCGGGCGCAAAATCGGACCGGCTTTGCCGGTCGAGCCACTGCATCAGGGGCGTTGCCGTTATGCCGTGGATGATCACCGAGATCACGACGACGAGACCAACGATGGCCCACAGGCGCTCGCTAGATCCAAAGTCACCGTGATTTATCCCGTACGCGATGTAGTAGAAGGAACCGATACCGCGAATCCCGAAGAAAGCTATCAGGCCGCGATCACGCGCCGCCTGGCCCGAGCCGAGGAGAGAAATCCATCCCGCGATCGGTCTGACAAGCAAGACGATTGCCAATGCCGCCATGGCGTCGACCCACGTCACGCTGGAAAACAACCCCGTCGCGATGGCGCCGCCAAACAAGACAAGCACCAGCATCATCAATAGACGTTCGATCTGCTCGGCAAAATCGTGCAGAGCTTCGTGATACTCGTGACTTCTTTCTCGATCACGCAGGACAAGCGCAGACACGAACACCGCTAAAAAGCCGTAGCCGTGAAACACCTCGGTGATCGCATAGGCCACCAGCGTTGCGCCAATGGCGACAAGACCATCGCCCGTCCCTGAGAGCTTCACGCGAGATATCCCGAAGGTTAGCCAGCCGAGACCGCGCCCGACCAGCCATCCAACGCCCACGCCTGCGATAACACGCCAACCAACGTCGATAAGAAGCCACGCGCCGATCGCTTGCGCACTTGGCCAGGTCTGTCCAGCCGACGCCGCCAGCGCGAAAGCCACCGCCAAATGCACAAACGGAAATGCTAACCCGTCATTGAGGCCAGCTTCCGAGGTAAGAGCGAACTTGACTTCGCCCTCTTCACCCGTCCCGGGCTTTCCGACCTGAACGTCAGACGCAAGCACCGGGTCTGTGGGTGCCAAGGCGGCCCCAAGCAGAAGCGCCAACGAGGCGGAGAGACCGAGGCTATAACCAACCAAGGCAACAGCCGCGATTGTCAGCGGCATCGCAATCCCAAGCAGACGCCACGTCGTCGCCCAAGATCGCAGGCCAATCGGCCGATCTAGCTTTAGCCCTGCCCCCATAAGAGAAATGATGACGACAGCTTCACAGAGCTTCTCCACGATCGTGTCGTATTCGCGAGGATCGGGATCGAAGGTGAGTCCGCCTACCGCGAAAACCGCGACTCCAAACAAGACGCACATGATGGATAGGGAAAGCGGAATCCTGCGAAGAGCCAGGGGCAACCACGCAACAAGCAGCACGCTGACGCCAAGACCTAAGAGAAAGACGATGTAGGGATCGGGCATGCTCATATGATCAAGCCGTGGTCCGTATCGCGCCGCGCTGACTGCAAGATCTATTTGGCAATGCGCAGCTCCTGCAGCCTGAGGCGCCCACGGGATAATGTCCGAGGGCGTGGGCGGGAGAAGAGTCGGCCGTTCGGGAACATCCGCATGAAGAGCCCGTTAGCTGGCTGCGTTGACTTCAGTATTGGTCTGCACGTTTTGATAGCCGCCAGAAAACGGCCGCGACAATCCCAAACGAGCCGGAGCGAGATCACTGTATGGGGTTGCTACGTGAGGAAGATAGGTCTGGTCTCAATCCTTTCCACAGAGCCCCCTCCGGCGCCCTCCCTGCCAGACGAACGTTTGAAGTCTTTGCAACTGTGGCCTGAAGCTAGAAAGCAGTAAGCCGATGAAGGCCAATGTCATCCGCCTCTTTGACGCGCTGAGAGGAAGCTATTGGTTTCTTCCAATGGTGATGACGCTGTGTTCCGCAATGCTAGCGTGGGGCATGATCTCAATCGACGAGGCCGGTCCGGATTGGATCGAACGAATTGGTTGGGTTCGCGCTGCGCATCCGGACGGTGCACGGCAGATATTGTCGGTCATCGGCGGATCGATGGTGACGGTCGCCGGCACAGTCTTCTCCGTGACAATCGCTGCCGTTGTCTACGCATCGGGTCAATACGGCCCGCGCCTGCTAAGCAACTTCATGGGTGACCGAGGAAATCAGGTCACTCTCGGGACGTTCATTTCGACCTTTGTCTATTGTCTGTTGGTGTTGCGGACCGTTCGATCTGCGGACGAAGCCGGAAGCGGCGAATTCGTCCCGGACCTTGCCCTAATGATCGCGCTCGTGCTGGCGCTCTGCTCGATCGCCGTGCTCATCTACTTTATCCATCACGTGCCGAGCAAACTACATATCAATAGTGTGATCGCAGACATCGGCGAAAAACTCGCGAGGAACCTCAAAACACGATTCCCCGAGTCTCTGGGAGAAGCTCACCAAGACGGAGCGCCGCCTGCTCGAGACGCAATCACCGGCGACCACGGGCAAGATGACGAACCTGGGATTCCAATCATGGCGCAGTCGTCTGGATACCTTCAGCTGATCGACGACGATTTGCTTCTCGATCTTGCCCAGCAATACGACATCATCTTGCGCCTGCGCGTACAGCCGGGGGATTTTCTCCATCCTGGCCGAACGATTGCGGATGCGCGACCCGCTAGCCGCATCACCGAGCCTGCGAACGCCGCAATCGCGGGGGCATTCGCTGTTGGTATTCGCCGAACCGCGCTTCAGGATATCCGATTTCTGGTCGATGAACTTGTGGAGATTGCGGCCCGCGCCCTCTCGCCCGGGGTGAACGACCCTTTCACGGCCATCACTTGCATCGACTGGCTGGGCGCCGCTCTTCTCGATGTCTCCTTGCGCGAGGCGCCATCTCGTCTGCGGGCGGATAAGAATGGCGCCCTCCGAGTTGTGGCGTACCCGGTCACGTTTGAAAGCCTGGTCGAACGATCATTCGGGGCTCTGTCGCAATACTGTGCGGGAGATGCCTTGGCCGCGTTGCGGTACGCCGAGGTACTTGGCGAGAGTCTTTTGGCGTGCTTCGAGAAGGAGCGAAAGACCTGCATTGATCGGCAACTCAACAGATTCATCGGGATTGCTGCTACAAAACTGACCGCGAACAATCTCACGCGATTGCAATCTCATGTCTTGTGCATTCAAACGCGCGCCTCTCAGCGCTCGGACAGCTGAGCTAGCAAGAACGAGATGTGCTGACGCGTTTTGCCTTAGACCTCCCCGATGAGCGGGTTGGAGCGCTTGAGGCCTAAAACGCCGCGCAACGCGGCAAGCCCGCTGTTCGATTTACGTCGATAGTTGGCGATAGATAGCGAGACCCCCTACTCCCACTCGATCGTGCCGGGAGGCTTCGAGGTAACGTCGTAAACGACGCGG
>DAIRES010000031.1:0-1057 GCA_036795465.1 Hyphomonadaceae bacterium
CTTCTTTCGGGTCGATTTTTGCGCGCTCGACCGCGTGCTTGATCGCGTGTCCTCCAAGAGCCGCGCCATGGGTCATGTTGAACCCGCCACGTACCGATTTCGCCAGCCCCGTGCGAGCCGTTGAAACGATCACTGCCTCACGCATTCAGTCCTCCGTAAACCCGGTTTTCGATCAGTGTTAGAGGTACCTTAAGCGACAGATTTCGCGGGAATGCAACAGAACGCGCCCGGCAGGTGGGGCCTGCCGGGCGCTTATCTGGTTAGTCCGGGTATCTTGTCCGGTATCGGGCCGATCAGCCGCCCGGGCGGGGCGTGGTCGTCGTCGTGGTGATGATGGTCGTCGGCTGGCTGACGGGCGTGGCGAGCATGGCCTCGTGCTGGGCCTTGGCGATATCGGCCGTGGTGTAGCCCTTCTTGGTTTCGACGATGGCCTGAACCTCGGGAGCGATCGGGTTTTCGGCGTTGAGCACGGGGCGGGTTGATACCGGCGTGATGATTTCCGTCGTGGTCTCGACGGTGGCGGCGGGCGTTTCATCGACGGTCGTGTCGATGGTCACGCTGGTCAGGGGTTGCGGGGCTTCCGCAGCGGGAGCGATTTCCGTGGGTTGGGTCGCATCGACAGTGGCGGGTTCGGCGCCCTGGACGCTGACCTGGCCCTGTGCGGTGACGTTGCTCTGGATCGTCTCTGGTGTGGCTGGCGGTTGTTGCGCGAAGGCGGGCGCCGCGAGCGCTGCGGCGAGGGCTGCGGAAACGAGAAGCTTTTTCATGGGATGGTCCTGTCAGGAGTGGCGCGTAAGATTTGCTCCTAGGGAAGACGTGACGGCGTCATTCGTTCCAACTCTTGAGGCTTTGTAACATCCTCGGCTTGAGGCGTGGGGCCACTTGCCTGTTCCGGGTTTTCGATGTGGTCGGCGACGTAAGCGCCGCGCTGTCCGGGTTTGGAAGGCGCATCGATTGTGGTGTCGCGCGTGGTGAAGAGTTCGAGCTGCGAGTTCAGCTCCGCGCCCATGCAGATGGCGCAGGCGGACAGCCAGAACCACATCAGCAAGGCGGCGAC
>DAIRES010000031.1:1157-6108 GCA_036795465.1 Hyphomonadaceae bacterium
GGGAGGCGCAGGGTTCCGCCGGCTGGATTGCGGCGGGAGCGGCGCGGCGTAGGGTGTCGCGCATGAGTCGAGATATTGAATTGCTGAAAGAGACGCCCATTCCACCGTCAGCCGAGGTGCTGGCGCGCAAGGCGGGGTATCGCCAGACTGTGCGGATCGATTTCGATGGCGTGCTTGCGAACGAAGCCTGTCTTGAAGTGCGCGGGGCAGGGATAGCTGGCGACAATCATTACAACACGCCGCGCAATCCGCCTTATTATCTGAGCGTTCCCGGATCCATTGCGGAGCTGTATCTGCGGACTTCGGTGGCGACGAAGCTGGGGCAGGTGAATGCGCGGCTGAAACCTCTCGGTATCGAAGTGTATCTTTTCGATGCGTGGCGGCCGCAGGCGATCCAGCGGTATTTCCATGATGTCTGGTTTCCGGAATGGCTGGTGAAGCAGCAACCGCATCTCGCGGGGCAGGCTCTGGTGGACGAAGTGGAGAAATACTGGGCTGCGCCGACGGCTGGGCAAAGTTCGCCATCACCGCATTCGACGGGGGCGGCGCTGGACCTTACGCTGACGTTCAGCGACACGCGCCAGCCGCTCTTCATGGGCGGGATTTTCGACGATCTGACCGAAGAAGCGTGGACGGACGGGTTCGAGCGCACGCAGGCGATTTCGATGTCGGATGCGGAGGCGCGGGCGAACCGCAGGCTTCTGTATTGGGCGATGACGGAGGCGGGGTTCGCCAACAATCCCACGGAATGGTGGCACTATTCATGGGGCGATCAGCTTTGGGCCAAGCTGGGCGGACACCCGGCGGCGCACTATGGCGGGTGCAACCCGACCGGCCGCCCGGATTCCTGAAGGCTCGGGGCTTAAGACCCCGGCAACCTTAACCGGCGAGACTGAGCCTGCAGTTGATTGCGGGGCCAGAATGCTCAACGCCTTCGTTAAACACGTGTCGAAGTCCATCGGTATGCCTTTCGACAGGACCGAGGCTGCGATCGGCATTGTGTTGAATGCGGCGGATCGGCAGGGCGCGCCGATCGCTGACGAGATTTTCGAGCGGGTTCCCGGCGCACGCGTGCTGGCCGCAAACATGGGCGCAACGGTTGGCGCCGCGACCGGCGTGATCGCGCGCCTGATTGAGCGCACGCCTGGAGGCCGCATGGCTGTGGCGGAACAAGTCATCCGCGACCTGCACAAGGCAGGGCTCGGCAACAAGGAAATCGGTCGCCTGTTCCCAGCGATCGGGAAGTACGCAGAATCCGCGTTCGGTGTGAGCGGTGTCGGCCATCTCGGCGACATGTTCGGCGCCGTGAACGCGCCCGTCAGTACAGTTAGTAGCGTAGCCTGAGGCATTGTAGAGTTTTGAAACATGGCGGGCGGCCTTCGGGTCGCCCGTTTTGTTTTTGAGGAAACTGCACGGTGCTCGCGAGAATTCGCGCGATTGCAGTTCGCTTCTACTTTTTTCCAAAAAAGTCGCCACATCATCGGAACCGGCGTCGATGCGCCGGCGTATATACCACGATCTTCCCGGCGAGGCGGTCTTATCCGTCCCCCCCGACCCCCCGAGACTGCGCGTCGGGAAGATGCCTTTTTCGCCGCCCGCCCGACCTTGTCGTGCGGGCGGTTTCGTTTTTCGGCTAATGGCTCGCGGCGAGCTTTGTGGGCAGGGGCAGCTGCAGGTCCGCTTGAGCGGTCGGCTTGTCGATCACGGGTGCTATGCGGGCGGCGATGGCGGCGCGGATCGTGTCATTCGGGGCCGCAAGCGAAGCTGAGACGTAGTCGGCCTGGGCTTTTTCGGAAGCGCCCGATTTTTCCTCAAGCACCGCGCGGCCGAGGGCGACGCGCCAATCCTGCGGTGTGATTGCGGCGAGCTGATCGATGCGGCTCTTCGCTTCGTCCAGCTTGTCGGCGTCCAGCAGGCAGAGCGCATGATCGCCCATTGCGGCGAGCGCCCATGCATCCTTTGCGAGTTCGGTTGCTGCTGCTGTGCAGCGCGCGGCGTCGATGCCGGCGAGGCTGGCTGTTGAAGCTGGCGTGGCTTTTTTAGGCGGCGGGGCGGGAGCGGCGGGCTCGAGGTGCGAGAGTAGTTCGTCATGGGCTGCAGGTGGTTTTGCCGCTGCAACGACTGGAACTGGGGCGGGATGGGCGACCGGCATAGGGGCGATTGGCGCTGGCGCGGCGCGAGGCGGCGGGGGCGCGGAAGCCGGCTGCGGTTTGATGGGCGTGGCGGCGGTCATCAGGGATGCGCCGGCGTGGAGATCGGGTTCCGCCAGCTTCGCTTCGATCAGAACGGCGTTGCGATAGATCACCGTGGTCGCCGAGCTGAAGGCGGCGCCGGACAGGGTAAGCTTGCCGGAGGCGGCTTCGACCTTGGTGACGAGGGAGCCCGGGGGCGGGGCGAGGCTGAGCGGGACGAGCGACAGGCCGTCGACCTCGACCGTCATCGCTTCGCCGGATGTTTTCACGGCGGCAGCGGCGGGCTGTTGCGAGAGCTTGATGAGGATCGAGATCGTGTCGCCTTCGTGGGCGATCTGGATGTCGTTGATGCGGGCCGACACGCTGGAACTAGCTGGGGCGGATTGGGCATAAGCGCAGGGTGCGCCGATGACGGGCGCTGCCAGCATCGCGCTGGTTAGGCAAACGAGAGGGAATCGCGCCCGCAACATGCTTTCGCCGGTACGTCATCAGGCGTTAATGGGCGGTTAGCATTGCTTAACGTGTGGCCGTTTCCGGAGTAGGCTGGTTCCTATGAGCGATCAGACACTGGCCATGATGAAAAGGATTCCGGCGGCGGAGCTTGGCGGGCCGGGCTCGCCGGAGGCTGCGTCATGTTCGGCGGCCGCCATCGCCATGCTGGGCGAGGCAGCGGGTGAGGGCTTCCGGATGACGTCGCTGTCGCTCGATGTGGCTTCGCATGCCATCGGCGAGGGCATGGTCGAGGTCGCCACAAAGGTCGACAAGCGGGCGAGGTCGGTCGTGTTTGCTTCGCTGGAGGCGCGGATGGGGGCGGCGCTGGTGTTCTCGGCGCAGGGGTTGTTCAGTCTGGATCGGTAAGCCGGAATCCAGCGTCAGAGCGGCTTGTCCTTCAGCGGCAGAAGGTCCGGGAAATTCGTGTCGCGCTTTTCTGCTTTGGCCGTGAAGGCCTCGCGCATGTGTGCGCCTGACAGCATCGCAGCGTTCCAGACGCCGATATAGTCGAGGGCGTCGGCTGTGGTGTGGTCGCGCGCGTAGTTGATCATCGCTTTCGAGCCAGTGACGGCGAGCGGGCTCTTGGTTGCGATCTCGCGAGCGATTGTCGTGGCGTGTTCAAGCATGGCGGGTTGCGTGTCGAACACCTCGTTGATGAGGCCCAGCTCTTTCGCCTTCTGCGCTGGCAGGCGCTCGCCGGTGTAGGCGATCTGGCGGACCCAGCCGTCGGGCATGAGTTTGGTCAGGCGCGGGAAGGTGCCGACGTCGGCGGTCATGCCGATGTTGATCTCCTGAATGCAGAAGAAAGCGTCCTTCGTGGCGAAGCGGAAATCGCAGGCCGACACCATGTCGACACCCGCGCCGATGCAGCCGCCCTGGATGCAGGCGATGACGGGCATGCGGGCCTGCTCAAGGCAGTTGAACGAGTCCTGCAGCGGGCGGAGGTCGGCGCGGAATCTCTCGGCGCGGAGATGGGGGTCATCGACCGCGCCGACGATGCCGTCCGGGCGGGCGAAGACGGCGAGGTCCATTCCGGCGGTGAAATGCTTGCCGGTGGAGGACAGGATGATGCAGCGTGCTTTCGCGTTGCGGTCGATATCGCGGACGATGGTGGGAAGTTCGACCCAGGCTTCGGGCGTGAAGGTGTTGAACTGCTCTGGCCGGCTCAAGCGGATGTGTGCGACGCGCTGGTCGATGGAGACGTCAAAACACGTGTGTTGTGTGCTCATCTGCGTTTCCTGGGTCCGGGCCTGACAATCGCGCCTGTCGGTGCGGTTTGACGGATGATGTCTTTCCGGTTCCTATCCGCACGGCAGGGAGAGGGGAACCCTGCTCCGGAGGTGCTGGTTCATGCGCGTGTGGCTGAAGAGAGCGTGTCTCGCGCTTGCCGTTACGGCCGTGGCGAGCAGCGCAGCGTTCGCGCAGGACCTCGGGAAGATCGCGTCAGATATCCTTCACAAGTCGATGCCGGGAGACAAGGGCAACCTGTCCAAAGGTGATGTGACGCTTGGCTTGAAAGAGGCGCTGAATGTCGCCAGTGGGCTGGCGTCCAAGCGGCTGGGCGCCAAGGACGGCTTTATGGCGGATGTGGCGGTTCGCATCCCTTTGCCGGGCGTGCTGGGCAGCGCGCAGAAGAAGTTGCAGCCATTCGGGATGGCAGGGCCGCTTGATGACCTGCAGCTCAAGGTCAACCGCGCGGCGGAGGCGGCTGTGCCGACGGCAAGCAAGCTGGTGGTGGATGCGGTGAAGACGATGAGCTTCGACGACGCGATGGGCATCCTGCGTGGGGGCGACACGGCGGCGACGGATTTCCTACGAAAGCGGACGGAAGTCAGCCTGCGACAATCTTTCCGACCCTATTTCGACAAGGCGCTCGCAACCTCCGGTGCGCTTGCCTCCGTTGATAGCGTGGTGGGAAAATACGGGGCGGGACTTGTGAAAACCGACGCCAAGACGTGGCTCGCCGACGCTGCGACGACTAGCGCCCTCGACGGATTGTTCTATTACGTCGCCCGTGAGGAGCAGTCGATTCGACGCGATCCCGTCAAACGGACCAGCGACCTCCTGCGTAAAGTGTTCGGAGGCTAGTCGCGCGCAATGCGCAGATTTCGGATCAACCTCAAGGACGGTGAAACGTCCGGTATTGCATTCGGCGACCCCGTGCGCCCGATCGATGTGCTGTGGCTGCATGCCACCGGATTCAACGCGATCACCTACGAGTCGATCCTCGAGCCGCTTGGAACGCAGATGCATGCGGCGGCGGTGGA
>DAIRES010000031.1:6208-25945 GCA_036795465.1 Hyphomonadaceae bacterium
GTGCTGCGCAAGGACAGCGGGCAGTACTCGCTTTCCTGTACGCCGGAGTGGGAAGCGGCTGTGTTCAATGCGCATCGCTATCGGCCGTGGGCTGCACTGCGGCGGCTGCGCAAGAAGCGGATTCCGATCATCGTTCTGCAGGCGGACAAGGAATCTACGTCACCGCCTGATGCGGACCAGCGTATTCACACGATCCGTCCCGATGCCGCGATCACCAAGGTGCCGGGAACGACGCACTTCATTCCGATGGAGAGGCCATACGTCGTGCGGGATGCGTTGAAGATGCTGTACGAGGCGATGATCGAGGGGCACACGCTGGTCGACTATGTCGGCGCGGTGCGGCGCACGATCGACGACAGCGTCGGGATCATGGATTAGCGCGTAGCGCTACGTCACGCCGGCTTTTGCCCACGCTTCTTTCGGCCAGCGATTGTGCATCCAGAACCATTGGTCTGGCGCGTCGCGGACGCACGCCTCGACCCACTGATTGATGCGCAGGACTGTGTTGTAGATCGCCTTATCCTCATCCGGGTCCGCATCCGGGAAGAAGGGCTGGTGGATGGTGACGCGGTAGCGGGCTACGCCGATGCGCTTGCACGAGATGGGCACGAGTGGCGCCTTGAACTTCATAGCGAGGCGCGTTGGGCCCGGGGCTGTCATTGCGTGGTAACCGAAGAACGGGACGGCGATGCCCTGATTGAATTTCTGGTCATTCATCAGGCCGACGGGCTGGCCGCGGCTGAGGGCGCGCATGAGTTCGCGTGTGCCGGCGCCCTTCGGGGTCAATACGTTGATGCCGTAAGCGTGGCGGGCTTCAGCGATGCGGCGGTCGATGTGGGGATTGTTGGCCGAGCGATAAGTGATCTGCGCATCGAGCGGGCGGTTGCAGATGGCGGAGCCGACCATTTCCCAGTTGGAGAAGTGGCCAGATATCAGCACGGCCGGCTTGCCGCTTTCGCGGATGGCGTCGAGGTGTTCGGCACCGACCACTTCCACGCGGCTGTTGGGAACGTAGGGCTTCATTTTGGCCAGATGAGGCATTTCGCCGGTGGTGCGACCGAACGTTTCCCACGTGCCTTGCGCGACTTTCCTGATCTGTTTCTCGCTCCAGTCCGGGAACACCATGCGCAGGTTGCGCAGCATTGTGCGGTTCTGCGAGGTCAGCGGGCCGAGCGTCTTGAGGATTGCGGCGACGGTGTTGGAGGCGGCTTCAATCGACAGCGCCTTCATCGGGTTCCAGAAGATCCAGTCCCACGCGAAGGCTTCGAGGCGCCAGGCGATGCGGGCGCCGAGCGTGGTGCGGTTGGCGTTGTCGAGATCCTGCGGGCGGATGAAGCGGCCGGCTTCCGGCTTGTCTGCGTCGCTCATCGCAGCACGCGATCGAGCAGGGCGGCGAAGGCGGCGGGGTCTTCAAATTTTGCTTCGACCGATGCGCGCATGACATGGCTTTTCACGTCCGGCGACAGGCGGACATGGTCCTTGTCGGTCGTGATGAGGCGGGCGTCGCGTTCTTTCGAAAGCTTCATGAGATAGGCGAGGTCCGAAGGCTGGAAGGCGTGATGATCGGGATACGGGACGCTTTCCGACAGTTCGACGCCGGGTTGCGCCTGCAGGCTGTCGAAAAACCGTTCCGGCCGGCCGATGCCGGCGAATGCGATGTAGCGTCCCGGCGGCAGCGGCGCCAGTGGCGCGAGGTGCGCGCGCAGCACAACGCCGGGGAAGCTCGCCAGCGCTGCAGGCGTTTCGGAGCCGCCCATGATGACGACCGCGTCGGCGCGGGCGAGCCCTTCTGCGACGGGTTCGCGAAGCGGGCCCTTTGGGAAGACGTGGCCGTTACCGAAAGGGTTGGTTCCGTCGATCACGACAATCGACAGTGACTTCTTGAGCGTCGGGTTCTGGTGGCCGTCATCCATTATGATGATCTGGACACCGGCTTCCTTCATGGTGGTGGCGCCGGCCGGGCGGTCTCTCGATATCCAGGCTTCGCCGGTTGCGGCGAGCATCAGCGGCTCGTCGCCGATTTCGGCCGCTGTGTGGGTGAGCGTGTCGACGTGAGTGGGGATCAGGATTGATCCGCGATAGCCGCGTGAGAGGCTGGCGACGCGGGCGCCGTGACTGGCAAAGTGTGCGCGGACAGCGGCAGTGACCGGCGTCTTGCCGGCGCCGCCGAGAGTCAGGTTGCCGATGCAGATGACGGGCAGGCCGGCGTCGTGTGGTGTCGTGCGGGCGATGCGGCGGCGTCCTGCCCAGCGGTAGAGCATGGACAGCGGCGTCAGCAGGAGCTTGATCACGGGGGCTGAGGCGCGGCTGCGCTTGTCGGTTACGGTCCAGAAGTGCGGTTCACGCATGGCGCGTCACCGGGAGCATGGCGTCGATGGCGTCGAGCGTTTGTTCGAACGGCGCGCGAGAGGCGGTGAAGAACGCGCCGAGCGTTGGCGCGGGCTGTGCGATGTCGAGGGCATTCAGCCAGTAGTCGGCAAGTTCCTGATAGCTGTTGCCGATGACGAGTGCGCCGGTTTCCTGCAGCGCGTCGAACGTTTCGCGGAAGTTGAAGCCATGCGGGCCGGTGAAGACGCGCTTGCCGAGCTGGGCCGGTTCGATGGGGTTATGGCCGCCGATGCCTTCACTCGTCGCGCCGCCGAGATAGACGGCGTCGGATACGGCGTACCAGAAAATGAGTTCGCCGATTGTGTCTGCGACGAGGACGTCAACGTCCGCGCCCGGCGGAGATTTGTCTTTCGACCACTGCTGGGTGGTCATCCCGCGTTCGCGCATCAGCGTCACGATGGCGTCGCCGCGATCGGGGTGGCGCGGGACGAGGATCATGAGGACGCCGGGGTTGCGGACGCGAACCTCGGTGAAGGCGTCGAGGGCGAATTCATCTTCGCCGGGGTGCGTGGAGGCGGCGAGCACCATCGGGCGGGCATTCGCGCCTTTGCGAAAATCTTCCACCGCTGATGCGGACGGCGTTGCGATTGCTGTTGCGGTCTTCAGATTGCCCACGACGCTGACGCGCTTGTCGGTAGCGCTCTGCACGCCGTCTGCCGTGAGCTGGTCAGCTGCGCCGATGAAGCCGAATGTCGCGAACACGGCGCGCGCGGACGCCTTGCGCTTGTTCCAGCTCCGGAGCGTTTTCCCGGTCATGCGCGCGTTGACCAGCGCGGCGGGGATGCCGTGTTCTTTCAGCGCGCCGAGCATGTTCGGCCAGATTTCACCTTCGGCGAAGACTGCAGCGTCGGGGTGCCAGTGCTGCACGAAGGCTTCGACCGCCTTGGGGCCATCGACCGGCGCCATCTGGTGAATGACGCCTGACGGCGCCAAGGCTGCGATCATGTCGGCCGATGTTGTTGTCTGCGTGGTGACGAGCGCGCGGACGTTCGGGCGTCGGCTTCGCAGGGCGGCGAACACATCCAGCAAGAGGCGTGACTCGCCGACGCTGGCGGCGTGCATCCAGAGCAGGGTTCCGGTGGGGCGTGCGACAGCCGAAATGCCGAAGCGCTCACCGATGCGATCGGGGTTCTCCTTGCCCTTCTTGATCCGCTGCTCGACCAGCCACGGAGCAAGAGGTTCCAGCAAGCGCGTTCCGAAGCGATAGAGCGCAAGCGAAGCGGTCACGTCCCGCGCTGCTCCAACACGGCTTGAGGTTCTTCGGTGGAAATTTCTGACGCCGTTTCGACCGGCGCTTTCTGTTTGGGCGCCGGGATGGGAACGGTGTCGGGCGCCAGGCCGCAGAGTTCGTCGGCGCGCTTCGTTGCTGCGCGGAGTGCGATCTCGACACGGAGACGGAGTTCTTCGGAGTCCATGTCCTTCGATGTGGGGATCGGTTCGGGAATGACCACCGCGCCACGCGCAAACGGGTTTGGCCAGAGCAGGCGATCCCATGTGTTCATGCGTTTGGCATTGGCGGAGAGGCCGTAAATCAGGATCGGCGCACCCATCTGCTGCGCCAGCTTGATCGTGCCGATGCCGACGGTCTCGCGCGGGCCTTTGGGGCCGTCGATCGTCATGACGATGCAGCCGCCCTTCTTCATGACTTCCATGCACTCGCGCGCTGCGGAGACGCCGCGCTTGCTCTTGTCCTTCCGGCCTGAGGACGAGCCGCGAATGATGTGGAGGCCAAGCCATGTGCCGGCGCGCTTGGTGAACTCACCATCCTTCGAGGGGGAAACCATGAGCGCGGCCGGGTGAGGGGGCTTGGGCCATTTCGGCTTCATGCGGATCTGCGCGTACGGCATCAGCAGGATGCGGGAATGCCAGGTAGCGGCGACCCAGCCCTGGGGCGAATCCCAGAGCTTGCGCATGTTCTCGATCCCCTCCACGCGCCAGCGCAGGGTGTGCGAGAGAATGGACATGTACATCCAGATCAGCGTGCCCCCGATCCAGGGAATCACAGGTGACTGGCCACGACGCTTAGACATGAGGCGCTATACACTACCTGCCGCACGCGCCGCCAGAGTTGGGGTGGCTGCGGCGCTTGTGCCTGCGACAGCCACGCCGCCTTGCAATCCCGGCCAGAAACGGCATCTAGCGGGCAGCATGACCAGCGGCGCCGCCACCATGGGCTCTCCCATCGACCTAGAAACGCCGGCCGGCCGCCGCCGCGCACGGAAAGAGCTTATTTGGGGCGATCACGGCTTCCTGCGGCTGAAGTTCCGCAATCTGCATCGTATCTCGGACGAAATGTACCGGGCGAACCAGCCCTCGCCGGAGCATATCGCGCGATACGCGAAAGAACTGGGCCTCAAGACGATCCTCAACCTGCGGGGGGAAAGCCCCAAGGGCTATTACCTTCTGGAGAAGGAAGCTTGCGCCCGGAATGGCATCGAACTGGTCGATTTCCAGATGTTTTCGCGGGATATTCCGCCGCCCGAGAACGTGCTGGCCGCCAAGAAGCTGTTCGACTCGATCGCTTACCCAGCCCTTATGCACTGCAAGTCCGGCGCGGACCGCGCCGGGATCATGGCCGTGCTTTACATGCATTTTCGCAAGGGAGAGCCGATCGGGCAGGCTCTTGAAATGCTGTCGCGCAAGTATCTGCACATCAAGCAGGGCAAGACGGGCGTGCTCGACTTCTTCTTCGAGGCGTACCTAGCGGAAAGCGCTGCGACCGGACTTTCGTTTCAGGAGTGGGTCGAAAAAGGCTATGACCGGGCGGCCCTGAAGGCCAAATTCCTGAAAACCCGCAAGTCAAAACTCAACGTCGACGAAATCATGCGCCGCGAATAGCGGCAAATACCGGCTCTTCGACAGACGACGGAAAAAACCGTTCGCATGTGGTCTTGGCAACGGCTAGAAAGTTGTCGGTACGCGTGGAGGGGTCATCATGAAGTTCTTCATTATCAACAGTTTCCGCTTTCTCGTTTACATCGCTTACTTCGGAATCATCGCGCTTTACGCGTTCGGCGCTTACATCGAACGGGCGCAGATCCAGGAAATCATCTCGAAGCTGACCGGCAGCGGGCAGATCACCGCGACGGGTCAACTCGATCCGGGCATGGTGTTGCAGCCGTCCGGCCTTGCGGCGCTGGCGATCGTCGCCGGCCTCATCATGGGCTGGGTCGCCGCCACGATTGTCTGTGGTGTGCTGGTGACGCTTCTCGACATCCGGGACGACATCAACGACCGCCTCCCGCGCGCCAAGTAATCGCGGCTGGGTGACAGGTTCGAGGCGCTGGCGGCGACGCCGGCGCCTCTTGCTTTTATGCCGCTCATTCCTGGCCTGCTCTTGGCCTTTTGCATCCGCGGCTTCACATAGGGACCATGACCACCTCTTCCGCAGACCTTCTCCAGAATCTCATCGACGCCACGCTGAAGGCGGGAGCGGACGCTGCCGATGCGAGGTTGTCCGACAGTGCAAGTCTGTCCGTGGAGGTCCGCAAGGGGGAGCTGGAAAGCGTGGAGCGGGAGGAATCCCGTGGCCTCGCGCTGCGCGCGCTGGTTGGCCGGCGGCAGGCCTCCGTTTCGGCGACTGATCTTTCGCCCGCGGCGCTCAAGGCGTTGAGCGAGCGCGTTGTGGCAATGGCGCGGCTGGCCCCGGAGGACAAATACTGCGGACTTGCCGAAGCCTCCGAAATTGCGAGGGAGCATCCCGATCTTCAGCTCGACTGTGACGACACTCCGGAAGCTGACGAGCTGGAGCGCCGTGGCCGCGTGATGGAAGAGGCCGCGATGGCCGTTCCCGGCATCAAGCAGATGTCGCATTGCGGCGCCTCGTGGAGCACGAGCAGGTCATGGTTGGCCGCATCCAACGGGTTCTTCGCGCACAAGACGTCGGGCTATTCGTCGATGGCGGCGGTCGCGATATCCGAGCGCGATGGCGCGATGGAGCGGGATTTTGAAAGCTCGTCCGAGCGCACGCTTGCCAAGCACAAGTCTCCCGAATGGATTGGCGCCGAAGCTGGACGCCGCGCCGCCACGCGGCTGGGCGCACGCAAGCTCGATAGCCAGACAGCGGCGGTGATCTTTGATCGAAAGCTGTCCAGCCGCCTTTTGGGCGCTTTTGTCGGAGCGATTTCCGGGCCTGCCATTGCGCGCGGGGTGTCGTTCCTGAAGGACAAGATGGGCAAGCCCGTCTTTGCGTCGGGCGTTGATGTCATTGACGATCCGCTGCGGCTCGGCGGTTTCGGATCGCGTGGGTTTGACGGCGAGGGCAGGCCGGTGAAGCGGTCTGCGCTGGTGAAGGATGGCGTGTTGCAGCAATGGCTGCTCAACGGACCTGCTGCGCGGCAGCTGGGGCTTCAGCCCAACGGTTTTGCCAGCATGGGGTTTGGCGATCCGCCGGGCGTAACGACTTCGAACCTTGATATCCAGCCGGGCAGGCGTTCGCTCGCTGAGCTGATGGCTGACGCCGGAAGCGGATTGCTTGTTACCGATATGTTCGGTCCCTCGCTCAACCCGAACACAGGCGACTACTCGGTTGGAGTTTCTGGCTTCTGGTTCGAGAATGGCGAGAAGGCTTATCCGGTTTCGGAAGTCACGGTGGCGGGAGACCTGCCGTCCATGCTGCTGCGCGCGATTCCCGGATCGGATCTTGAGATCCGTGGTTCGACCAACGCCCCCAGCCTGCTGATCGATGGGATGGCTCTTGCCGGCAGGTGAAGCTCTCGAAGCCGATCTGGCGCTTTTGCAGGACCTCGCGCTGCTGAAGGACGTTGCGCGGGAGGCGGGTGAGCTTGCGCTCGACTGGATGCGGCGGGGCGCCAGAGCGTGGGACAAGTCGCACAACAATCCGGTCACTGAAGCCGACATTGCGGTCAATGACCTGATCGCAAAGCGGCTGCGTGGCGCTCGTCCCGAATACGGATGGCTCTCGGAGGAAACGCGCGACAATCCGGCGGATCGCACGCAAGGCAAGGTGTGGGTGGTTGATCCGATCGACGGCACCAAGGCGTTCGTGAAGGGTGACACAGGCTTCTGTGTCGCGATCGCGCGGATCGACAAGGGGCAGGCTGTTGCCGGCGTCGTTTACAATCCGAATTTCGACGAGCTTCTGCATGCGCGCCGCCATGGTGGCGCATTTCTCAATGATCGCCCGATCCGGGTGACGCAGACATCGCACGTTGGCTGCCGCATGGTTGGTCAGCCGGATGTGTTCGCGCGCGCCGATGCGGCGACGCGCTGGCCCGGCATGGGCCTCATTTCACCGATGCCTAATGCGGTCGCCTGGCGGCTGTGTCTGGTTGCGGCTGGGCGATGGGATGCAGCCGTCGCGCTGAACCCCAAGAACGACTGGGATCTCGCCGCCGCCGTGCTGCTGGTGCAGGAGGCGGGCGGCATCGCAACCGATAGGGACGGCCAGCCCCTTGTTTTCAATCAGGCATCCGTGCTCCAGCGCGGCGTGGTGGCCGCTGGCGCGGCTCTTCACCCGCTGATAATGGAAAGGCTGCAGAACCTCCTCGCCAGCCAGGACCCAACATGACTTCCAGCACGCCGGAAAAGCAGCTTCTCCACCTCGTCATTGGCGGCGAACTGAAGGGCATTGGCGCGGTCGAGTTCGCCGATCTCAAGGAAATCCATTTCGTCGGCGCGTTCCCGAATTACAGCTCGGCTTTCGACGCCTGGAAGTCCGCCGCCCAGCGTACCGTCGATAACGCCCAGATGCGCTATTTCATCCTTCACGCGCACCGGTTGCTCGATCCGGAAACCGGCAAGCATCACAATGCCTGACTCTGGGCCTGACCCCGAGCCTGAAGCCGGAGGGCGGGATCGCCTTTCCTCTCGTTTCATCCATGACTGGCTGCTTCCGCAATGGAAGTGGTTTGCGATGGGCGCTTTCTTCGCCGCGATTACGGCGGCATGCGCGTGGGGCTATTCGCAGATTACCTCGCTGGCGACTGACTGGCTCTCTGCCGGCGACGCGCGCATCTTCAACACTGCGCCGATCGTCATCGTGGCGCTCGTCGCGCTGCGCGCCCCTGCGATGTACTGGCAGACGCAGGCGAACAATCATGGGGTCCAGAATGCAATCGTGAAGCTTCAGGACGCGCTGTTCGGTCGCCTGATCGATGGCGATTTCGCGCGCCTGCAATCAAAGAATTCGGGCGAGTATGTTTCCCAGTTCGCGAACGACATGGTGTTGATCCGTGAGGCTGCTCTGCGGGTCGCTACCAATCTGGCAAAGTCATCGCTGACGATCCTGGCGGCCGTCATCTACATGATGACGACAGACTGGATGCTCACCCTGTTCCTGTTGGTCGTCTATCCGATGGCTTTCTATCCGGTCGTGCAGATGGGCGCCCGCGTGCGGAAATCCTCTCGCAAGGCGCAGGAGCAGGCGGGGGCGATGACATCCACGCTCAACGAAGCGTTTCAGGGCGCACGCACGGTCAAGGCGTTCAGCCTCGAGGTATACCAGAAGTCCCGCGCGCATGCCTCGTTCCTTGAGCGCGCGCGCCTCTACATGAAGGTGCTGCGCTCCAAGGCGCTGGTTGATCCGTTCCTCGAGATCGTCGGCGGCGTCGCGCTGGCAGGCTTGTTCATGTTCGCAGGCTGGCGATCCTTCAGTGGCGATATCACGGTGGGCGAGTTGCTGGGCATCATCGTGGCGATCGGGGTGGCGTCGCCGGAAATCCGTGCGCTCGGCACGTTGAATGCGGTGGTCAATGAAGGACTGGCGGCGGCGACGCGCGTGTATGCAGTGATCGATGAGAAGCCCACGATCACCGACAGGCCGGATGCTCGCTCGCTTGGTCGGGCGAAGGGGCAGGTCGAATTCGCGGACGTGTCATTCTCGTATCCGGGCGCGGGGCCTGCGCTGGCGGGGCTTTCTTTCGCCGCTCAGCCGGGCGAGACGATTGCGATTGTCGGACCTTCTGGGGCGGGCAAATCGACTGTCTTCAACATGCTGTTGCGTTTTTACGAGGCGGGCAGCGGCACGGTGCGCGTCGATGGGCATGACGTGCGCGATGTTCAGCTGGCGTCGCTTCGCCGGAACCTCGCACTGGTTTCGCAGGATGCGTTTCTGTTCGATGCGACGATACGCGAGAATATCGCGCTCGGCATGAGCGGCGCATCCGACGAACAAATCAGGGCTGCGGCAGAGGCCGCCGCGTGTGACTTCATCGATGCGCTGCCCGGTGGATGGGCGGCGCCGGCGGGAGAGGGCGGCCGTAATCTTTCCGGCGGTCAACGCCAGCGTATCGCCCTGGCGCGCGCCCTGTTGTCAGACGCGCCGATCCTGCTTCTCGATGAAGCAACCAGCGCGCTGGATTCCGCCAGCGAGGCGCGGGTGCAGCAGGCGCTGGCGCAGGTTGCGGGCAAGCGCACAATCATCGTGATCGCTCATCGCCTCGCGACTGTTCGGCGTGCTGATCGCATCTATGTCGTCGAGAGTGGACGCGTGGTTGAAGCGGGGACTCACGGCGAGTTGATGGAGCGTTCTGGCGCTTATGCGCGCCTGGCTTCGTTGCAGCTTTCCTGACAGGGCTCTGCGTTACAAGCACGTAGCTTTACGTTAACAGAGATCACGTAAACCCCTGCGCGAGGCAGGGGTGGGTGTATGACAAGTCCGGCGGACGCCAGCGTCGTCGTCTGTACCAACATCGGCGGCATCGCGCGCACGATCAGAATGGCGCTGCGCGGAATGGGCGTGCGTAACGTCGTTCTGGCCAGCGACACCACCCAGTTGCTCGAGGGCTTCACGGTCGCTGAGCCGCATTGCGTGATCGTGTATGTCGACAGCGAAGATCCTGCTGATGACGGCCTGTCGACGCTCAACTTCATTCGCCGGTCTGACGATAGTCCGCATCCACGCATTCCCGTCATTGCCGTTTCGCCTCGTCGCGACCTGCCCACGATCAACGCGGTGATCAACAGTGGCGCGCATGAGTATGTGCTGTTTCCGGCGTCGGGTGACGTGTTGCTGAAGAAGATCACGGCCGCGCGCACGACGACGCGGCCCTGGATCGAACGTGCGGACTATTTTGGTCCCGAGCGGCGGGTCGACCGTGATACCCAGCCAGCCGTCGAGCGGCGTTCGGACGAAGAGTTGGCAGTCACGGCGGAAGTTGGTCAGAAGGCGGCGAGCTGACTGCAATTCGGCTGAGAATACAGGCGTACATTTGGTGCGCGCCCTGCTAGGATCGCGATGACGCTTGGGAGTCGCCTCATGGCCGGGAAAGTCGCTGTCGCAAGCCTGTTTGCTTCGCTATTTGCAGCATGCAGTCCGCAAACGCCGACTGCTGCAGCGCCAGAGGTGATGCCAGCGCCTGTCGCCGAACAGCAGGGCAACACGCCGCCGGAAGATCTTGACCCGTTCGTTGTGATGATCGGCGCCGAGCGCTGGACGGTCATTCTCGACAAGGCGTTGGAAGGCGCGCGAGAGGCGCCGTATGGTCCTGGAGCTGTGGGG
The DNA here is from genome assembly GCA_036795465.1 of Hyphomonadaceae bacterium. Classification (GTDB taxonomy): domain Bacteria; phylum Pseudomonadota; class Alphaproteobacteria; order Caulobacterales; family Hyphomonadaceae; genus UBA7672. Next base: position 17,058 of record DAIRES010000031.1, read on the forward strand.
GAGACAGACCTTTATCGCGCCGACGCTGCTGTGAAGAATGGCGCGGCGATGGTGATCGAACTGCGCAATCGGGTTTGCCGGAAAGGGCTGGTCACGGGTGAGGCTTGCAAGCTTCCTGAATGGCCGGCGTGGACGCGTGAGCCACCGACGGGCGACACGCCGATTGATGAGATCGATCGCCGGGCGGGTTGGCTGGATACGGTTATGGCACCCTTCACGGAAGCCGGTTGCGAAGCCGGCCGCAAGGCTCTGAACGACGAGATGTTCTGCTCGGTCGAGTAGGGCGTTACCCGAGCCACAGGCCGCGTGCGAGATAGACGAGGCCGGTCGCGGTGACGACCCATTTCGTCCAGGTACGGAAGTTCGCATCCGTCATGCGGTCCAGTACGAGGCCGCCGAGCCAGGTGCCCAGCAGAGACAGCGGCACGACCGCCGCGAACATCCATAGCGGCGGGAAGTGGGTGTCGGCCTGAAGGGTCGGATCTGACAACATTGCAAAAAGCGGGACGCCCCAGAAAGCAATCTTCACGGCGTGGGCCATGACCTGTGTTGCGGCTTTCGTCGCCACGACCGTCTGGCGGGTCAGGTCGGTCTTGACGAAGAACAGATCGAGCAGCGGCCCCGCGACGCCCGAAAGCGTGTTCAGGGTCTGGACAAGGAACCCGCACAGCTCGGCCTGGAAGCGCTTCTCGACATTTATTTCGGCGAACTTTTTGGGGATCCAAACCAGCATGGCAGTCAGGCCCAGCAGGATAAACACCATCGTCTGACCGGGGCGCCATGTGATCATGAGCAGGATGACCAGCGATCCGCCTATTCCCAGCGCATACCGTCCGATGATTGCCCATGAGATGTGCTTGGAGAGAAAAGCCGCACGCGAGAAATTCGAGATGATCTGGATAAATCCATGCAGCACCATGGCCGTAGCCACGGGTACATAGGACGCCAGCACGCCCATCAGGATGAGACCGCCGGCCATTCCGAACACGCCGGAGATCGTCGCGGTTACAAGCGCTGCGAGAAGGATGATGCCGACAACGGCGGAATTCATGAGGCGTGGCCGACAGAACCGAATCAAAACGGGAACGATCAGGGACCCGCGCCGTCACATACCTTCGTGCAGCAGTTCTGTCGAACACGGCGCCCTTGCGCGCGAGGCTTCCCCACATCAAGCTCTATGAATCGGAAGGAGTCGCGGGATGATTAGCATTCGCCTGGCCCGCCGTACTGATGCCGCGGGCATCGCACGTGTGCATGAGCGCACCTGGAAAGAGGCCTATCGCGGCCTGCTGGACAGTGCGTATCTCGATGCGCTTTCAGAGCGCCGGTTGCTGGCGCGCTGGCGAACCAACCTTGATCGCCGGGCCGAAGACTTCGACGAGCAGGTTTTCGTCGCGAGTTTCGCGCGGGAGATCATCGGCTTTGTGATGGTCGGTTCATCGCGGGAAGCGTTCGCGCCCTGGGAGGCGGAGATCAGCATGGTCTATGTCCTGAAGGAAAATCGCGGGGGCGGGATTGGCCGGGCCCTGATGAAGGTGGCGGCTGATCACTGTATCCGCCGCGGCATGTTCTCGGGCGGACTCTGGGTGCTTCGTGACAATGGCGGCGCGCGCGATTTCTACGAAGCCTTGAAAGGCGAGCACGCAGGCCGGAAAATGGACAGCGTGGGCGGCCAGATCGTGCCGCTTGTCGGCTACTGGTGGAGAGACCTTGCCGCTCTGGCCGAACGTGAAGCGCCAGCCATCCCGTTGGGAAGATACTGACTTTTCAAAAACAGTTCCCGACGCACGAAAAGCGAGCTTTCTGCCCATTGCCTTGCCTCAATACCGGCTATACCCACGGGGCACCACAAGGTGAAAACCGTGCGGCTGCGTACCCGACGGGCAGGGGCCCGCATCTCGGGACGCAGCATTGAACCGCGCGGCCGGGAAAAAATGGAGCCCCCATGGACTTCGAATACAGCGCCAAGAGCAAAGAGTGGATCGCCCGTGTAACGGCGTTCATGGACAAGCACATCTATCCGAACGTCGCGACGTTCGAGAAGCAGCATGCTGAAGGCGACCGTTGGGTCACGCCGCAGATCGTCCACGATCTGAAAGAGCTCGCCAAGAAGGAAGGGCTCTGGAACATGTTCATGCCTCCGCACAAGGAGCATGACAAAGGCGAGTGGAAGGGCGCTGGCCTCACCAACCTCGAATACGCGCCGCTGGCCGAAATCATGGGCCGCGTCGGCTTCGCTTCGGAAGTGTTCAACTGCTCCGCGCCGGACACCGGCAACATGGAGGTCTTCCACTACTACGGCACGGAAGCGCAGAAAGAAAAATGGCTGCGTCCGCTGATGAAAGGCGACATCCGTTCGGCCTTCCTCATGACCGAGCCGGCGGTCGGTTCGTCGGACGCGACCAACATTGAAACCCGCATCGAGCGCGATGGCGACGAGTACGTCATCAACGGCACGAAGTGGTGGTCATCGGGCGTTGGCGACAGCCACTGCAAAGTCGCCATCGTGATGGGCAAGTCGGATTTCAACGCCGAGAAGCACAAGCAGCAATCGCAGATCCTCGTTCCGCTCGACACGCCGGGCGTGAAGGTGCTCCGGATGCTGCCGGTGTTCGGCTTTGACGATGCTCCGCATGGCCACGCCGAAGTGCGCCTCGAGAACGTTCGCGTTCCGGCGACCAACATGCTGCTCGGCGAAGGCCGCGGCTTCGAGATCGCGCAAGGCCGCCTCGGCCCGGGCCGTATCCATCACTGCATGCGCACCATCGGCTCGGCGGAAGTCGCGCTGGAGAAAATGTGCAAGCGCCTCCTTTCGCGCACTGTGTTCGGCAAGAAGATCGCCGAGCATTCGGTGTGGGAAGAGCGCATTGCCCGCGCCCGCATGGACATCGAGATGACGCGTCTGCTCTGCCTCAAGGCGGCGGACATGATGGACAAGGTCGGCAACAAGGGCGCGCAAAACGAGATCGCCATGATCAAGGTCGCCGGCCCGCTCGCCGCGCTCCGTATCATCGACGACGCGATCCAGGCTCACGGCGCCGCCGGCGTGACGACCGATTTCGGTCTCGCCAAGCAATACGCCTCGATGCGCACCATGCGCCTCGCGGACGGCCCGGATGAAGTGCACAACCGCGCCATCGCTCGCAACGAGTTCAAGAAGTACCGTGACAACGAGTACTCTGCGAAAGTTGACGCGGACAAGAAGGTTGAAGGCTCACGCTGGTAGGACTTTTTCCAGTCTGAACATCACGGCGGCGCCCCAAAGCGCCGCCGTTTTGTTTGCGCGGTATGGCGCGCCGGATGGGCATGTGCTCATTTGCCCGGGAAGGTGGAGGGGCAACATGCGTTTTTCGGCTATTGTGTTGGCAGCCATCGCTTCGGTCTGCTTCGCTGCCTCGGCACAAGCGCAGGTCAATGACAGGGTCGTTGTAACCGCCTCGCGTATCCAGAGCGACGACGAGTACGAGGACGAGTTCGGCTATCTGCCTTACGTCTCGATCAAGGTGCCTGCGGACTTCGTCATGTTTACGGTGCGGCTTGAAAGCAGCACGAAGAGCGTCGATGAACGCGCGCGCGAACTGGAGCGGACTTACGCTTCACTGATCCAGCGTGTTTCGCGTACCCAGGGCGTCACCATGGAAGTCGGTGCATCCAGCGCCTCTGTTCCGACCGAAACGGCGATCGCTTCGGAAGTGATCGTGCGGGGTAAGGATCGTTCATCCATTCCGGTGGTTCTGACGTTCGCGACAAGGCCGGGCGATACGTTCTCCACCGCGCGCACGCGCGCCGAAGCGTTCATTCGAGAGATCCAGGTCACTGGCCGCGTGGAAGCGACGACAGGGGCTGATCAATACATCGGCGTGAACGATCCCGCGAAGCATCGCGTAGATCTGCTTCGGAAAGTTGCTGAGGATACGCGGCTTCTCCAGGATGTCTTCGCAAACACCGGGGCGTCGGGGGCGCCACCCGGTATTTCCCTGACCGGGTTGGCCGGAAGGGTGAAGACGCGGCCGGTGGGGCCGCTGGAAATTGAAATGTTCATTCCCTATTCGATCGTGCTCGGCGCTCCGTTGCCTCAGCCGCCGCCGCGATAGTCGCTGTAACGTGACTGCGCATACCGTATTGCTTGCCGTGCCTTTGCCGTGATTGCGGCGTCTGTCGATGCACGCGCCGGGGTGGCGCAATTGGAGGGACATGAAATGACAATGACCATGAAGCGCCTGTTGCTGGTTGCGGCGGCGGCTATCGCTATCGCGGCTCCCGCGGCCAACGCGCAGATCGTGCGCGGTGACCAGATCGTGGCGCAAAGCAATTATGTGAGCCGACAGCAGACCGCGATCCCGCAGGTCTCCATCATCGTTCGTGCGGATTTTGTCCTGTTCAGCGTCCGCTATGAAACGGCGACCCGTTCCGCCGACGCGCGCGAGGCTGAACTCTCCACTGTGTTCAAGACGGTGACAGATCGCGCCGCCCGCGCAGAGGGCATGAGCATCGAGGTTGGTCAGCCCGGTTTCTCGGCCGCAGTCGAAACCGCCGCGATCAAGGAGTTGATCCAGGATCAGGGCGATGACCGCTCGGCGATCGATGTCGTGCTCAAGGTCAATGTGAAAGAGAAGGAAACCTTCGACCAGGTCCGGGCCCGCGCCGAGAAGTTTGTGAAGGATGCGCCGCTGACTGGTCGCGTAGAGGCCGTGATCGGCGATAATCAGTTTCTTGGAGTTTCCGAACCCAAGAAGCACCGCGAGACGTTGATCAAGGCGATCTCCGAGGATGTGCGCCTTATGCAGGCGTCTTTCGGTGGGCCCAGTGCGCCGGTGCAGGTTTCGCTGACGGGTATGGAGCAGCGCGCCCAGACCCGTCCGGTGGGGCCGCTCGACCTAGAAATCTACATTCCGTACTCGATGAGCCTGAAGTCAGGGGCCGGTAACTAAGCACGGCTTGCCGGGCGGGGCGGGGGGGCGTAAGCGCCTGACATGATCTCCCCGCGCCTGGCCCGACGCACTGCCCAGATCCACAAGTGGCTGGGCCTGATCGTGTTCGCGCAGCTAGTCGTGTGGACGTCCACGGGCCTGTTCTTCGTGGCGGTCCACATTACTGACGTTCGCGCCGATAATCTGGTGCATCCAGCGAACCATGTCGTTCCCGTCGACATGGCGCAGGTAAAAGTCACTTCGGCGGATGCCTTGAAGGCCGTGGCCGAAGATCGTCCCTATGAGGTGACGCTCAAGGCGCTGGCGGGCCTGCCGGTGTACGAGATCCGGGCCGAGATCGGCACTTTTCTGGTTTCGGCGGAAACGGGTGAGCGGATCGTCATCGATGAAGCGTTGGCCCGACGGATCGCGACAGCCGCCTGGGTGAACCCGACCCCTATCCGCGCGATAGAAGAACTTGAGACGGCGCCCCGGGAGTCCACGGTCTCGGGAAACGTCTGGGCAGCGCATTTTGAAGGCGAGGGTGATCCGACACTCTACATTTCCGCCGTGACGGGACGGACGAGCAATCCACGTACTGATCTGTGGCGCACCTACGATTTCCTGTATGGCATGCACCTGATGGACTATGCCGAGCACGAGAACTTCAACACGCCGTGGATGCTTGCGGCTGCTATTCTGGCGCTATCAACCGTTCTGTTCGGCGTGGCCCTTCTAGTGCATCGTCTGACGCGTGGATTTTTGAACAAGGACAAAACAGCATGACGGAGCGTCGTGAGACGGACCAGTCGTTTGCCGAAGGCGAACGGATAGCGAAATATCTGGCAAGCGCCGGCATCGCGTCGCGGCGTGATGTCGAGAAGATGATTGCGGATGGCCGTGTCAGCGTGGACGGTCGTGTGCTCGATACGCCGGCATTCAAGGTGACGGGCCGCGAGAAGATCATCGTGGATGGCCATGCCGTGCGCAAACCGGATGCTGCGCGTCTGTGGCGGTATCACAAGCCGACTGGCCTTGTGACGACCAACAAGGACCCCGACGGCCGGCCCACGATCTTCGACGATCTGCCGAAAGACCTGCCGCGCGTCGTGACCGTCGGTCGTCTCGACCTCAACACCGAAGGGCTGCTGCTTCTCACCAATGATGGCGAGCTGGCGCGCGGGCTTGAGCTTCCGGCGACGGGACTGGAGAGAAAATACCGCGCTCGCGCCTATGGTCGTATCGAGCAGCGCGAGCTGGACAGGTTGCGTGATGGCGTCGTGCATGAAGGGGTGGAATACCGCGCCATCATTGCGAAGCTTGATCGCGTGACGGGGTCGAACTGCTGGATCGATGTCTCGCTGGCTGAGGGCAAGAACCGTGAGGTGCGTCGCGCGCTGGAAAGCCTCGGGTTGAAGGTGAACCGGCTTATCCGTGTCTCGTATGGGCCGTTCCAGCTTGACGATCTTGGCCCCGGCGCACTCGAGGAAGTGCCCGCCGCCGATCTCCTGGCTGAGTTCTCGCAGTTCATTTCCGACAAGCGTCGGCCCACGCCTTTCGCGGCGCGTGAGATCAAGCGCGGGAAGCCGCAACATGCGAAGCAGGAAAAGCCGAAAGGCCAGAAGGCTCGCGGCAAACCGAACGAGAAGCATTATGGCGTCGAGGCCTATGTCGATCCGCGCAAGGACAACAAGAACGCCAAGCGCCCGCCCGGCGGCCGAGGTCCACACAGCGGACGGCAGCACACCGGCAAACCGGTTCGCGCGAAGCAGGATCGCGCGCCGCGCGGTCCGCGTTAGGGCATAGAGAGGGAGGACGGACGTGAAGATCCACTACGCGATGATGGCTCCGAACCCGGATCGGGTCCGTTTCTTTCTGCAGGAGAAAGGCATCTGGGAGCAGACGCCTAAAGTCGAGCTCAACATCATCAAGCAGGATCATCGGCGGCCCGAATATCTTGCGATCAGTCCGCTGGGCCATGTGCCGGCGCTCGAGTTGGGTGATGGCGCAACGCTTACGGAAAGCCGCGCGATCTGTTCGTACTTCGAAGCGCTGAATCCCGAGCCGAACCTGATGGGTCTTGATGGCCGCGAACGCGCGATCATCGAGATGTGGGATCGCCGGGTCGAGCTGAGCTACATGTTCCAGATCGCCGGCTGGTTCCGGAACGGCCACCCCGCGATGGCCGAACTCGAAAAGCCGCAGAGCGTGGAATGGTCAGAGATCTGTCAGGGCCGCGCCCGCAAGGCGATTGCGTTCTTCAGCGAACGGCTCGGTGCTTCGCCCTATGTCGCCGGCCAGCGTTTCACGATCGCCGACATCACGCTGCATGTGGCATTGGGCTTTGGCCGCGTTGTGAAATTCCGCCCGTGGGAAGAACATGCCAGTCTCAACGAATGGCGCGAGCGCATGCTCGCCCGGCCGGGCCTGGCGAAATAGGACGGATTTTCAGGTCGGACGACTGGCAGGGGCGACAGGGATCGAACCTGCGACATCCGGTTTTGGAGACCGGCACTCTACCAGCTGAGCTACACCCCTGTAGTCGAGGCGGAGGCAATACGCGATCTGTGCGGCGAGTTCAAGGCGGGGCATGACAAGGCCCGCCAAGGCCGCTAGGGACAGGGAAAACCAGTTCCCGGAAGGCGTTAATGAGCACCGCGACCCTCATCGAAACCGGCCCCTGGGCAGGCTGGAAGACCTGGAAACAGGATACGTTCGAAAGCGGAACCGGCCCGTTTTACACGCGCACCGATGAGCAAGGCCGGGTGGTCTGCCGGTTCATCGCCGAAGCCCGCCACATGAATGGCGGCGGCTTTATGCACGGCGGCTGTTTTCTCACCTTTGCGGATTTCGCCTGCTTCTCCATCGCGGAGGAGCATACGCAGGGTCCGTCAGTGACCGTGAACCTGTCGGGTGACTTCCTGTCCGCCGCCAAGCCGGGCGACATGATGGAAGCTACCGGCGAGGTCACTCGCGCAGGCGGGCGGCTGATCTATGTCCGGGGCATGATAACGGCGAACGGCAAACCTGCGCTGAGCTTCACCTCGGTCATCACCAAGATCTCGCGACGGCCCTAGGGCGTCCAGCGGGCGAACAGGCCCGTTGGCAGCACCAGGTTGCGCCCGGATGATTCCCGGATCGCCATCTCACCGCAAACCACGTTCCCGCCCCCCATGGCGCCGGCAAGCGATTGCCCGACCGCAGCGTAGGACAGGCGCACCGCATAGACTGTCGCGATGACGAACAGCGGCTTGTCGCTCATCAGAGCGCGGACGTGTTCCAGCAGCTTCGGATAATCAGTCTCGAACCGCCAAGTCTCGTTCTTCGGTCCTCGTCCGAATTTCGGCGGGTCCAGAACGATCGCATCGTATCTCGAACCGCGTCGCATCTCGCGCTCGATGAATTTCATTGCGTCGTCGCAGATCCAGCGGATCGGCGCGCCTTCGAGCCCGGACATCGCCGCGTTCTCACGCCCTTGCGCAATCGATTTCGGCGATGCGTCGAGGTGAACCACTTCGGCCCCGGCTTGCGCCAGTGCAAGCGACATCATCCCGGTATAGCCAAACAGGTTCAGCGCCTTCACCGGACGCTTCGCAGCTTTCACCTGATCCGCCGCCCAGCGCCAGTGAACGGAGTGCTCCGGGAATACGCCCATATGCCGGAAGGCTGCCAATCGCGCGTTGAGCTTGAGTGTGTTCCAGGCGATCGGCCATTCATCCGGCGGCGGCTTGCCCGCGAAGCTCCACGCGCCGCGCTCGTCTTCATCATCCTTAGAAGCAAAAGTGGCGTCAGCTTTCCAGCTTGCGATGGGGGTCTTCGGTTTCCACAGCGCCTGCGGGTCTGGCCGGTTCACGCGCACTTTGCCAAATCGCTCCAGCTTGCGCATATCGCCGCTGTCCAGCAGCGCGTAGTCGCCCCAGTCGTCGCTGACCAGCAGCTGGAAACTTTCCGCCGTCACTTGCGCGCTCCCGTATAGGA
>DAIRES010000203.1:0-5554 GCA_036795465.1 Hyphomonadaceae bacterium
CGAATCATTAAACTGAGCATCCGTCATGAAGCGTTTCATCTTCATCACGGGAGGCGTTGTGTCCTCCCTCGGGAAGGGCATTGCCTCGGCAGCGCTCGGCGCGCTGCTGCAGTCACGCGGCTATCGCGTGCGCCTGCGTAAGCTGGACCCCTATCTCAACGTCGACCCTGGCACGATGTCGCCGACCCAGCACGGCGAGGTGTTCGTCACGGATGACGGCGCCGAGACGGATCTCGACCTTGGCCACTACGAACGCTTCACCGGCGTCTCCGCCCGCAAGACCGACAACACGACCACGGGCCGCATCTACAAATCGATCCTCGAGAAGGAACGACGCGGCGATTATCTGGGCGCGACGCTGCAGGTGATCCCGCACGTTACCGACGCGATCAAGGACTTCATCAAGTCGGACACGGACGATGTTGATTTCGTGCTGGTCGAAGTCGGCGGCACGGTGGGCGATATCGAAGGCCTGCCGTTCTTCGAAGCCATCCGCCAGTTCAGTCAGGATGTCGGTCGCGACGCGAGCCTGTTCATTCATCTGACGCTGCTGCCGTACATCAATACCGCCGGCGAGCTGAAGACCAAGCCGACGCAGCACTCCGTGAAAGAACTGCGTTCAATCGGCATTCAGCCCGATATCCTGCTGTGCCGCGCGCCGATGCCGATCCCGCCGGAAGAGCGGCGCAAACTTGCGCTGTTCTGCAATGTGCGCCCGGAAGCGGTGATCGAAGCTCTCGACGCGCAGCATATCTACGAAGTTCCGCTCGAGTATCACGCGCGCGGCCTCGACCATGAAGTGCTTCGTCACTTCGGCCTGGAGAAACAGACCACGCCGGACCTCAAGCACTGGATCCAGACGTCGCAGACGCTTCGCAATCCTGACGGCGAAGTCCGCATCGCTATCGTCGGCAAGTACGTCGCCCTGCACGATGCCTACAAATCCGTCGTTGAGGCGCTGGGCCATGGCGGCCTCGCCAACAAGGTCAAGGTCAATCTCACCTGGATCCCGTCTGACCGTTACGATGATCCCAATTCCGATCTCTCCGAACTCGACAATGTCGATGGCGTGCTCCTGCCCGGCGGCTTCGGTGAGCGCGGCGCGATCGGCAAGATGCGCGCGGCCGGCTACGCCCGGAAACACAACCTTCCATGCTTCGGCATCTGCTACGGGATGCAGCTCGCGGTGATCGAGGCGGCGCGGAACCTCGCCGGCATTTCTGGCGCCGGCACCACGGAGTTCGGAAACCCGGATTATCCGGCAGTCGGCCTGATGGGCGAATGGGTTCGTGGCAACACGAAAGAAGTCCGCACGGCCGATGGCGATCTTGGCGGCACGATGCGCCTTGGCGCCTATCCTGCCGTCCTGACCAAGGGCACGCGCGTTGCCGACATCTACGGCTCCCAAACCATTTCGGAGCGTCACCGCCACCGCTATGAGGTCAACGCCGACATCATCGCCAAACTGGCGCCGCATGGCGTTGTTTTCTCGGGCATGTCGCCGGACGGGAAGCTTCCGGAGATCATGGAACTCACGAACCATCCATGGTTCATCGGCGTCCAGTTCCATCCGGAACTCAAGTCGCGTCCGTTCGACCCACATCCGCTGTTCGCCAGCTTTATAGCCGCCGCGCGGGACAAGAGCCGTCTCGTCTAGATTAGCCCTGCCCAATCCGGGTTTGCGCATGTACGCTGACCGTTGGCGACCCCTCCGGAGGCGTGAAGGCGCATGAGCGCAACAGCGAGTTCACCTGTCCTGCCGTTCAGGGCGGACTTCGCCGCGATGGCGGAAAACCTGCCTGAAATGTCATGGATTGCGAGCCCTTCCGGCCGCATCGTCTGGGCCAATCGTCTCTGGCGCGACTATGTCGGCACGTCGCAGGAACAGGTGGGTGTCGCCAAGTGGGAGAACATCCACGATCCGGCTCATATCGAGCGCGTGGCCGCACGTTGGGTCGAAGTGCTGGAAGCCGGCGAGCCCGCCGAGATGACTTTCCCGCTACGCGGCGCCGACGGTGTTTACCGGACCTTTCTCACGCGCGTTCAACCTCTGCGTGATGAGACCGGCGTCATCACCTGCTGGTTCGGCATCAACACAAACGTAGCGCAGCTCGATAACGTCGCAAGCGAGCTGCAACAGCAGAAGCGTCTCCTCGAAATCCTGAATCGCACCGCTGCCAGCGTCGCCGCAGAACTGAATCTTGAGCGGCTGGTCCAGATGGTCACCGATGTCGGCGTTTCGCTGATCGGCGCCCAGTTTGGCGCATTCTTCTACAATATCGAAACTGCCGATGGCGGCGCCTACCAGCTCTATACGGTCTCGGGCGTGCCGCGTGAGAACTTCACGAAATTTCCGATGCCGCGCGCCACGCAAGTCTTTGCGCCGACATTTCACGGCACCGGCATCGTGCGCTCAGACGACATCACCAAAGACCCTCGCTACGGCCAGAACGCGCCATTGAAGGGTATGCCGGAAGGCCACCTTCCGGTTCGCAGCTACCTTGCTGCGCCTGTCATCTCTCGCTCAGGGGAAGTCCTCGGCGGGCTTCTGTTCGGTCATCCGGATCCGGGCGTTTTCGACGCGAGCGACGAGCAACTCATCGTCGGGGTAGCGGCCCAGGCGGCGATCGGGATCGATAACTCCCGTCTGTATGAACGCGCTCAACGCGAGATCGAAGAGCGCAAACAGGCAGAGGAGGGGCGGCTCGTCATTTTGCGCGAGCTGAACCACCGCGTGAAAAACCTTTTCGCGATTGCCGTCGGCATGGTGACGATGACTGCCCGCACCTCCGGCTCGATCGAGGTCATGGCGCAAACGCTCTCTGGAAGGCTGCGGGCGCTGGCGCATGCGCACCAGCTCATCCGGCCGACACTTACGTCCGAAGACCAGAAAGCGACGCATACGAGCATCGCCGTGATGGCTGAGCGTATCCTCGCGCCACACGTGACCAGCCGTGATGCGCAGCTTCAGCTTGATGGGCCCGAAGTCTCGGTGGGACCCAATGGCGCCACCAGTCTCGCACTCGTTCTTCACGAACTTGCGACGAACGCGGCGAAGTACGGCGCCTTGTCCGAATCTAAAGGTCAGGTTTCGATAACCTGGCGCATCGAGGGACAAATCATGGTTCTGAACTGGGTCGAGCGCGGCGGGCCGGAGATCGAGGGGCCGCCGCAACGCAAGGGCTTCGGCGCCGACCTCGCGCTGATGAGCGCGAAGGGCCAGCTGGGCGGCGCTATCAGCTATGTGTGGGCTGCGGATGGTGTGGAAATCGAATTGCGCGCCTCGCTAGATCGGCTGGCAAACTAAGATGGCGTCGTCGGCGCCAGCAGGGTCTCTTAAAGGCGCGCGAATTCTCGTCGTCGAGGACGAGCCGTTCATTGCATTTGACCTGATGATGGCAATCGAGGAGGCCGGCGCTGTGGCGGTTGGGCCAGCGGCGACAGTGGCCGAGGCGCTGGATTTTATCGGCAACGCCCCGCCGGACGGGGCGATACTGGACGTGAACCTGCCTGACGGGGCTGTGGGGCCGGTGCTGGATGCCCTTCCGAAAACGGCGGCTGTGGTGGTCCATACGGGGATGGGGCTGCCGCCGGAACTCAAGGCGTTGCACCCGCTGGTTCCTGTGTTTTCCAAGCCTACGGAGCCCGCTCTCCTGCTGCGGCGGCTCGCGGCGGGTCTTGCGCCAAGGTGAGTCGCCCACCGGGGGAATCGGACAGGCGGGCCCGCGCCGGGCCAGATCCCGGGATTTGGGTTAAAAGCCGCTGAGGTCATAACCATCGTAGCCGCTTGCAGGGCGGGGCCGATGCGCGTATGACGCGCGCTCGCAAAGACGGGCAGGGCCCGTTTTCAACCTGTTTCCTGCCGGTTTCGAGGCAATCATGGCCGTCCCAAAGCGCAAAACATCCCCCTCCAAGCGTGGCATGCGCCGTTCGCATGACCGTCTGCCGACCTCTTCCTACGTGGAAGACAAGGAATCGGGCGAACTGCGCCGTCCGCACCACGTCGACCCGAAAACGGGCCTGTACCGTGGCAAGCAGATCCTGAAGGCCAAGGACGAGGAATAGTCCTCGCCTGGTTGGATCATTCGAGACGGTGGCGGCCGCTTCTGCGGCCGTTTGCTTTTCTGGCGCTGATTTCCGCAACGTCTGGCCGCGGCATTGCAAGCCGGGGCGGTTCAAGACATAGCAGGCACGCTTTTCGCCCGTGGGAGCAGGTCCCCCGGGTTCGCGTTCGCCCATCAGCCAAGGGACAGGCCAGTGACCGAGATCATCGACGTCTATGCACGGGAAATCCTGGACAGCCGGGGCAACCCGACGGTCGAGGCGGAAGTCACCCTGGAAGACGGATCGACCGGCCGCGCCGCGGTTCCGTCGGGCGCATCTACGGGCGCGCATGAGGCGGTCGAACTGCGCGATGGCGACAAGAGCCGGTATCTGGGCAAGGGCGTCCAGAAGGCGGTGGCTGCGGTCAATGACGAGATCTTCCCGGAATTGCTCGGCATGGACGCGACCGACCAGCGCGCGATCGATGCGGCGCTGATCGAACTCGACGGCACGCCAAACAAGTCGCGCCTCGGCGCCAATGCGATCCTCGGGGTTTCGCTGGCTGTCGCGAAGGCCGCCGCGAATGCTTCGGGCCTGCCGCTCTATCGTTATGTCGGCGGCGCGAATGCGCACGTTCTGCCGACGCCGATGATGAACATCATCAATGGCGGCGCGCACGCGGACAACCCGATCGACATCCAGGAATTCATGATCATGCCGGTCGGCATGGACACGTTTGCTGACGCCCTGCGTTGCGGCGCCGAGATTTTCCACACGCTGAAGAAGGGCCTCGCGGCTGCTGGTCACAACACCAACGTCGGCGACGAGGGCGGCGTTGCGCCGAACCTGAAATCGGCTGACGATGCGCTGGGCTTCATCATGAAGTCGATTGAACAAGCCGGTTACCAGCCGGGCGAAGATGTCGTTCTCGCGCTCGATGCGGCGGCGACCGAGTTCTACAAGAAGGGCAAGTACGAGCTGGAAGGCGAGGGCAAATCGCTGTCGTCCGACCAGATGGCCGCTTATTGGGGCGACCTCGTGAGCCGCTTCCCGATCGTGTCGATCGAAGACGGCATGTCGGAAGATGATTGGGAGGGTTGGCTCGCGCTGACCAAGCTGATCGGCAACAAGTGCCAGCTGGTGGGCGACGATCTGTTCGTGACGAACACGCAGCGTCTTTCGCAAGGCATTGAACGCGGTGCGGCGAACGCGATCCTTGTGAAGGTCAACCAGATCGGCTCGCTGACCGAGACGCTGGAAGCAGTTCAGATGGCGCAGATGGCGCGTTATGGCGCGGTGATGTCGCATCGCTCGGGCGAGACGGAAGACTCGACGATTGCGGACCTCGCGGTTGCGACGAACTGCGGTCAGATCAAGACCGGCTCGCTGGCGCGTTCGGACCGGCTGGCGAAGTACAACCAGTTGCTGCGCATCGAGGACGAGCTTGGTTCTGCGGCGCGTTACCTCGGCCGGGCGTCGATCCGGGCGTAGGTTCGCGTTCCCGCAGGTG
>DAIRES010000032.1:0-18649 GCA_036795465.1 Hyphomonadaceae bacterium
GCGGACTCGCGATCAATCGTGGCGTCGTACTTCATCGAGACCGGGCTTTGCGCCTGCACCACCGCGCGCTCGGCATCGGTCGCCGGTCCGAGCCGCGATGCCGGCGGACGGATCAGCGCGCGCTCAACGACGGTGGGAGCGCCTTTGGCGTCGAGCGAAGATATCAGCGCCTCGCCGGTTCCAAGCTCGGTTATCGCCGCCTCGGTGTCGAGCGCGGGATTGGGACGAAAGCTTTGCGCGGCCGCCTTGACGCCCTTGCGCTCGGTCGGGGTATAGGCCCGCAGTGCATGCTGGATGCGACAGCCAAGCTGCGCGAGCACATTCTCCGGCAGGTCGCGGGGATTCTGCGTCACGAAATAGACGCCGACTCCTTTGGACCGGATGAGGCGGACAACCTGCTCGATCTTGTCGACGAGCGCCTTGGGCGCATCGTTGAAAAGCAGGTGAGCTTCATCAAAGAAGAAGACGAGCTTGGGCTTTTCTGGATCACCGACTTCCGGGAGTCGCTCGAAAAGCTCTGCCAGCAGCCACAGCAGAAATGTGGAATAGAGGCGCGGCGAATTGATCAGCGTCGTGGCGTCCAGCACGTTTATGTAGCCGCGCCCGTCGGTTGCGACACGCATGAAGTCGCTTAGCTCCAGAGCCGGCTCGCCAAAGAATGTTTCGGCCCCTTCCCGCTCCAGCAACAGCAGCTGACGTTGCACGGCGCCGATCGAAGCGGCGGCGACATTGCCGTAGGTGCGCTGGATTTCCGGCGCGATCGTCGAAACATGGGTCAGCAGGCTGCGGAGGTCCTTGAAGTCCAGCAGCAGGAGATCGTTGTCGTCCGCATACTGGAAAGCGATCGTGACGACGCCTTCCTGGGTTTCGTTCAGTTGCAGCAGGCGGGACAGAAGCTGAGGCCCCATCTCCGAGACGGTCGCACGGATCGGGTGACCGCGCTTGCCATAGATGTCCCAGAAGATGCAGGGTGCGGCCTGATAGGTGATTGGCGCCATGCCGATGGCGGCAACCCGCTCGTTGATTTTTTCGAGACCCTTGCCTTCCGGCGTCGCCGCCACGCAGATGCCCGAGAGGTCGCCCTTCACGTCAGCGCAGAACACCGGCACTCCCGCCGCCGAAAACTGTTCGGCCATGACCTGCAACGTTACGGTTTTCCCTGTGCCGGTGGCTCCTGCCACTAGGCCATGCCGGTTCGCCCGCGCCAGCAGGAGATTCTGCGGCGTCTTGTGGTCCGGCCCGCCGCCGCCCAGGAAAATGCTGTCGCTCATGTCCAACTCCGGAAAGAGGCCCATTGCTAGCAGAGGCGGCCCCGCCCGCAAGACAATCACCGGCGGGCGAGGCAAACCCGCTTTGCAGCCGTCCGGATGCGGCCTAAGTCTTGAAGATGCAGCAAGCGGGCGGGATGACGAACCGGACATGGATGACGGCGGGGGTGTGGATCATCGCCACCGTCGCCATCGGCATGGTGCTGAATCAGGGCGCACGCATTCTCGCTCCCTTTGCCATGGCGATCTTTGTCTGGCTGGTGATGGAGGGCTTCGCCCGCGCCATCCGCAGGCCATTTCCCAACATTCCCAACTGGCTCGCCCATACCTTCGCCATAGCCGTGGTGGCTGTAAGCATCATCGGCTTCGCCAGCATCATGCGCGGGGCTATCGGCGAGTTCACCGAGCGCGCCGGCGAATATGAAAGCCGGATCAACTCGCTGATCGAACAAACCTACAACATGCTGGGACTCACCGGCGATCCCGCTGATGTGGCCACCGATGCATCGGGACCCCCACAGGTGGCGACACCGGCGTCCGAGCCCGCCCCGACACCGCCGCGCGAATCTCCGCTGACGCCCGGCGAGGCGGCGGCCCTGGCAAATGTCGACACCCCTCCGCCAGTCATCGAGCCGGCCCCTGTCGTTGCAACCGACGACGCCACCAGGACCGTCGCGACGGGCAAGCCGCCGACAATCAGCGATCTTTTCTATTCCGACACCACGATCGGCCTTGCTCAGGCCGCGGCAAACTCCGTATCGGGCCTGGTCGGCGACATGGTCATCATCATGATCTATGTCGCCTTCCTGTTCGTCACCGCAAACACCTTTACCCGGAAATTCGATCGCATCTTTTCGCGCCACGAGGACCGTGAGCGCGCAAGGCTTATCGGCGCTGATGTCCGGCGAACGATGGAGCAGTATCTCTGGGTCCAGACATCGCTTTCCATCATAAATACCTCGCTCACCTATGTGACGCTGCTGGCGCTAGGCCTGCACAATGCCCTGTTCTGGGCTTTCGTGATCTTCGTGCTGAACTACATCCCGACAATTGGCTCAATCATCGCCGGCATCCTGCCGGCGCTGTTCGCTTTCGTGCAGGATGACTGGCCCTCCTACATGCCGCAGGACGAGTTGTGGTGCGCCGCGGCTGTCTTTTTCGGCGTTTCGATCTGGCAATTCCTGATCGGAAACTTCCTCGGGCCGCGCATGACATCGAACAGTCTCAACCTGTCAGCGCTGGTTGTGCTGCTTTCCCTTGCCGTGTGGGGAGCGTTATGGGGCCTGCCGGGCATGTTCCTGTCGGCGCCGCTGACGGTTCTGGTGATGATCGTGCTGGCGCAGATACCCGGAGCGCGCTGGATCGCGGTGCTGATGTCGGCGGACGGCAATCCCGGCGAATACGCCGTGAAGCACGACGAGGCTTCCGACGAAGTGGGCGACGGGTAATCGCCGCACATCTGGCGCCGCAATTCTCGGCTTTCGATTGCGTACCCGCGAAAACATGAAGACCTACCCGGCCGTCATCGCAATGCAGCATAATTATGCTCGCATCGACGTCTTGCTTGGCGAGGCCGTGCGGGTCTAGGTCTCGAATCCGCGTCGATTCTCCTTACATCCATATTGCATTTGATATGAGCCTGACACGCGCTCCCGGAGGCGGTTTGACCCGAACCAGTGATCTTGCTTTCACCCGCGAGGATCTTCTCTCGGCGACTGAAAGGCTGCTCGCGAAGCACAAGCAGAAGCCGGATGCGAGCGCATTCCAGGACTTTCTCGAACAGTATCGTGCGGACGCCTTCATCGAGGACTTTCTCGTTCTCACGCTTGAGGACGCTGCGTCGCTGGCGATTGATCTCTGGGATTTCAACCAGGAGGCCGAACGACTGACGAGCCGGGTGATCCGCACCCGCCGCGCCACTGGCACTGACGGACGCGCCCTCAGGCTCGATGTCGCCGAGATTGCCGGACCGGACATGGCCTTCCTCGTGGACAGCGCCATCGGCGCTTGCCAGGAGGCCAAAGTCGAAATCCGCGCCGTGCTTCATCCCATCGTGCAGGGACCGAAGGGCAAGCGCTCAACAATCCAGATTCACCTGCCGCTGATGAACGACGTGCAGCGCGCAGACCTGCAGAAGAAGCTGGAAGAAGCATTCGCAGACGTGGCGATGGTCAACGCCGACTTCCTGGCCATGCGCGCAAAGATGGAAGAGGCTTCTGCGCAGCTGGCCAGCCTGAAAGCAACGCAGGGTCGCACGTCTGGCGAAATCATCGAGGCCCGCGCCTTCCTGTCCTGGCTGGCCGACGAAAACTTCACCTATCTCGGCGCGCGCGATTACACCTTTGCTCTTGATGCCGACGGCCGCCTCGCAGCAGAGGAACCAATTGTCGACGAAACGTCAGGATTGGGCATTCTGAGAGACACGGAACGCAACGTGCTGGCGCGCGGCGCTGAGCCGACCATGCTGACGCCCGCGATCCGCGCTTTCATCAACGAGCCATCGCCCATCATCGTGGCGAAAGCGAGCTTCCTGTCACGCGTTCATAGGCGCAGTCACGCCGACTATATTGGCGTCAAACGCTATGACGAACGCGGCGAAGTAATCGGCGAAACGCGGTTTGTCGGCCTTTTCACATCCGAGGCGTACACGCGCGCGGCCGATGAAGTTCCACTGATACGGCGCAAGATCGAGAATGTGAAAGCCGCCGCCCCGAAAAGCTCGCGCTTCTCGGCCAAGCAACTCGACTCAGTACTGAAGACTTATCCTCGCGATGAGCTCTTCCAGATTTCCGAGCCGGATCTGGCCCGCATCACATCCGGCGTGCTCCGATTGCTGTTGCGACCGCGCACCCACCTGTTCATCCGACGTGACCGCTTCGATCGCTACG
Organism: Hyphomonadaceae bacterium; assembly: GCA_036795465.1. GTDB lineage: Bacteria > Pseudomonadota > Alphaproteobacteria > Caulobacterales > Hyphomonadaceae > UBA7672. Next base: position 4,157 of record DAIRES010000032.1, read on the forward strand.
TGTCCGCCCTGCTCTATACGCCGCGCGACAGCTACACGTCGGAACTCCGCACGCGCGCGCACAAGATGCTTGCCGAGGCCTATGGCGGGCGCACATCCGCCTTCTATCCGTCGTTCGGCGACGGCCCGCTTGCCCGCGTTCACCTCATCATCGGCCTGAGCCCCGGCCATCCCGAGCCAGACGAAGACAGTCTTGATCTGCAGATGCGACAGCTGTTCGAGACGTGGGAAGATGCGCTCGGCCGCGTCGCGCGCTCGACGAACTCCGACCAGTCGCTGCTGCTGCGCGCCCAATTCAGCGTCACCTACAAAGAGAACTTCCAGCCCGAAGAGGGCCTGGCGGACCTTCTGGCGATCGGCGGCTTAGCGCCGGGCAAAGCCATGCGCGCGCGCGTGTGGGGACCGGATTTCGAGGCCGGCATAAGCCGCGTGAAGATATACCATCGCGACGAGCCGCTGGATCTCGCCGAGATCGTCCCGGTGCTGGAGCGCATGGGCCTGCGTGTGCGCGCGGAAGTCGGATACCCCGTCCGCTTTTCTGCTGACGACGGTAGGCCCGAAAGCTCGATCTATGTTCATGATCTTGCGATTGACCGTCCGGCTGGACAGAAGCGTCTGGATGCACGTTTCGAGCGGGCATTCGAGGCGATCTGGGCGCGGGACACGGAGAATGACCGCTTCAACAGTCTTGTCGTTGCGCTTGGTACGGACTGGCGGTCGGCCGCGCTGTTGCGAACGTTGTCACGCTATCGCAGCCAGTCGGGACTTGATCCATCGGAGCCCGTTCAGGTGCGCGCGCTGGCCGAGCATCCCGAGATTTCCAATAATCTGCTGAAGCTGTTCGCGATCAAATTTGACCCGCAGGGAAAAGCCGACGTCGATGCTCGCCGTGAGGATGCAGCCCCTGTCATTGCTGAAATCCAGAAGCAGCTTGAATCGGTCGCCACGCTGGATGCCGACCGCGCGCTGCGGCGGCTGCTTGCGCTGGTCAACGCAACCCAGCGTACGAATTTCTATCTGAAGGATGCCGAAGGCAGGTCTTATCGCCACATCGCGGTGAAGATCGCGAGCCGCGAGGCCGACCCCCTGCCCGCGCCGCGGCCCTATCGCGAGATTTTCGTCTGGTCGCCCGATGTCGAAGGCGTCCACCTGCGCTTCGGCCCGGTGGCGCGCGGCGGCCTTCGCTGGTCGGACAGGCGCGACGATTTCCGCACCGAGGTGCTTGGTCTCGTCAAGGCGCAGCAGGTCAAGAACGCCGTGATCGTGCCGGTGGGCTCCAAAGGTGGATTCTACCCGAAGACGTTGCCCGCCAAGGGAACCCGCGAAGAAGTCCAGGCGGCTGGCGTAGCCGCTTACAAGACATTCGTTGGCGCACTTCTTCAACTAACCGACAATATTGTTGGCGGGAAGACGGTGCATCCGCCGGGCGTGGTCGTCTGGGATGGCGAAGACCCATACCTGGTCGTCGCCGCCGACAAGGGGACAGCGACTTTCTCGGACATCGCGAACGGTCTGTCGGCTGACTACAATTTCTGGCTGGGCGATGCCTTCGCTTCCGGCGGATCGGTGGGCTACGATCACAAGAAGATGGGCATCACCGCTCGCGGTGCGTGGGAAGCGGTCAAACGACACTTCCGCGAAATGGGCCGCGACACCCAGAGCGAGCCCTTCTCCGTCATCGGCATCGGCGACATGTCCGGAGACGTGTTCGGCAACGGCATGCTGCTGTCGAAGTTCATCCAGCTGAAGGCCGCCTTCGACCACCGTCACATCTTCCTCGACCCCAACCCCGACGATCTCGACGCCTCGTTCAATGAACGCAAGCGGATGTTCGACCTGCCCCGCTCGTCGTGGGCGGACTACGACAGCAAGCTGATTTCGAAGGGCGGCGGTATTTTCGAACGTTCAGCCAAGTCGATCGCGCTGACGCCGGAAATCAAGGCGTTGAGCGGGCTCACAGAAGACACCGTGACGCCGGACGCGCTTATCAAGGCACTGCTCACGGCCGAGATCGACCTGCTGTGGTTTGGCGGCATCGGCGCTTACATCAAGGCCTCCACGCAAAGCCATGCGGACGTTGGCGACAAGTCGAACGATATCCTGCGCGTCGATGCGAAAGACCTGCGGGCGAAAGTCATCGCGGAAGGCGCCAATCTGGGTGTCACCCAGGCTGGTCGAATCGAGTTTGCCCGCAAGGGCGGCCGGATCAACACCGACGCCATCGACAATTCGGCGGGCGTGGATTCGTCCGACCACGAGGTCAACATCAAGATCCTGACTGCTGAAGCGATCCGCAATGGCTCGCTCAAGGAAAAGGATCGCAACGCATTGCTGGCGTCGATGACCGACGATGTCGGCCTCCTCGTTCTGGAAAACAACTACGACCAGACAGGCGCTCTTTCCGTGATGCAGGCGACGGCTCCGGCGGATCTGGACAGCCATCAAGGCTTGATCGAAACGCTGGAAAGCCAGGGCAGGCTCGACCGCGCCGTAGAGGGACTGCCCTCGACAGAAGCTTTCCGAAAACTGCGCGAGCAGCATCTGGGACTGGTCCGGCCAGAACTCGCCGTGATCATGGCCTACGCCAAGCTGGACTTCTTCTCGTCGCTCATCGCATCGAAGGCGCCGGACGATCCCGCTTTCGAGGCGCTTCTGGTCGGATACTTCCCGGACGAACTCGTCAAGTTCTCCGACGCGCGGAAACATCACAGGCTGCGGCGTGAAATCATCGCGACGCGACTGGCAAATCGTATCGTCAACCTGACAGGGCCTGCCTTCGTTATCCAGAAGCGCGACGCCGAAGGCGTCGATTCCGGTCATATCGCACAGGCTTTCGAGGCGGCGCTGTCGGCCTTCCACATCGACGAACTCGTGGGGCGCATCAACGCTCTCGACGGCAAGGCCCCAGCGGCTGCGCAGATCATGATGGCCGTTGAAACCTCCGCGAACCTGCGAATGCTTACGGGCAGCTTCGCTTCCGAGCCCGAGCTCCTGAGATCGGGATCAATCGCGAAAGTGATCGAGCGAAACCGCAGCGCCATCGCCGAGATACGGACGCTTCTACCCTCTGCCCTTTCCCCGCTGGTTTCCGGCCGTGTGGATGTGCGCGCGCAGAAATATCGCAGCGCCGGCGCGCCGGCGGATATTGCCCACGATGTCGCCCTGATCCGCGCACTGGCTTCAGCCCGCGAGACGGTCGAAATCTCCGACCAGACCAAATGGCCGATCAAGGCCGCTCTGTTCATGCAGCACCAGTTGGGCCAACAGCTCGGCCTGGACGGTATGCGCTCGGCCGTTCGCGACCTGGATCCCCGCGATCATTGGGACCGGCTGGCGCTTCAGCGTGTCGCAGACGACCTGCCCCGCCGGCAGAGCGAGCTTACCATCGCCGCCATACGCCTCGCCCAGAAGAACAAGGTCGACCCTGCCTCATTGAATCGTGAAGTCGCCGCCAAGCTGGTCGAGGCCTGGATAGAACCCCGGCGCGCGCTTGCCGACAGGCTGATGCAACCCATGCGGGCATTCGACAGCCAGGGCGGGTGGTCGCTCGCCAAATTGGTGCTGCTTGGCGACGCCGTCCGCGAATTCATCTATGCTTGCCGTACTGAAGCAGCCGACTGACGTTAAGCGGAGTTACGTGTGGACCGCGACCTGACCTTCCGCGACGCCCAATTGAAGGACGCCGCCGGTCTCGCGGAGATCGGCCGGGAGACGTTCGTCGAGACGTTCGGCGACCTCTATCCGCCGGGCGATCTGCGGCAGTTTCTCGATGACACCTATTCCGTCAGCAAGATGGAAACCGACCTGAAGAACCCCGATGTCGAGGTCCGGATTGCCTATTCGGGCCGCAAGATGGTGGCCTATTGCAAGATCGGTCCGTGCAAGCTGCCGTTCGATGTGGGTCCGGAGCCGGCGCTCGAGCTTCACCGTGTGTATGTCTATCAAGCCGGCCAGGGCGTCGGTGTGGGCCGGATCCTGCTTGCTTGGGCGATCGAACGGTCGCGGCAGCGTGGAGCAAAGAACCTGTTCCTGGGGGTATGGGAATCGAACGAGCGGGCCATCGCCCTTTACGAAAGCCGCGGGTTCGAAAAGGTCGGCGGCTACAAGTTCAAGGTTGGCGACACCCTAGATGACGAATTTATCATGAGACTTCGCTTAGCGTAACGCTCCTTACGCGTCGCTTTGCGCTTAACCCCTGCCGACAATCACATTACATAGCGGGTCGGCCCGGTTCTCGGGCTGAGGGAGCCTCGTTCCAGAATGGATTTCGATCTCACGCCGCTGCTGTCCGATCCGGCTGCGTGGGCGGCGCTCATATCCCTCATCGTGATGGAAGTCGTCCTTGGGATCGACAACCTCATCTTCATCTCGATCCTCACCAACAAGCTGCCGGAAGAGAACCGCGCCAAGGCGCGCAATATCGGCATCTCGCTGGCGCTGGTCATGCGCCTCGCCCTGCTCGGCTCGATCGCCTGGCTGGTGGGCCTCGACCAGACTGTCTGGAGCCTGGGCCTTCAGGGCGAGATTGACCCGCTCACAAACCATCCGACCTTCGAGACCAACTTCTCCTGGCGTGACATCATTCTGATTGCCGGCGGCCTGTTCCTTGTCTGGAAGGCGACAACCGAAATCCATCACACGATGGATCCCCACACTGACAGCAAGGAAGAAGCGCCGGTCGCCGGGCGCGCGGTGATGAATTTCGGTACCGCCATCGTGCAGATCCTGCTGCTCGACCTCGTTTTCTCGGTCGACTCGATCCTGACCGCCGTCGGCATGACCGATCACCTCGCCATCATGTTCATCGCCGTGATCACGGCTGTGACGGTGATGCTGCTGGCGTCCGGGCCGCTGGCGCGCTTCATCAACGCCAACCCTACTGTGGTAATGCTGGCGCTGGGCTTCCTGCTGATGATCGGCATGGTGCTGATCGCGGACGGCTTCGGCATCCACGTGCCGAAAGGCTACGTCTATGCAGCCATGGCATTCTCGGCGTTTGTCGAGATTCTCAATCTTCTGTCGCGCAAGCGGAAGTCGAAGGACGCTGTGCCGCCAACAACCCATTAGCTGCGAACGATTCTCGATAGAGCGGCTGCGCTGTAGTTTCTCGTGCATATCGCTTTTGCATCACAAGCGTGATGAGTTGCGTGTCGAGACTTTCAAACGCGTGAGCAAACGCTCACATAGGGTCCGATGCGACAGCGAACACGCTGCGCACTCCCAATAATTGCTGACGGCGGAGGGTAGCCATGAAGCTGACGATCAACGGCAAGGATCAGGAATACACGGGGGAAGAAGACCGCCCCCTGCTCTGGTATCTTCGCGAAGACCTGAAAATGACCGGAACGAAGTTCGGATGCGGCGTCGCCGCGTGCGGCGCGTGTACGGTGCTGGTTGATGGCGTGCCGACGCGCGCCTGCATCACCCCGGCCGCCTCGCTTGAAGGCAAGAAGATCACGACGATCGAAGGCCTCGATACGCCGGCCGGCCAGGCCGTGCAAAAGGCGTGGTCCGAGCTGGACGTCGTCCAGTGCGGCTGGTGCCAGTCCGGTCAGATGATGGCTGCGACGGCCCTGCTGGAGCAAACGCCCAAGCCGACCGAGCAACAGATCACTGACGGCATGACGTCGAACATCTGCCGCTGCGCCACCTATCACCGCATCCGTGGCGCCGTCGCGCGCGCTTCCGAGATCATGGGGTAACCACCATGGCTGATACAGCAACCTTCTCGCCTTCCCGCCGGTTCGTTCTCGGCGTTGTTGGTTTCGGCGCCGCCGGCTTTGCCGTCGGTTGTGACCTTCGCGCTGCCGACGCCGCCTCCGGCCCCGTCACGCAGACGGCCCTCGGCCCGTATGTGCGCATCGGATCGGATAACACCGTCACGGTTTACATCCGCCACATCGAATTTGGTCAGGGCGTCTCGACAGGCCTGACGACCATCGTTGCCGAGGAGATCGACGCAGACTGGAAGCAGATGCGCTTCGAGCACTCGCCCGCCAATGATGCGCTGTACGGCAACCCGGCTTTCGGCGGCATGATGGGAACCGGCGGCTCAACCGCCATCTTCTCCTCATGGGAACAACTCCGCGCCGCTGGCGCGTCTGCTCGCGAAATGCTGCGCCAGGCTGCCGCGAAAAAATGGAGCGTCGCCGCCGCTGACGTTCTCGTTGTCAAAGGCGAGGTCCAGTCCGGCAACAAGAAAGCAACATTCGGCGAGCTAGCCGCCGAGGCTGCCGCGATCACGCCGCCTGACGCAACAACGCTGAAATACAAGGACGCATCGGCCTACGAGTTCATCGGCAAGGAGCGTGATCCGGCCAAGACTTTTGGTCGCCTCGACACGCCGGACAAGGTGCATGCGAAGACGCAGTACGCGCTCGACTATCATCCCGAAGGCACGCTCACCGCTGTGATCGCGCGCACGCCGAAATTCGGGGGCAAGGTCGCGAGCTTCGACGATACGGGCGCGAAGGCCGTCGCCGGTGTCACCGACGTCGTGCAGGTGCCGAATGGCGTTGCCGTCGTCGCCACCAACTTCTGGGCCGCCCGCAAGGGCCGCGAAGCGCTGAAAGTCACATGGGATGACAGCGCCGCCGAGAAGCGCTCGAGCGATGCGATGTTCGAAGACTATCGCAAGCTGCTCGCCAAACCGGGCCTCGAAGCTCGGAAGGAAGGCAAAGGCGCAGCTGGGCTTCAAGGCGCTGGCCAGGTCATCACCGCAGATTTCGAGTTCCCGTTCCTGGTGCACGCACCGATGGAGCCGCTCAACTGCGTGATCGAATACAAGCCCGGTGAATCCTGCACCTACCACGCGGGCTCGCAGATGCCGACCAACGACCAACGCGCGATCTTCACCGTTCTCGGGCTCAAACCCGAACAGGTCACGGTGGTCACGCACGTCGCCGGCGGCTCGTTCGGCCGCCGCGCTACGCCGGATGCCGACCTCGCAACAGAAGCGGCTCACATCGCAAAAGCTCTCAACGGCAAAGCGCCGGTGAAGCTGATGTGGACGCGCGAAGATGACATCCGCACGGGCAAATACCGTCCGATGAACATCCACCGCATGACCGCCCGCGTGAACAATGGCGCGATCGAAGCCTGGGGCGACCGCACGGCGATCCAGTCGATCATGGAAGGTACGCCCTTCCTGCCGCCCGGCACGCCGGACTTCTCGTCGATCGAAGGCTCGAACGACATCGCCTATGCGATCCCGAACATCAGCGTGGACGTGCATCTGGTCAAAAACCCGGTGCCGATCCTCTGGTGGCGTTCGGTCGGTCACACGCACACGGCCTATGCGAAAGAGCACTTCTTCGACGTGGCTGCGCGCAAGGCCGGCAAGGATCCGATCGCGCTGCGCAAAGAACTGCTCGCCAAGGAACCGCGCCAGCTTGGCGTGCTGAATCTCGCCGTTGAGAAGGCCGGCCCCCTGCCCGCCGGCCAGACACGCGGCGTCGCCGTGCACCACAGCTTCTCGTCCTATGTGGCTGAAGTTGCCGATGTGACCGTGAATGCCGACGGGACGTTCAAGGTTGAGCGGGTGGTCTGCGCGGTCGACTGCGGCACCGTCGTCAACCCGGATATCGTGCGTTCGCAGATGGAAGGCGGCATTGGTTACGGCCTCTCCGCCATTCTCGGCGAAGCGCTGACGATCAAGGACGGCGCACCCGTGCAGTCGAACTTCTACGACTACACCCCGCTGCGCATGGCTCAGATGCCGAAGATCGAAGTCTATATGGTCGCGTCCACTGAACCGCCGACCGGTGTCGGCGAACCGGGTGTGCCGCCGATCGGACCTGCCGTCGCAAACGCGCTGCTGGCTTCGACAGGCAAGACCTACAACAAGCTGCCGCTGGGCACGAAAGCCTGATCCAGGCGCTCATCGCAGACAAGAAGAAGGGCCCGCTGCAAAGCGGGCCCTTTCAGTTTGACCTCCGCCTCCTCAGGCGGCTTCGAGAAACTATTTGGCAGCCGGGGCTGTCTTCTCGATCCAGTCGGCGAATGTCTGGCCGAACTGGGCGAGGAATTTGCGGGTCTCGTCTTTCTCGATGACGCCGGCTTCGTTGAACCACGAGCCAACACCCGACAGGTACATCTCAGGCTGTTGCAGCGTCGGCATGTTCAGGAAGGCCAGCGTCTGGCGCAGGTGATGGTGGGCGCCGAAGCCGCCGATGTTGCCGGGAGAGTTCGAGACCACCGCGGCCGGCTTGCCGTTGAAGGCGCTGTGTCCGTAGGGACGCGAAGCAATATCAATGGCGTTTTTGAGAACACCCGGCACCGACCGGTTATATTCCGGCGTCACGAACAGCACAGCGTCGGCAGACTTGATCTTGTCGCGCAGTTCTACCCATTCCGCGGGCGGATTGCCGTCGAGATCCTGATTGTAGTGGCCAACCTTCGAGATATCGATTTCCTCGAACGTCAGGCCGGCAGGGGCAAGCGCCTCGATATTTTTCGCGATCTTGCGGCTGAAGCTCTCCTTGCGGAGCGAGCCAACCAGAACAGCAATCTTGCGGGTCATTTGCGTAGATCCTTGGGTGATGAGGAGATGGAAAGTCTCTTATGTCCTTGACGAACGGCCTGTTCGTCACTTTGTTGCATGTGCAACATCTAGGAGGTTTCGTTGCGATTGCAACAATCTCAGCTAAAGACCCCGTCCAGAATTCCTTCAGACCCTATTCAGCGGGCCTGGGTGGCACTGGGCCGGGTATCACAGGGCATCCAGTGCCATGTCGAAAGCGCCTTGAAAGACGCTGGGTTTCCCGAGCTTTCCTGGTACACTGTGCTTTGGGAGCTGGAGCGGGCCGGAAAGCCTACCCGGCCAAAAGACCTGGCCATCCCCCTCTTCATACTGCCCTACCAGCTTTCGCGACTGGTCGACCGGATGCAAAGCGAAGGTCTCGTCAAACGCATCCAGTGCAAGGAAGACAAGCGCGGCCACATGCTGGAGCCGACGCCCAAGGGCTTTGCCTTGCGCAAGGCGATTTGGGCGGTTTACGCACCCGCCATGGACGAAGCCATGAAGCGGATCGACGACAAGGAAGCGCTCAAGCTGGCCGAACTGCTGAACAAGCTTGGCGGGATTGAGCACGTCGATTGCTCGGAAAAGAGCTAAATCACCACTTCTGGTGACTTTTCCGGCCTGACGGCCTATGTCCCCGCCATGGCCGACGGCGCGCCCTCCTCCGCCAAATCATCAGTCGACATCCTGACGCTGGGATGCCGCCTGAATTCCTATGAGTCCGAGGTCATGCGCGGGCATGCCGAGGCTGCGGGACTGCAGGACGCCGTGATCGTCAACACCTGCGCCGTGACCGCCGAAGCGGTACGCCAGGCCCGCCAGACCATCCGCCGCGCCCGGCGCGAGCGCCCGACTGCCTCCATCATCGTCACCGGCTGCGCCGCCCAGATCGACCCCGCAAGCTTCGCCGAAATGCCGGAAGTCTCCCGCGTGATCGGCAACGCCGAAAAGATGAAAGCGGAAACGTTCAAGCCCATCGATTTCGTCGGCGAGGTTGAACGGGTTCAGGTCAACGACATCATGACCGTGCGCGAAGTCGCCGCCCATCTGGTGGACGGCCTCGACGGACGCGCCCGCGCTTTCGTGCAGGTGCAGACCGGGTGCGATCACCGCTGCACCTTCTGCATCATCCCGTACGGACGCGGTAACTCGCGTTCGGTGCCCGCCGGCGAAGTCATCGATCAGGTGAAGCGCCTCGTGGCCACCGGGCATTACGAGATCGTCCTCACTGGCGTTGACCTCACCTCGTGGGGCGCTGACCTGCCGAATGCGCCGAAGCTCGGTAATCTTGTGACGCGCATCCTGAAGCTCGTGCCGGACCTGAAGCAGCTGCGTCTCTCCTCGATCGATGCGATCGAGATCGACGAGCCTCTGTTCGAAGCACTCGCGCATGAGCCGCGCATCGCTCCGCACCTCCATCTCTCGTTTCAGTCCGGCGACGACATGATCCTGAAGCGCATGAAGCGCCGCCACTCGCGCGCCGATGCGATCAGCCTGTGCAATCGCCTGCGCGAAGCTCGTCCGGAAATGGCTTTCGGCGCCGACCTGATCGCGGGATTCCCGACCGAGACCGACGAGATGTTCGCCAACACGCTGGCAAGCGTCGATGAGTGCGGGATCGATTATCTGCATGTCTTCCCTTATTCACCCCGCCCCGGCACGCCGGCCGCGAAGATGCCGCAAGTGGCTCGGGACATTGTGAAAGCCCGGGCAGCGACCCTGCGTGAGAAAGGCGCCGCGCGCCTGAACCTGCGCCTGAATCGCCATGTCGGCCTCACCGCGATGGCGCTGGTGGAAGCCGGCAACCGCGCCCGCCTGCCGGACTTTGCGCCGGTGCGTATCGACGGCGCTTCGCCCGAACCGGGCCGCCCCGCCCTCTTCAACCTTGTCTCGCGCAGCGCGACCGAACTCGTCGGACAACTGGCATGATCCTGTGGTGGGGCAAGAAGAAGCAGCCGGATCCCAAGACCGGCGAAACTCCCGTTGAGCCCCTTAAACCGGGCGAGACGCCGGCCTCTCCGATTGCGAGCCTCGACCAGCAGATCTTCGGCAATGCGCCGATAGCAACGCCCGAACCCGAACTGGGCGACGATCCGATCGGTCTGCGCAAGGCGGCTGAGCGCATCGCCGCCGAACGCGCTGCCGAAGCGGCAGCCCGCGAGGAGTCCGTACTTCACAAGTTGAGCGAAGGCCTGCGCCGTTCGTCTTCGCGCCTGGCCGAAGGGCTGGCGGGACTGTCGAAGCGGAAGATCGACAGCGACTCGCTCGACGAGCTCGAAGAATTGCTGATCACTTCCGACATGGGCACGAAGGTTGCCGCGCGGATCACGAAGGCGTTCTCGAAGGATCGCTTCGATCGCGAAGTGACCGGGGACGAGATCAAGGCCGCGCTTGCCTCCGAGATCGCCGCTATCCTGAAACCGCGTGAGCAGGTTGTGGATTTCAGCGAGGGCCCCAAGCCGCGCATCGTCCTGTTCGTCGGCGTCAACGGCTCGGGCAAGACAACGACCATCGGCAAGATCGCCGCCAAGCTGTCGGCGCAGGGCGCGGACATCGTTCTAGCCGCTGGCGACACATTCCGCGCTGCGGCTGTCGAACAGCTGCGTGTGTGGGCTGACCGCGCGAACGCCCGCTTCATATCCAAGCCACAGGGTGCGGACGCGGCTGGCCTCGCCTATGAAGCGGTCGAGCTGGCGAAGAATGAAAATCGCGATCTCGTTCTGATCGACACCGCCGGCCGCCTGCAGAACAAGACGCAGCTGATGGACGAGCTTGCCAAGGTCGTCCGCGCGATCCGCAAGATCGACCCCACCGCCCCGCACGATGTTATCCTCGTGCTAGATGCAACCGTGGGCCAGAACGCACTCAGCCAGGTTGAGGCTTTCCGCAACACGGCGGGCGTCACAGGCCTGGTGATGACGAAACTTGATGGAACCGCGAAAGGCGGCGTTCTTGTCGCCATCGCGGAGAGCCACGCCTTGCCCATCCATTTTGTTGGCGTGGGGGAAAAGGCGGAAGACCTGCATCCGTTCAGCGCGGATACATTTGCGCGTGCGCTCGTGGGCCTCGACAGCTAGGTGGACCCAACGCTCTTCGCCTTCGTGCTGGGTCTTGGATCGGCGGTCACGCTGGCAGGCGCAAACACCTTCGTGAAGGCGGCAAAGGACATTCTCGGCGCGCGTGCCGTGATGGCGTTCACGTCAGCAATCCTGATTCTGCCCGCCGTTTTCTTCACGCCGCTGCCGAACCAGCAGACCTGGATGATCCTTGGCCTGTCGCTGCCCGCGCACTGGCTTTACCAGACAGCGCTCGTTCGCGCCTTGTCGCGTGGTGACCTTTCGCTCGTGTTTCCCGTGATGCGCGGCAGCGCGCCACTGCTTACAGCTATCGCCGCGTCGCTGGTTCTGGGGGAGCACCTGTCGCCATTGGCGATTGCGGGACTCACCATCGCCAGCCTCGCCACGATCGTGTTCGCCTTGCCCGAAAGGAACTTCGACGGCTCCAGGACGGTCCGCAACTCCGCCCTGCTCTGGGCAATGGCTACGGGCGCGTGCGTGGCCATCTACAATGTTATCGACGCGCAGGGTGTCCGCTCGGGTCCGTCGCAGTGGAGCTTCATCGTCTGGCTTTTTCTGCTGGACTGGATCGGCATAAACACCATCGCGTATCTTACGCGTGGCCGTCGGCAATTCATTGCGTCAGCTCGGGCCGCGCTCTGGCCCGGTATTGGCGCGGGAACATGCTCGCTGATTTCGTTCTCGATGGCGCTCTATGGCTTCTCCATCGCACCCGTCGCGTACATCTCGGCCATGCGAGAAACGGCTGTCGTTATTGCCGCAGTGCTTGGGTGGTGGTTCCTAAAAGAAGGCTTTGGCATGCGCCGAACTTTCGCGGCCGTCATTCTCGCCAGCGGCCTCGCACTTCTGCAGTTCGGCTAGTTACGACCGCGTAGCCCGACCCCGCCGGGGCGCACCTTGTTCTTCGCCCACGCAGACTTCAGATTCTCGATGGCGGCGCCGTCCGCGATGCCCTCCTTCGCTCCCCACATCACGTTGAACATGTCGTCGGACTTCTCGTAATTAGCGTTCGTGGTCGGCCAACGGAACGCGGCCCAGCCCACGCTCCGTGACTCACAGGCGGCAATTCGCGCGCGGTAGTAAGCATCGATATCGCGCAGCCAACGCGAGGCGCCGAACTCACCAAGAAAGATCGACACGCCCTGCTGACGCACGGCGTCGATACGGTTTGCAAAGGTGTAAGGACCGCTTTCGGAGAAGACACTTATCCCGGCAGCGTCCCGGGGATGGTGCGTATAATCGCGAGGCTCATAATCATGCACGCACCAGACGACGCCTGGAACGGGCGGCTTGCCCATTACCGGCAGAAAATCGGTGCGCCCGAAAGCCGGTGGCGAGATCAGTATTGGAAGATCGGCTGATGCTGATCGTACCATTTGGGCAATGTCGGCAGATATGCGCTGCCAGTCGGACACGCGGCTGACCTCTTCGGCGTAACGATCCGGTTCCCAAGCGCCCAGCCGTTGCCCCTTCAGATTGACGCCGCTGACATTTGGCTCTGGCTCGACCATGAGGTTCAACCCCGCGATATCGACGCGGCCGGTGATGAGCTTCGCCACATCCACACACATCTCGCCCCATGCGGCCTGCTCATCCACATCGGTCCAGATCGATTCCACAATCAGGCTGCCCGGAAACCAGGTGTCGCGCGCATCACGATGGAAGATAAAATCCGACCGCCCGGGCCCCGAGCGTAACGCTACGATCGTGTAGAGCCCGGCAGCTTTCGCGGCGTCCAGTTGCTGGCCAAGGATGTCCAACATGGCGGCATCGCGCCGGTAGGGTCGCTTGACCGTCCACAGCTCTGGAAAAGACATGACGACAAGATTGGCGCCAGCCTTCGCTAACGCTTCAAAATCGGAAGAGCGATAACCGGGCAATACAGCGCCGCCCCCACCGAACGTGTCGCCATCCACCTCGAGCCGGCGACGTCGCTGGGCGATGACCGCGCCTCGGAGAACGGGAGGGCCCTCTAGGGGCCAGAGCGGGTGCGGTCGGGTAAGCTGGGCTGCGGCGGGCGGCCCGCTGCAGGCGGCAAGGCCCGCCCCCGCGACGATGACGCCTCGCCGGGTCCAGTTTCCACGAGGGTTTTCCGCTCGGAAACGCTTCATGAACGGCATTCTGCTTTACTGGGGTGAATAAACGGTCCCCGCGCAATCATGATCTGGCGACGGCTTCTTGGCTATTTCCCGGCGAGCCTTGCCGGAGGGCTCGCCAGCTTTGGCGCGGTCTTCGCGCTGACGCGCCTGCTCTCGCCTGCGGATTACGGCTTCTACGCCCTCGCTCTGACCACGATGGGCATCGTCTATACGCTGTCGATTACGTGGGCCGAAGCTGCGGCCTATCGCTTCGCCGGAGAGGCGGAAGCGAAGAACAAGACGCCGGACCACATCCGCACAATCATGGCTCTGCTCGCGGCTTCGTCTGCGCTCGGCATCGCGCTGATGCTTGGCGCCATCCTGATCGCAACCGACCCCGTGCTGCGGATGGCGCTGGCCGCCGCCATGTCGACAATGGTGCTCGCGCCGCTGATCAATACCGCACAGGAAATGAACCGCGCGCAGCAACGCGTGTCGCGCTATTCCACACTGCGCGTTTGCCAGGACATCGGAGCTTTCGCTGTTGGAATCTTCCTCGCATGGCGCACGGGACTGGGGCCCGCGGCGCCGTTTGTGGGTCTCGCAAGCGTGCTTACTGTGTTGGCCTTTGTTGAAGGCTCGCGCCTGTGGCGCGAGTCACGCGGGGGGCAGTTCCGCCCCGAGCGTGTGAGACCGTATCTGAAATATGGCATGCCGGTTGCGTTCGCACTGACGCTCAACATCGCGCTCGATGCTGGCGACCGTTTCCTGATCGCGCTGTTCCTCGGCCCGGAAGCCGTCGGCATCTATGCGGCCGG
>DAIRES010000032.1:18749-22734 GCA_036795465.1 Hyphomonadaceae bacterium
GCGCTGAACATCATCCTGCTTCCCTGGATCGGCCTGATGGGCGCCGTTTATGCGACCGTGGCGAGCTACGCCCTCGCCCTCGTTCTGCTGGCTGGCGTTGCACGCCGGCTGGCGCCGCTGAGCTGGCCGTGGACGGACTTTCTCAAGGTTGCCGGCACCTGTTCCGCAATGGCGATCGCAGTGCGAATGACGCCCGCGCTGGGCGGAATGACCGAGTTGCTGCTGAAGGCCAGCGTCGGCGCCACTGTTTATGTAATGACGACTTTGATCTTCGATGCCGCAGGCGCCCGTGCCGCCCTGCAACAATTCGCCGCGCGCCGTGCGCGTCGCGTTTGACCCGGACGGCTCCTGACCGCTAAGTGACCCCGATGACCGAAACAACTCCCTCGTCCCCGCCCGCCAGATCGATCCCGAAAGGGGCCGGCAATGTGTGGACAGATATCGGGCCTGTTCTCGCGTTCGTGATCGTCTTCAACGTCATGCAGAATTTCGCGGACGAGACCGGACCGTTCTCGAAGGAGACGGCGATCTTCTGGGCCACCGGCGTGTTCATGGCGTCTGTCGCGGCCGCGATCGGATGGACGCTGTTCAAGGGCCGCCGCCTTCCGCCGATGCTGGTGATTACGGGCGTGGTGGTGATGACCTTCGGCGGCCTCACATTATGGCTGCAGGATGAGACCTTCGCCTTCATCAAGCCGACCATCATCAACATGCTGTTCGCGGTGACCATTCTCGGGAGTCTCGCGATCGGGCGGAATATCTGGAAGACCGCATTCGAGCACGCTTTCCAGATGCCGGATCACGCCTGGAAGATATTCGCGCTGCGCTGGGCGGCCTTCTACGTGGTGCTGGCAATCATCAACGAAGTTATCTGGCGGAACTTCTCGAAGGAGTTCTGGGTGAACTCCAAGCTCTTCCTGTCGATCCCGCTGGCGGTTGTATTCATGGCGATCAACCTGCCCTTCCTGATGAAGCATAATATCGAGCAGCCAGAAGACGGCGGCGACAAGAAGACCGGCGACGCAACCTGATCACCGGATGGCGGCGAACTCTTGCAGGAGTTCGGCCCACTGGGCCTCCATCGCCGGCGACCAGTCTGGCCCCATGATTTCCCGGATCGCATCGCGCATCGCAACGAAGAACGCATCAAATCTGGCTGCAGGCACGCCATAGCCATCGTGATGCATGCGCGCGGCGAATATGATCTGCGCGGCCACACGCTTCTCTCCCACATGATCGAGAATGCACTCGAATCCCTGCTGCACCATCGAG
This sequence comes from Hyphomonadaceae bacterium, assembly GCA_036795465.1. Classification (GTDB taxonomy): domain Bacteria; phylum Pseudomonadota; class Alphaproteobacteria; order Caulobacterales; family Hyphomonadaceae; genus UBA7672. The sequence continues at coordinate 20,022 of DAIRES010000032.1, forward strand.
GCCCGCACGCCTCCGTCCCGGTCCATATGGAACAGCGCTTCCAGTTCTGGATGGGCAGAAAACAGGCGCTGGTAGATCAAGGCCGTGGGATCGCCATGCCGGTCAGCAACCGACTGCAAGGTTCCAAGTATGACGGTGGCATTGATCATCGCAGGTCAGCGCGTCAGTTGATCAGTGTCCGGCGGATTGCCGAACGGCGCAAAGCCGGTCTTCCCCTCGGTCTCGCGATAGTGATTGAGCGCCCAGCGCACGGACGGGAACGCGAGCTCCTTCCAGGGAATTTCGTCCCAGGTGAACATGGCCACCTCGAGGCTTTCAGGGCCCGGTGAGGGATCGTTCGTAAGCCGGGCCCGGAAAAATATCTGCACCTGACCGATACGCGGTATCGAATACAGGCCGAGCAGCGTTTCGATTTCGAGTTCCGCGCTGGCTTCTTCCATCGCCTCGCGCCGGGCGCCTTCCTCAACGCTTTCTCCAAGCTCAAGGAAGCCCGCAGGCAGAGTCCAGAAGCCCTTCCGCGGCTCGATGGCCCTGCGGCACAGAAGGACATGACCGTCTCGATGGGCCACCGCGCCTGTCACAATTCTCGGGTTGGCGTAGTCGATAAAACCGCATGTGCCGCAGATGCGCCGCTCGCGATCCTCACCTGGAGGCACGCCGATTGAGAACGAGATTGGAAATTGCGCGTTGCTCACTGAGTCACCATGAACTTTTGCTGTGTACAGAGGAAGCGGGAAGCCCACATTCTCTTATGCGAACAGAGCCGATGCAGGCGAATGCCGCTATGGCTTAACCCAAGTATTCACGAGGCTGGCCATGACGACCCGGGCAGACGCCACCAGACGGCCGGACAGAAAAGCCAAGCGCGCCGTGCGTAGCGGTCCGGTTTTCCGTCTCAGCGAGTCACCTTCTCACCTGTTGCGGCGCGCTGAACAGTTCGCAGCCGAAACTTTCCTGCAGGCGGAACTTCCAGATGGCGTCACGCTTCGCCAGACCGTGCTGCTGGCCGCCATCGCAGAGTCCGAGGGCGCGAGCCAGTCCAACCTTGTCGGAGCTACAGGCGTCGACCGCTCGACGCTGGCCGAGATGATGGCGCGGATGGAGCAGAAGGGATTCATCGTCCGCTCTGCGGCGGAAGACGATGGCCGCGCGAAATCCGTCAGCTTGACCAGCCAGGGGCGCCGCCGCCTCGAAGGCGCGCTGCCAACGATGCGGCTTGTCGACAAGGCGCTGCTGGAAGCCCTGCCCGCCAACCGCCGCGCATCGTTCAAGGCAACGCTGCTGGTTCTGGCGAAGGCCGCTGACGAAATTCACGGCGAAACCAGCGAACCTCCGCGTCTGCCCAGGAAGCAGGTTACGCGCAAAGCAAAACCCGCGGCGCGCAAGGCGACGGGCAAGAAGCGTTAGCTGGCAGGCCCGGACTTTGCGACTTCGGCGCGATAGGCGGCGACAAAATCCACCACGTCCGCTTCGGTGAAGTAGTTGCGCTTGGTCTTCACGATCTGGCCGTTGGCGTCAATCAGGAAGCTTTCCGGCACGCCGGATATTCCGATATCGATGCCAAGATCGCCTAGCGGATCCAGGCCGATGTGCTTGAACGGATTGCCGTCACGCACCAGCAGTTCGTGCGCCGCCTCGATTCCCTTCGGGTCCTTGTAGAGCATGCCGACAATCTCGACGCCCTGCCCGGCCATCTCGACCAGCAGCGGGTGCTCGAGCTTGCAGGGCGCGCACCATGTCGCCCAGAAATTGACGAGTACCGGACGGCCCTTGAAGTCAGACAGTTTCACCTGACCGCCATCGAGGCCGGGAACATCGAACTGCGGTGCAGGCCGCACGGGCGACGCGAACGTGGTAGGCGCGGGGTCGCCGCCGGTGAGCCTCTGGAAGCCGACGACAACCAGCCCGATGAATATCGCGAGCGGCAGGATTGCCCACCAGCGCTTCATGGCGCGGCGTCCTTGTTAGCCGGCTCGATCGCATCGAGCTTCTTCTTCGCGCTTGTGACGCGCACAGCCGACCAGACAATGAGACCGATGATGACAGCGGCCGCGATGCCATAGCTGGTCAAGACGTAGGGCGTGTATCTGCCGTAATCGAACATGGTCTCAGCCTGCCGTCGCTTGCCTGCGCTGCGCCAGCATTTCGGCGCGCGTGTTCATGATCTCGGCCCGCATGTTGAGCAGGGTCAACCCGCCGAACAGCGCGAGATAGCCGAGAGCCACGACATACATCGGATACTTGAATTCGTTGGAGGCCTTCATCGACACCTGGTGCAACGTCGCGAACCATTCAACCGAGAAGTGGATGATCGGCAGGTTCACTGCGCCGGCGAGGCAGAGGATAGCGGCGGCGCGGGCAGCCTTCTGCGGAGTTTCCATCGCCTGCCAGATCGCCATGTAGCCGAGGTAGATGAAGAACAGCACGAGCACCGAGACGAGGCGCGCATCACCCCATTCCCACCACGTGCCCCATGTCGGATAGCCCCAGATGGAGCCGGTGATGAGGCCCAGCGCCGTGACGCCTGCGCCGATCGGAGCAGCGGACTTCGCGGCGACATCCGCCAGTGCATGGCGCCAGACGATCGAGATCAGGCTGGCGCCGACCATGAAGGCGTAGGCCAACAGACACAGCCACATCGCAGGCACGTGGACGAACATGATGCGGGCGCTGTCGCCCTGCACCGCATCCGGCGGCACGACGAACAGGCCGA
>DAIRES010000032.1:22834-25629 GCA_036795465.1 Hyphomonadaceae bacterium
GGACCCGCAACTTTCAGGTTCTCGACGCCATTGCCGACGGCAAACGGGGTGATGCTTGAGGCGGCAGCGAAGAAGCCGACGGGCAACGCCGCCCCGCCCCCGCCTGACCAGGCCAGCTTCAATTCACGGGCAAAGACTGAAAAGGAGCCGCTCAAGCCACTGCTCCCGTCTTGAGTTCGGAGATATCCAGCGTTCTCGAGCCTTCAAATCCATCGCCATGAATCGCCGCGATCACCATGCCGCCCCTGGCGCGGTGTTCGGCGACCAGCTGCGTCACGAGGGCGCGGCCTTCGATGTCCAGAGCAGCGGTAGGTTCGTCCAGCAGCCAGACCGGGCGCGGCTCGATCAGCAGCCGGACCAGAGCCAACCGGCGCTTCTGGCCAGCCGAAAGCCCCCGGCCAGGCACCTGCTCGCGGCCCGACAGGCCTACGCGCTTCATGGCTTTGAGCGCCTCTGCCTGATCACGGCCGAAATAACGGGCCCAGAATGCCGCCTGTTCGGCTGCGGTTTCCGAAGGTTTCACTGCGTCCAGGTGCCCCAGATAATGACGTCCCGGCTCATCTTCGCCCGCAGCCGTGAACGCCAGCGTACCGGCATGCGCCCGCGTAAGACCGGCGAGAATGCGAAGCAGGGTCGACTTGCCCGAACCGTTCGGGCCGCGGAGTTCGAGCACTTCCCCACCGGAAAGCCTGAAAGACAGCCCCTCGAACAGGATGCGCAATCCGCGCGCCGCCGCGAGATTTTCGACCTCAAGGACCAGTGATGAGGCGCCAGCGCCAAGCAATATGTTTACCCCTTGCGGCTCAATTGCGTACCCGTACGGCGTCCTGTAGGAACGCCGCCAGAGCGGGGGGCCGCCGGCTCCCGCACGTCGATATTTCGATGCCCCGAAAGGCGCCCCAGCATGCCGTCCCTCGACAGTTTCAAGTCCCGCAAGACCCTCAAGGTAGGCGCCAAGACTTACGTCTATTACAGTCTTGAAGCGGCAGCGCAAAATGGCTTGGGCGACATTTCGCGCCTGCCGGTGTCACTGAAGGTTCTGCTCGAGAACCTGCTGCGCTTCGAGGACGGCAAGACCGTCACCCAGGCCGACATCCGCGCCTTCGCCGAGTGGATCAAGGACAAGGGCAAGGCCGAAGTCGAGATCGCCTATCGCCCTGCCCGCGTGCTGATGCAGGACTTCACCGGCGTTCCGGCCGTGGTCGACCTGGCCGCCATGCGCGATGCCGCCGCCAAGCTGGGCGCCAACCCCAAGGCCATCAACCCGCTGGTCCCCGTCGACCTCGTGATCGACCACTCGGTGATGGTCGATTATTTCGGCAAGGCAAGCTCGGCCAGCCAGAACGTTAAGCGCGAATATGAGCGCAACATGGAGCGCTATGAGTTCCTGAAATGGGGCCAGAGCGCGTTCGACAATTTCCGCGTCGTGCCGCCGGGCACCGGCATCTGCCACCAGGTGAACCTCGAATATCTCGCCCAGACCGTGTGGACGAAGGAAGAGGACGGCGAAATGGTCGCCTTCCCCGACACCTGCGTTGGCACCGACTCGCACACCACCATGATCAACGGCCTGTCGGTTCTCGGCTGGGGCGTTGGCGGCATCGAGGCTGAAGCGGCGATGCTGGGCCAGCCCGTGTCGATGCTGATCCCGGAAGTCATCGGCTTCAAGCTGACTGGCAAACTGCCGGAGGGCGCAACCGCCACCGACCTCGTGCTCACCGTCACGCAGATGCTGCGCAAGAAGGGCGTCGTCGGCAAGTTCGTGGAATTCTACGGCCCGGGCATCGACAACCTGTCGCTCGAAGATCAGGCCACGATCGCCAACATGGCCCCGGAATACGGCGCGACCTGCGGCTTCTTCCCGATCTCGAAGGAGACGATCAACTTCCTCTCGGCCACTGGCCGCCTGGCTGAACGCGTCGCGCTGGTCGAAGCCTATGCCAAGGCGCAGGGCTTCTGGCGCGCAGACATGAAAGACCCGGTGTTCACCGACACGCTGGAGCTTGAACTTTCAGGCATTGAAAGCTCCATCGCCGGACCGAAACGCCCGCAGGACCGGATCGTCCTGCGCGATGCGGCCGACAGCTTCGCCAACGCGCTCGACAAGGAATTCAACCGTCTCGACAAGTCGCATATCCGCGCCAAGGTCGAAGGCACCGAGTATTCGATCGGCCATGGCGACGTCGTCATTGCGGCCATCACAAGCTGCACAAACACGTCAAACCCGAGCGTTCTGATCGCCGCCGGCCTGCTGGCGCGCAACGCCCGCGCCCGCAAGATCTCGACGCAGCCGTGGGTGAAAACCTCGCTGGCGCCGGGCTCGCAGGTCGTCACGGATTATCTCAACAAGGCTGGCCTCAGCGACGATCTCGACGCTCTCGGCTTCAACCTCGTTGGCTATGGCTGCACGACCTGCATCGGCAACTCGGGCCCCCTGCCCGAGGCTGTCTCGAAAGCCATTGCTGAAGGCGACCTCGTCGCCACGTCAGTGCTGTCGGGCAACCGCAATTTCGAAGGCCGCGTGAACCCTGACGTTCGGGCGAACTATCTCGCGTCCCCGCCGCTGGTCGTCGCCTACGCACTTGCCGGCTCGATGAATGTCGACATCACGAAGGATCCGATCGGCTACGATGACGAGAACGAGCCGGTCTTCCTGTCGGAGATCTGGCCGACCTCGCAGGAAATAGCGGAAACCGTCCGCTCGGTCGTGACGGCCGAGATGTTCGCCACGCGTTATTCGGACGTCTTCAAGGGCGACGAGGAATGGCAGAAGATCAAGGTTGAAGGCGGCGCCA
>DAIRES010000033.1:0-14728 GCA_036795465.1 Hyphomonadaceae bacterium
GCACCGACATCCAGGGTTTCGGACGTCTCCTGGACCTCCCTCATGTCAGTGCGGGAGCAGTATATGTCCGTTCCGGGCCTGGTGGATTCTGGGGGGCGCTATCCCCCATTTTTCGCGGCTAGAGCGTTGAGAGTGCGTGGGAAGGTTTTTCGCCGTCCTACAAATTCGATATCGCTCCATCCCTCATTCTCGCATCACCACAGCTTGTCATCCCGGCCGTAGCGGAACGGAAAGCCGGGATCCATTGAGAGGCTGTCGTGCTGGTGCAATGGGTCCCGGATAGCGCTTCGCGCTTCCGGGATGACAAGCGATGGGTGTGGGGCGCCAGCAGAGCGCTGGCTCGCGCTCTGGCCCCACCGCCATTTAAAAAAAGCCCCGGACCCGCTGCACGGGGGTCCGGGGCAGTTCCTCCTCTTACTCCCTCAGGAGTTCAGTCCGGGTCTAGCCGACGACCTTCTGCGCGTCCTTGCGGCGGTCGGCTAAGTCGAAGCGGTCAAGGTTCATCACCTTGGTCCATGCAGCCACGAAGTCCTTCACGAACTTCGTTTTGCCATCGCTTGCTCCATAAACTTCCGACAGAGCGCGAAGTTGCGAGTGCGACCCGAAAATCAGGTCGGCGCGGGTGGCGGTCCACTTCGCCTGGCCCGACTTGCGGTCGATGCCCTCGAAGAGGTTTTCCTTGCCGGCGACTGCTTTCCACTGCGTGCCCATGTCGAGCAGGTTGACGAAGAAGGCATTGGTCAGCGTGCCGGGCGTCGACGTCAGGACGCCGAGCTTGGCGTCGCCGATCTGCAGCGCGCGGAGGCCGCCGATGAGAACGGTCAGCTCCGGCGCGGTCAGCTCGAGGAGCTGGGCGCGATCAACGAGATGCTCTTCCACCGACATGATCGGGGCGCGCACATAGTTGCGGAAGCCATCGGCTTTCGGTTCGAGCCAGGCAAAGCTTTCGATTTCCGTCTCTTCCTGCGTGGCGTCGCCACGGCCCGGCGTGAAGGGGACTTTCACATCGACGCCGCCCGCCTTGGCCGCTTTCTCGATACCGACGACGCCGCCGAGCACGATCAGGTCGGCCAGCGATACTTTTCCGCCGGCTTCTTTCTGGATGCCTTCCAGCGCACCAAGCACCTTCGCGAGCTGGGCGGGCTTGTTGACCTCCCAGTTCTTCATCGGGGACAGCCGGATGCGTGCGCCGTTGGCGCCGCCACGACGGTCCGAGCCGCGATAGGTCGAGGCAGACGCCCACGCCGTTTCGGCAAGTTCGGTCGCCGAAAGTCCGGTGGCGGCGATCTTCGCTTTCAGGCCGTCGACATCCGCGTCGCTGAGTTTGCTGGGAGCGCCGGAGATCGGGTCCTGCCAGATCAGCGTTTCCTTCGGAACGAGCTTGCCGTGATAGAGAGCTTTCGGGCCCATGTCGCGGTGGGTGAGCTTGAACCAGGCGCGGGCGAACGCGTCCGCGAACTCTGCCGGGTTGGCGTGGAAGCGGCGCGAGATTTTCTCGTAGGCCGGGTCCATGCGCAGCGCCATGTCAGCCGTGGTCATCATCGGCTGGTGGAATTTGTTCGGATCGAAAGCGTCGATCACGTTGCGACCGGCATCGCCTTTCGGCTTCCACTGATGGGCGCCGGCGGGCGACTTGGTCAGCTCCCACTCGAAGCCGAACAGCGTATCGAAATAGCCGTTGTCCCATTTGGTGGGGTTCGGTTTCCACGCGCCTTCGATGCCGGACGTGATGGTGTGACCGGCCATGCCGCTTTCGAAGGACGAGGTCCAGCCGAGGCCCTGGGCTTCGATGGTTGCGCCTTCAGGCTCTGCACCGACATGCGTGGCGGGGCCTGCGCCGTGGGCCTTGCCGAAGGTGTGGCCGCCGGCGACGAGCGCCACGGTCTCTTCGTCATTCATGGCCATGCGGCCGAAAGTTTCGCGGATGTCGCGGCCGGAGGCGACCGGGTCCGGATTTCCATCCGGGCCTTCCGGGTTCACGTAGATCAGGCCCATCTGCACGGCGGCGAGGTTGCCGCCGAGTTCACGCTCGCCGGAGTAGCGGCTGTTGGCGGACTTGCTGTCTGCGAGCCACGCTTCTTCCGAACCCCAGTTGACGTGCTGTTCGGGCTCCCAGGTGTCGGCGCGGCCACCGCCGAAGCCGAACGTCTTGAAGCCCATCGAGTCGAGCGCGACGTTGCCGGTGAGGATGAGCAGGTCAGCCCATGAAAGCTTGGCGCCGTACTTCTGCTTGATCGGCCAGAGGAGACGGCGCGCCTTGTCGAGGTTGCCGTTGTCCGGCCAGGAATTCAGCGGGGCGAAGCGTTGCTGTCCGCGACCGCCGCCGCCGCGTCCATCGCCGGTGCGGTAAGTGCCGGCGGCGTGCCACGCCATGCGGATGAAGAAGGGGCCGTAGTGGCCATAGTCAGCCGGCCACCATGACTGGCTGTCGGTCATCAGGGCGTGGAGATCCTTGACAACGGCGTCGAGATCCAGCGTCTCGAATTCCTTCGCGTAGTTGAAGGTGGCGCCATAGGGGTCTGACTCGGGCGTGTTCTGGTGGAGCACGCTGACGTTGACCTGGTTCGGCCACCAGTCGCGATTTGTACGGCCGCGCGAATGCGGAACCGGGCACTTGCCGTTGCTGTCTCCGTTGCCGTCCATGGCCATTCCCTCTTGTTGATTGTTCACGTGGCCACGCAGCTAAGCGCGACCGCACAGGTTAACTTAGAACCGTTCTAAATAGAGGGTCAAGCCGATTTTGGAATAATTCCAAAAACCGCGCGCGGGTGGCGAAAAGCACTTGGATATCGATCTTGTGCGGATTGATCGGGCGGCAAGGCAGGCGCGGCTGCTCAGGTGACGGCGTTTCTTTGCCGGAACGATGGATGGTCCCAGGCGCGCGTGGCCAGCACGTCGGCGAGCTGGTCCATCGCGTCCCAGACGTCGGTGAAGCGGATATAGAGCGGCGCCACGCCGAAGCGCATTGCGTCGGGGGCGCGGAAGTCGGGGATGATCCCGCGCGCGATCAGGGCCTGGACGATGGCGTAGCCTTCGGGATGACGGACGCTGACATGGCCGCCGCGTTCGGCGCCGTCTGTTGGCGAGATGGTTTCGAGGCCGAGCTGCGTTACGCGCGCGATAACGAGATCGCCGAGCCGGCGGGCCTTGTGGGCGAGCGCGGCGATGTCTGCGCTGGCGAAGGCTTCGAGTGCGGCGTCGAGTGCGGAGAGGGAGAGCACGCCGGGCGTGCCGGCGGCGAAGCGGGATACGCCTTCGCGCGGTGCGTAGGTGGAGGTGAAGGCGAATGGGTCGGCGTGGCCGAACCAGCCGGCGATGGGCGAGGTGAGGTGCGGGGCGAAGTCGCGGCGGGTGTAGATGAAGGCCGGAGCGCCGGGGCCGCCATTGAGGAATTTGTAGGAGCAGCCGGTGGCGAGCCTGGCGCCGCTGGTGTTTAGGGTGAGGGCGATAGCGCCGGTGGCGTGGCTGAGGTCCCAGACGAGGACGCCGCCATTAGCGGCGGCTTGCTGTTCCAGGGCGCGAACATCGCAGACGCGGGCGGTGCGGTAGTTGACGACGCTCTTGATGAGGACGCCGCCGCCGAGGCGAGCGAGCGTATCCGCGCCCTCGTCTTCGGTTGCGCGCACCAGTTCGGCAGAGCTGAATGAGGCGAGGCCTTCGGCGATGTACTGGTCTGTTGGGAACTCGCTGTCTTCGACGATGATGGTGCGCCGTCTCGCGTGCGGAAGCGCTGCGGCGGCGAGCTTGAAGAGGTTGACGGAGACGCTGTCGGTCACGATCACTTCGTCAGGCTGGGCGCCGATGAGGCGGGCGAGTTTGGCTCCGACTGTGCGGGGCAGGTCTATCCAGCCTGCGTCATTCCAAGACCGTATGAGGCCGGTTGCCCATTCATGCCGGGCGGTGTGTTCGACGCGTTTCAGCGCCGCGTGCGTGGCGGGGCCGAGGGAGTGGCCGTCGAGATAGATCACGCCATCGGGCAGCGAGAAGGCGGCGCGCAGGGCAGCGAGCGGATCGCTGTGATCCAGCGCTTTGCAGGCTTCGCGTGTGGCGGGGAGTTCGGCTGTGGTCATGCGTCATTTGCGACGGACAGCCCTGCTCTTGCAATGGCGAACCGGGCGCGCCACACGAAGGCGATGCGCAACCTAACCGCTCTTGTCTGTCTCGCCCTTGCTGCGTGTACCCAGCCAAGCCAGCCCGCTCCGGCGGCCAATTCAGGGGAGACGCCACGCGTGACCCGCCTGATGTCATGGGACGACCTGCTGGGGCGCGACAAGGTTTCGCCGACGCAGTCGATACAGTGGGGGCCGGGCGCCACGGATGTCGCTGATCTGTGGCTGCCGGATGGCGCGGGGCTGCATCCCGTCGTGCTGATGGTGCATGGCGGGTGCTGGCAGAAGTCGGTGGCGGATCGCACGCTGATGAACTGGGCGGCGGAGGATCTGCGCCGGCAGGGCATGGCGGTGTGGAATATCGAGTATCGCGGCGTTGACGAGGAAGGCGGCGGATATCCGGGCACGTTCCTTGATGTGGCGCATGCGGCAGACGCGTTGCGCGATCAGGCGGCGACCTACAATCTCGACCTCAATCGCGTTGTGGCCTTCGGGCATTCTGCGGGCGGGCATCTGGCGGCGTGGATCGCGGCGCGTCACAAGCTGCCGGCTAACAGTCCGATGCGGATGGATAACCCGCTGAAGCTGGTAGGCGTGATAAATTCAGGCGGGCTTGCTGATCTCAAGGCGTCACGCCCCGTCACGTCGCGGAGCTGTCTTGCCGAGATCTACGATCAGCTGGTCGGCGATATCAGTTCGACGCGCGCGGAAGTGCTGTCGGACACATCGCCCGCGGAGATGCTGCCGCTGAAAGTGAGGCAGGTCAGCTTCAACGGGCACGATGACAGCATTGCGCCACCCGTGCTGGGCGAGGGCTATACGCGCCGCGCGAAAGCTGCGGGCGATCGTGCGGATGTTGTCGTGGTGCTGAACACGGGACATGTCGAGCTGGTGTCGCCAGGCACGGAGGTCTGGGACCTCGAAACGGCGACGATGAAGGATATGCTGGGGCTGGATTGAACGCAGCCGGGCCTGAAGGCCTAGCGGCTCTTCTTGTCGCTCGACATGCGAACGATGACTTCGACCGAGCTGACTTTGGAGCCAGCCGGGATCGGGGGAAGGCCTTCGACTTTCACCGTGTCGCCGGGAATGTCGTGCAGCACGCCATTGTCTTCGAAGAAGAGGTGGTGGTGGTCTGACACGTTGGTGTCGAAATAAGTGCGGTCGGTGTCGAGCGTGATGCGCTTCATCAGGCCGGCCGACACGAACTGGTTCAGCGTGTTGTAAACGGTGGCCAGCGACACTCGGACGCCGCCCTTGCGTGCGAGTGCGGCGACGTCGTCAGCCGTGACGTGGCGGTCCATGCCGTCGAACAGCAGGCCACCGATCGCGATCCGCTTGGGAGTCGCGCGCAGGCCGGCCGATTGGAGACGGGTCACGATATTCATTGCACGCTAGAATGGTTCTAGTTTGTCACGAAAGCAAGAGTGTCGTGCTGCATAGGCGAAAAGGCCGCAGAAACCCAACGCAAACGCATATCCGCGTTGCGGCGATGGATTTGGCGGCCCGGCTGATGATAGGCCGGTAACCACGAATACAGGGGTAGGACAGATGCGCTTTCAGTGGGCCGTGATTGCTTTTGGCCTGGCGGCGGCTGCTTGCGCCACGCCGTCGCAACCGGCTGGAGCCCCGGCGCTGGAAGCTGCGGCCCCGGCGAATCCCAATCAGGCTTTTATCGATGCGGCGCGCGCAAAGATCGCGAAGTATGTCGCCGACAACAAGTTCTCGGGCGCGGTTCTGGTCGCCAAGGATGGCCAGCCGGTTCTGCGCGAGGGCTTCGCGCTCGCCAATCGCGAGCTGGGCATTCCGGTGAAGCCGGAGACGGTGTTCCGGCTCGGCTCGATCACCAAGCAGTTCACGGCGGCTTCGATCATGCAGCTGGTCGAGGCGGGCAAGATCGGGCTCGATGATCCGGTTTCGAAATACTATGCGGCTTCGCCAGCGGCGTGGAGCAAGATCACCGTCAAGCATCTGCTCAACCATCGCTCGGGCATCCCGAGCTATACGGGTCTGCCAGGCTTCTTCGAGAAGCAGTTGGGGGTGGACCGGACGCCTGAACAGGTCGTCGAGCTCACGCGTGATATGCCGCTGGAGTTCGAGCCGGGCGCGAAGTTCAATTACAATAACACCGGCTATGTCCTGCTCGGCTACATCATCGAGAAGGTCAGCGGCCAGAGCTATGCGGACTATCTGAGCGCACACATCTTCACGCCGCTTGGCCTGAAGCATTCGGGCTATGACGACACCACGACGCTGATCCCTGATCGCGCAGCGGGTTATAGTTTTGAGAATGGCGTCTGGACGAACTCGGTCTATATCTCGATGACGCTGCCGCATGCCGCCGGGTCGCTGTATTCTACGGTGGATGATCTGCTCGTGTGGGAGCAGGCGCTGTTTGCCGGGAAGGTTGTTTCGCAAGCGTCGCTCGCCGCAATGACCGCCGACTATGGCGAGGGTTACGGCTTCGGTCTCGAAACACAGGATGTTCAGGGTCACAAATCGATCGGGCATAGCGGCGGCATCCCCGGATTTTCGACCTACATGGCGCGCTTTCCGGATGACGGGCTGACGCTGATCGCGCTTGGGAATCTGGAGACCGCCCGGTCCACCAGCGTCGTCAAAGATATCGCGCGGCTCTGGCTTGGCCTGCCGGAACCGCCGCCGCCACCCACGCTGGTTGCGGTGACGGTGAAGCCCGAGGTGCTGGACCGTTATGTCGGCGTCTATGAGCTGATGCCCAAGTTCAACATCACCGTGGCGCGCGCGGGAGACGGGATCACCGCGCAGGCGACCGGTCAGGGCGCTTTTCCGCTGACGCCCACATCGGACACCGAATTCCACTTCCAGGAAGCGGGTATCCGCATTGTCTTTCCGGCTGGCGATGGCCTTGCGCAAAGCTTCACCCTGTTCCAGGGCGGAGAGCGCATCGCCAAGCGTGTCGCGGCGCCGAACTGATCGCTACAATCCAGCGCGGTAACGGCGCTGAGACTTGCAAGACGCCGCCTGCCGCGGATAGGCAGGCATACAGCCGCGCATGACTGCGGCGCAGGAGGATCGCCCTTGTCTTCGACTTCCACTGGACCGCTGAACGGCGTGAAAATCCTCGACCTGTCGACGGTGGTTCTTGGTCCCTATGCGACGCAGCTGCTGGGCGACATGGGGGCTGATGTCATCAAGGTGGAGAACGGCGCGGGCGATATCATGCGCCATGCCGGGCCTTCGCCGGCGCCGGGCATGGGCGCGATCTACATGGGCTGCAATCGCAACAAGCGCGCGATCCTGCTCGATCTCAAGACGCCGGACGGGATCGAGGCGTTGAAGCGTCTGGTGAAGCAGTCGGACGTGTTCTTCACCAACGTGCGGATGGACGGGCTGAAGCGGCTTGGGCTTGGCTATGACGAGCTGAAGAAGATCCGCGAGGACCTGATCTACGTGCATTGCGCGGGCTATGGCGCGGGCGGGAAGCAGGAAGGGCGTCCGGCTTACGACGATCTCATCCAGGCTGGTTCCGGCATTGCTGACCTGTTCCACGTGCGCGATGGCGGGCCGCCGCGCTACATGCCGGCGCTGATGGCGGACAAGGTTTCGGGGCTGCACGCAGCCTATGCCGTGATCGCCGGCCTGTTTGCGCGCGCGACCAAGGGACAGGGCCAGTTCATCGAGGCGCCGATGCTGGAGGCGTTCACCGCTTTCAACATGGTTGAGAACCTTTACGGCCACACCTTCATTCCGCCGATGGCTCAGATGGCTTACACGCGCTCATCGTCCCCGAACCGCATGCCGTATCCGACCAAGGACGGGTACATCGGCATCATGCCGTACTCGGACATCCAGTGGAAAACCTTCTTCGAGCTGGGCGGGCGCCCGGAGATCATGACGACCGATCCGCGCTTCTCCACCTACAATGCGCGCACGGCGAATATTGGCGCGCTCTATCAGCTCGTCGGTGAGGTCGCGGCGACCAAGACGACCAATGAGTGGCTGGCGCTACTTGAGGAAGCGGACATTCCCGCCGCGCGTTGCGCCACTTTGCCGGAGGTGCTGGAGGACGAGCATCTGCGCGGCACGGGGTTCATCCACGAGCGGCAGCATCCGGCGGGCTTCCCGTATATCGCGTTCGAGCATCCGGTGAAGTTCGCGGGCACGCCCGCGGATATCCGCCGCGAGCCGCCTCTGCTTGGCGAGCATACGGTCGAGGTGTTGAGGGAGCTTGGCTACAGCGATGCGGATGCCGAGCGGATCGCGACGGCTGCGCGCAAGCCCTAGCGCTCAGCGCATCGGTTTTGCCAGCGCATCGATCACCGCGTTGACCAGTGCGTCCTTGCGGCGTTCGATGTCGGGCAGGTCGCTGTAGGGAACCATCATCGGATGGGTTTTCTTCACGCCGCTCTTGGCGCGCCCGTACTTCCAGCCGTCGGCCTTCTTCTCGTTCATCCAGCGTTCGTGCTGCGCCGAGACGCTTGCGTCAGGGTTCAGCAGGCGCCAGCGCACGGCTTCGAGGGATGAGTCACGCATCCATTTCGGCGCGCGCGACCAGGGGGGCGAGACCGCCTGATCGTTCGCCTTTTGCCAGGCGCGCACGCTCTCGTGCATCACGTGCGCAATTTTCATTGCAGATTCGTCACTGATCTTCGCCATAACGTCTCCGCAAGCCGCCGGGTGGCGATGATGTGGGCGCGCCCCTTAGCATGTTGCTCCGGCGCTTTGTAGCCTGCCTCTCCCGTCTTGCGTTCGGCCTTGGCTGGCATAGCGTGCGAACAAGTCGGGGGAGCGTGGTGATGACACAGGCCGAAGCCGGAATCAGCGGGCGACCGGCGACCCGCAAGTCGATATTCCTCATCCTGATTTCGGCGCTTGCCTTTGTGTTCGCCGTCACGGCGCTCGGGCTCGCCGCCTATGGCTGGACCTTCGAGCCGGAGGTGACGCAGGACCCCCTCTATATGAGGATCACCGACATAACTGTGCGCACCATCAAGGTGCTGCTGTTGTCGGACATCTATTACGAGCCAATCGAACACGCGGAGAAGTGGCCGCTGGAAACGGCGCGTGCGCTGGGCGTTGCGTCGTCGCTGCTGTTCGGCGTTCGGTTGCTGCTCTACGCCATCGGTTCGCACATGCACGCGATCTGGTTCAGGTTCACGTCGCGCGATCACGACGTCATCATCGGCGCCGGTCCCGCGGCGGAAGAATATGCCGGCAATCATGGTGCGCTGTTCAAGAGCCGCCGTGCGATCCGGCTTGCAGAGGAACGCGCGCCGACGGCGAAGCGGCTCGCCACCTATGCGCGCACGGGCACGCTGGACAACCAGTTGCGCGCCGCCGCCGCCAGCCGCGCCCGGCGTATCCTGGTCGACGAGGGCGATGACGCCGACACGTGGCAGTCCGCGCAGGCGATCGCCCGCAAGTGTCGCAAGGCGGAGGTGCTGGCGCACATAACCGACCCGTGGATGCGTGATCGTCTTAGCCGCGAGGCACCGACGGCGCGGTTGACTCCCTTCTCGTATGCGGGCGGAGCCGCGCGGCAGGTCATGCTGGCGCATCCGCCTTACCTGCTTGCTGAAAAGCTGCAGGCGCCCGCGCAGCACATACTGATCGTTGGCTTTGGCCAGGTGGGGCAATCCGCGGCGCGCGAGTTCATTGTCACGAGCGTGTCGCCGCTGTTTCCCCACATGATGGTGACGGTCGTCGATCCGCAGGCGAAGCGGCTGGAGACTGACTTCCGCAGCCGGCATCCCGATCTTTGCAAACCCAAGGATGCGGCAGGCGCCGGTGATGGCTCGCAGATCGATTTCGGCTTCTTCGAGGGGGATTTCCGGCTCAACGACGAACATCTTTTTTCATTCATCCGCGAGCGTTCGAAGATATCGGAGATATGCGCGGTCTATGTGGCGGTGGATCTGGAGCGTCGACCGCTGGGGCTTGCGCTGGCGCTGCGGGCGATGGCCACCCAGGAAAAATTGTTCCGCGCGCCCGTGTTTGTCTGCGCGCAACACGGCGCGGGGCTTCCGGCGGTTCATCAGGGTGCCGGCTATGTCGGTGGCGCAGCCGCTCCGAAGGATCGCATCGCTCTGGAGCGGCAGGCCGAGCAGGACAGCCGGCTGTGCGACCTGCGCGCGGTGTCTTTCGGATCCTGGCCCGAGGCGTTCGATGGCGCGGGCCTGCTGGAGCAGGATCTCGATGGACAGGCGAAACGCTTCCACAAGGAGTATGAACGGCTGCGCGCCGAGGAAAGCCGCCGCGCCGATCCAGCCGCACCTCAGATGGATGCCCAGCCATGGGAAGTGCTGCCAGACCAGCTGCGCGTTTCCAATCGTCGCGTGGCGGCGCATATCCGTGCCAAGGCGCATGCGGCGAAGTTCGAGCTGGGCGCCTGGCTGGACAGCAAGAAGGGCGGGTGGGGTACGCACGACCTGCCGCCCGCCGCGCACCTGCTGCCCGGTGAACCGGATGAAGCGCTGGCCGGCGAGGCCGCTGAACTGATGCGTGCGTTAGGAGAGCTGGAACATCGCCGCTGGATGCTCGACCGCTATCTTGATGGTTGGAGAAAGGGAGAGCGGGACGACTATGCCCGGCAGAGGCCGGACCTGGTTCCGTTTTCGGCCATCGCCGATGCTTCGAAGAAGAAGGACTACATGGTCATTCGCACAACGCGCATGCTGCTGGAGGGCAAGGCGCCTGGCGGCAAGCGGCGAACGTAGCCTCAGGCTACGCGGCGGATGAAGAAGCCCTTGGGCTTCGGCTGCTCGCTGGCTTCGGATATTTCATGGAAGGTTGTGCGGATATCCAGCCCGAAAGTGTCGAGGGCGTTCATGGCCGCCTCAAGGTCGGCCATGGCGATACGCCAGACGGGCACGCCGTCTATGCGATCGTCTGGGTCCTCGCCCTGGAGGGCGCAGTACCGGCGGGCGAGCTGCTCGTACGCAGTCATGGTCTCCATCCCTGATGGCTCGTTCGAACCATGACCCAAGGCTCAATCCAACAAGCTGACTTTTTCGTTAATCCCGAATTCATCGCGCCAGATTTTGGCGAACTGATTGATTACAGACGACCAAAAAAGGCTATTCTGACCGTCAGGACCTCCGGATAGCCGGGGTGGGGAGAATGACTTGCTGGTTCGAAAGGGTCCTGCCCAGATGCTGGACACGCCGGAAAGGGACCCCGCACCGGGCGCCGCCGACAGGTTCGAGCGGCGGCGGTCAGATATCATCTCGGCGGCCATTCCCGTGCTCAACGGGCACGGCTTCAAAGGCATGCGGCTGACGGCGGTCGCGGAACTGATCGGGCTGCGGGCGACGGGCGTCACATACTATTTCGCCCGCAAGGAAGAACTGGCGGTTGCCTGCCTCGAGTCCGGCTATGCGATTTTCGACGATCTGCTGGCAGTGGCGGAAAAAGAGCCGGATGCGCGGTCGCGGATTGCGCGGCTGATCGACCTGTTCGTCGCGCGCGACGCCGCGGTGCGCCGGGGCGAGGCATCGCCGCTTGCGGCGTTCTCCGCCATCCGTTCGCTGGAGGGCGAGCATCGCATCCGCGTTGTGGACGGCTATAAGAAGATGTTCCGCCGCGTACGAGCGCTTCTGGAATCGCCAGAGCTGGAGCGCATGGACAAGACGGATCGCACGATCCGCACGCTCATCCTGATGGAGCAGTTGTTCTGGGCCAACAGCTGGCTGGGTGATTTCGAGATTGATGACTTCCCGCGCCTTGCGCAGCGCATGACGGACATTGTCATCAATGGAATCTCTCCCGGCATTGTTGTGTCGGACGTCGCGGGGCTCGACCTTGGGCCGCTTCGGGTCGGCAGCGACGCGGCGAAGGAAAACTTCCTAATGGCCGCCACACGTCAGATCAACGCCCATGGCTATCGCGGCGCGTCGGTCGATCGCATCTCGGCCAGCCTGAACCTGACCAAGGGCGCATTCTACCATCACAACGAGGCGAAGGATGATCTTGTCGCCGACTGTTTCCGCCGGTCGTTCGGCATCATGCGTGAGTCGCAACGCCGCGCGCGGGCGCTGAACGAGACGGAAGGCAGGCGCCTGCTTGCGGAAGTGACAGCGCTGATCCGGTTCCAGCTGGGACAGGACGGACCGCTGCTGCGCACGTCTGTGCTGTCGTCGATGCCGCCTGAGCATCAGGTCGAGATCGTGGCGCAATCGTATCGCGTCAGCCGGCAGCTTGCCGCGATGGTGGCTGATGCGATTGCGGACGGTTCAGGCCGCGCCGTTGACCCGACGGTGGCGGGCTCGATGGTTCACGCAGCCATCAACATCTCGTCTGACGCGCGCATCCTGCGCATGGCGAGCGAGCCAGATATTGTGGAGCGCTTCGTCAGGCCGCTGTTCATTGGATTCCTGAAGACCTGAGCAGATGACAACGCCAGCCCAGCCATCCGAGCGTTACAGGTCGTTTTCAGAATTCTATCCGTTCTACATCCATGAGCATTCGAACCGGACCTGTCGCCGCATCCATGTGGTTGGCTCGGCGCTGGTGCTGGTGGTGCTGGCTGTGGCGATCGTCACGGCGAACCCGTGGTGGCTGCTCGGCATGCCGCTGATCGGTTATGGCTTTGCCTGGGTGGGGCATTTCTTCTTCGAGAAGAACAGGCCGGCGACGTTCAAGTATCCGCTGTGGAGCCTGATGGGCGACTGGCGGATGTTCTTCGAGACGGTCAGCGGCCGCCGCAAGTTCTGATCGATCAAGCAGTACTACAAATGAAAGACGCCGGCCCTTGCGGACCGGCGCCAGGCTTTTCGTGGGCCCCCCGGGGGAGGACAGGCCCAGCGAGAGAGACCCTAGAAGTGGACTTGAAGTTCCACGCCCCACATGCGTGGCGCACGCAGAATGAAGTTCTTGTAGTAGTTCCCCGACACGTTCGTTGCCGACACGTTCTGGGTGGGATCGAAGCAGGTCGCGAATGGCGTGCAGGCCGCCGTGCCGGCTTCGGGATTGGCGCGGTAGGATGTGGTCAGTGAGTCATACCCATCCTGGTCGAACACGTTGGAGACGAAGCCGATCACTGTGAACATGCCGCTGGCGTCGTTGTACATCAGGCGCAAATCGGTCTTGTCGAATGACGGCGTCTGTTCGTTCGGGTTGTTGAAGATGTCGTTCGCAAACCCGTCGCGCCACGAATAGCTCACTACCGGCAGCCACGAGGAGCCATCCGCGAAACCGAAATAGTAGGACGCGCTGAACGAGAACTTGTTCTCCGGCGACTGCGGAAGGACATTGCCTTCCACCGATTGCACCGGGTCCACATAGGCGGGGTCGTCCGTCTTCACGACGTTGCGTGCGACCAGCGAGTTCAGATAGTTGCCGCTTTCCTTCACCTCCGGCCGGAGCCAGGCGTAGCTGGCGCGGATGGTAAGGTCGTCGAGCGGGCGCCATGTGCTTTCAAGTTCGAAGCCCGTCGTTTCGACCTTGGGCAGGCTTCGCAGCGCGGTAATGCTCGTCTCGCCGACTTCGCCCGAGTTCAGGATCGTTGTCAGTGGGGTTTGCACGTCCTTGTAGTTGTAAAGGAATGCCGCTGCGTTGGTCGTCAGCTTGAGGCTGTCCCACTCCTGCTTCCAGCCGAGTTCGAATGCATCGACATATTCCGGGTTTGTGTAGGGAGACGGCGCGAGCGAGTCTGCGTTGAAGGCGCCGGTCTTATAGCCGCGACTGTACTTGCCGAAGAACAGAGTGTCGGCATTCGGGCGCCATTCGAGGCCGGCCGAGCCGGTGAACGCGTCCCATTCGGCTGCCAGCGTGCGCGAAGCGCGGCCGGTGACGGGGTCGTAGGTGACGCCACTGGGGTTGGCGGTGGTAGCGCTGGTGACGCCCTTTTGCGGCGTGGGATCCTCGATCGTCTGGCCGGGGTTGTTAGGGTCTTCGATCAGGGCCTTGCCGTTCCAGACGCGCGGGGTGATGTCGATCAGATTGCTCGCCAAGCCGCCATAGCCACCGTACGCGATCGGCGAGTTGCAGATCAGGAAGCATGTGAGCGCGCCTTCTTCCTGGATGTGCTTGTTGTCGAGCGAGTAGCGCAGGCCGAGTGTGGCTTTCCACTCGTCGTTGAATGTGTAGTCGAACTGCACGAATGCGCCGTAGGCGTTGTTGTTGCCCTTGTTGTTCGTGTAGGCGAGCACATTGCCCGGGTTCGGATAGAACACATTTTGCGCACGGTCGGCGGAAGTTGCGCCCGCCAGCTGCCGGATGGCGGCGGTCGGCTCGTTCGGCAGCGCGGTGGTGATCGGCTGCTCGAAATTCTCCTGGTAGGCATAGAGGCCCGCGATCCACTGCAGCGGACCATCGTGCGTCGAGATGAAGTTGATCTCGTTCGAGAAGAACGCCCGGTTCTCGTTGTAGTGATACGTCAGGTCAGGGTAGATAGTCCGCTGACCGCGCGTGTAGCAAAATGACGGCGTCGTCGAGAATGTGGAAGAAGGCCAGCCATACCAGCCCTGGATCGGATCGAGTGCGGGGGTGTTGGTGAAGCAGAATGGCTGGATGCCGGTGATCGCATCATACGTAACCGACTTCACCGGCGTGCCGTCGGCGTCGAGGTCCAGATTGTAATTGTAGTACACGTACCCACCGACATATTTGATGTCGAACGGGCCGGCTTCGTAAACGAC
>DAIRES010000033.1:14828-16612 GCA_036795465.1 Hyphomonadaceae bacterium
CGGCCAGTGGTGTACTTGGTCCACCAGTGCAGGCGTTCGCCGATGTCGCCTTCGAGCTGACCTTCGATGATGTAGTTGTCGAGCGCGTAGCCTTCCGTGCCGCCGGTGCCGCGGTTGTAATAGAAGCCATCGGCGCGAGACTCACGGTTCGCCGCCAGTCGTCCGCGCAGCCAGTCGCCCGCGATCGGTCCTGATACCGAGGCGCCGACTTTCATGTAGTCGTAGTCGGCGTATCCGAGACGGAATTCACCCTTGAACTCATCTGTCGGGCGTTTCGAGATGATGTTGATCGCGCCGCCGATGGAGTTGCGGCCGTAGAGCGTGCCTTGCGGGCCGCGCAGAACCTCGATCCGGTCGGTGAAGAGGTTGTCGCGGCCGGCGGTGGTGGCGAAGGAGGTATAGACGCCGTCGGTGTAGTTCGCGACGCCGGGCTCCGCGCCGAAATTGTTGGTGTTGCGGCCGATGCCGCGCAGGAAGACGCGTTCGTCGCTGGCGCGGTAGGAGAGGCCAGGCGTCACGTCGGTCAGGTCGGTGACTGTGTTGATGCCCAGTTCATCGCGCAGTTCGGATGTGACGGCGGTGACTGCGACGGCGATGTCCTGCACCGACTCTTCGCGTTTGTTCGCCGTAACCACGACGACGTCCCGGCTGGCCTCGCTGTCCTCAGCGGGCGGCTCGGAGGCTTGCGGGCTGGTAACCGCCTGAACGGTTTGCTGGGCGAACGCGGGCATGGCGATCCCAAGCGCCAGCAGGCTCACCAATGAAATACGACTTAGCTGCGCCATGCGCGCCGACCTCCCTTTGGACGTTTTGCTCCCGGTCTGGCGTCTTCTTTTTTTGCGTACGCCAGCGCTCCCGGAGGCTTGTGAATCTCCGGTATGCGAAATCTGAACCTGCGGTTTGGATTTTCCGTCGTCAACAGGGTTATTGGCTACTCGATCCGATTTCCAAAAAATCGTGCTATATTTCACCAAATCTATGCCATTTTGGCCGCTTTTATGGATGACCAGCGCTGACAGAATTCGTCGATTTCGAACTTACAGTATGTATCCAAGCTCACGAAGGTAGGCAAAACGCGTGAGGCGGCCGTGAGCGGAAGCTCCGGCTGGGGCGGTCGAGCGGTCGAGGGATCAGGATTGGCGGGGGCGGGCCCGGGAGGTCGGAGCGGCGGCGGCGGGGTCATCCGGCCAGTCGTGCTTGGGATAGCGACCCTTCATGTCCTTGCGCATGTCGTTGTAGCCGCCGCGCCAGAAGGCCGGGAGGTCGCGCGTGACTGCGACGGGCCGGAAGGCGGGGGAGAGCAAAGCAATCGTGAGCGGGATGCGGCCGTCGGCGAGTGAAGGGTGGACGGAGAGGCCGTAGGCTTCCTGCACCTTGCATTCGACGCGAGGGCCGCCTTCCGCGCCGTAGTCGATATCCACGCTGCGGCCGACCGGGGTGGTCCAGCGCGTGGGGGCGAGCCGATTGAGATCGCGCGGCAGCGGCCAGTCCAGAAGGGTGAGGGCTGCGTCTGCCAACCGGCCGCCTCCGATCGAGTCGAGCGATGCGGCGCCTTCGAGCAGCGGGCCGAGCCAGTCTTCCAGTTTCTCGGTCAGCTGTTCGCGGAAGTTGGAGGGCCACGGCTCTCCGATGACAGAGGCGAGCACGCCGACACGATGGATCGCGCTTTCGAGTGCATCGGCGTTCTTCAGCAAGCCGAAGCCATTCTCGCGGATGGCCTCCAGCAGGCCGGCGCGGATCAGTTCGGGCGGCGGCGAGGGCAGCGGTGTTTCTTCAAGGACGAT
>DAIRES010000033.1:16712-25559 GCA_036795465.1 Hyphomonadaceae bacterium
CGGCGCGGATCAGTTCGGGCGGCGGCGAGGGCAGCGGTGTTTCTTCAAGGACGATAGAGCCGATGCGCCTGGTTCGCCGCGCACGCACGCGGCGGGCGGCGGGATCATACTTTGCTTCTTCCTTCGTTTCGACGGCGCCGGATGCCAGCGCCTCTTCTTCCGACAGTCTGGCCGCCAGCGTGACGCGGAGATCGGGGCCTGAGCCGGTCATGTCCGCCACGGTCAGCCATGCTTGCCGCGCGAGTGGGTCTGTTTCGTCGAGCATCGCGCCACGGCCGCCAGCCATGACGAAGCGGCCTGCTGCTGCGCCGCGCAGGCGCGCGATGCGTTCGGGGAAGCCGAGCGCCAGGATTGCGGCGGCGGAATTGCCGCCATCGGTCTTGCCGCCAGCAGCCTTGGCCCAGCGCACAGCGAGATCGCGCATCGCTTTGGCGCGGGGCCCGTTCTCGTTCCTGAACCGGACCAGGCGTTCGTCGAGATCGATGGATCGGCCGCCCAGATCGCGCTCGCTCATTACGGCGGCAATTTCAGAGCCGAGTTTTGCGTCGCCATGTTCCGCAGCCCGCAGCACCATAAGCGCAAGCCTTGGCGGCAGGGCGAGGTCGCCTATGCGTTTGCCGAGCTCTGTCAGCTCGCCGCTGGGGCTCATTGCTCCGCCATTGTTCAGGATGCCGCGCGCGTGCCGCCATGCTGCGTCGCGCGGTGGGTTGAGCCAGCGCAGGTCGGCCGGAGACTTTGCGCCCCAGCGCGCCATGTCGAGCGCCAGCCCTGTCAAATCCGCGTTGTCGATCTCGGGTGAGGGCGAGGCTGCAAAACCGCGCATCTCTGCCTCGCGCCAGAGACGGTAACAGACGCCCGGCCCGGTGCGGCCTGCGCGGCCACGGCGCTGGTCTGCGTTGGCGACAGCGACGCGGACGGTTTCGAGGCGTGATGCGCCGAGGTTGGGATCGAAGCGCGGGACACGGGCGAAGCCGCAATCGACGACGACGCGGACGCCTTCGATGGTGATGGCGCTTTCGGCGAGATCGGTGGCGACCACGACCTTGCGCGTTCCCTTCGGCGCCGGGGCGATGGCTTCGTTCTGCTCCTGCGGCGTGAGGGCGCCGTAGAGCGGCGTGATGTGGACGTTGTCATCGACCGGGCCAATGCGATCCACGGTGCGCTGGATTTCGGCAACGCCGGGAAGGAAGGCGAGGATGGAGCCGTCTTCCTCGTAAAGCGCCTTGCGGATTGCGGCGGCGACCTGATCTTCCAGACGCTGGCGGGGTTCGTAGCCGAGATAGCGTGTCTCCACCGGCCAGGCGCGGCCGAGGCTTTCGATGACGGGCGCTGCGAAGAATGCTTGCGTCAGGTTTCCGGGCAAGGTCGCCGACATCAGGACGATGCGGAGGTCGTCGCGGATGACGCCCTGTGCGTCGAGGGCGAAGGCGAGGCCTTCGTCGGCGTCCAGCGAACGCTCGTGGAATTCGTCGAAGATAACGCCGGCGATGCCTTCGAGAGCGGGATCGGACAGGACCATCCGGCTGAACACGCCTTCAGTGACGACTTCGATGCGCGAGTCTTTCGAGGTGCGCACGTCGAGGCGGGAGCGCAGGCCGATGGTCTGGCCGACGCGCTCGCCGAGCGTTGACGCCATGCGTTCTGCCGCTGCGCGGGCTGCGATCCTGCGGGGTTCGACGAGGATCAGCTTGCGGCCGTCGATCCACGGCTCGTCGATCAGGGTGAGGGGAACGCGCGTGGTCTTGCCGGCGCCGGGCGGGGCGGAGATCACGAGGCGCGTCCCATCGCGCAGCGCGGCGGCGATCTGCGGGATCACGTCCTCGATGGGAAGGTCTGATTTCGACAGCATTGCGCGGGAGGTATCAGCCGAAGGCGCTGTGGTCGACCAGCAGTTTACGGGCGGTTTCTAGCCTCTCCGCAGCTGCGCAACGACCTCGATATGTGGGGACCACAGGAACTGGTCGATCGGAGTTATGCGTGTGGCGCGCCAGCCGGCGCTGGCCATGATCTGGAGATCGCGGGCGAAAGTCTGCGCGTTGCAGCTTACCATCGCGACGCGTTTCACAGTCGAGGCGGCGAGTTCGCGGGTCTGGTCTTCGGCGCCGGCGCGGGGCGGGTCGATGATGGCGGCGTCGAAGCGTTTGAGATCGGCGCGGGTGAGGGGGCGGCGGAAGAGGTCACGCTTTTCGACGGTTACGGGCTTGAGGCCCTGCGCCTTGCGGGCGGCGCGATCGAGAGATGCGAGCGCGGCTTCGTCGCCCTCGACGGCGTGGATCGTGGCGGTCGACGCGAGGGGCAGGGAGAAGGTTCCGGATCCGGCAAAGAGATCGACGACCTTGCGGCTGTCGCCGATGGCTTCTTTCACGAGGGCGAGCATGGCGGCTTCGGAGGCTTCGCAGGCTTGCAGGAAGCCACCGGGCGGCGGGGTGAGATGAGCTGCGCCGGCCCGGAGTGTGGGAGCCGCGCGTTCCATGGCGACGTCGCCATTGATGGAAAGACGGGCGAGGCCGATTTCGCCGGCGGTCTGGATGGCGCGGATGCGGCCGTCGGCGCGGAAGGCCTTCGCGACACCGTTCAGGGCGACATCGAAGCCGGTGATGGTTTCGGTGACGCTGACGGTCAGCGCGTCCTTGGGCGGCGCGCAGATGGCGGCGATGCGTTCGAGCTTTGGCAGCAGGGCCAGGACGCTGGGCGTGACGACGGCGCAGTCCGTTATGGGAACGATGCGATGGCTGCGGCGGCTGTGGAATCCGATGGCGATCGCCTTGCCGACACGATGCGCGGCGAAGACCGCGCGGCGGCGTGACCGTGGGGCGATGGCGATGACGGGATCGACGGGCGTGTCGATCTGGAGAAACGAAAGCGCGGTTACGACCTGCTCGCGCTTGAACTCCAGATAGCGCGCATCGGCCAGGTGTTGCAGCGAACAGCCGCCACATTCACCATAGTGCGGGCAGCGTGGGGCGACGCGATCAGCGCTGGGTGTCGTGATCTCGATGACGCGCGCGCGGTCGCGGTCGATTTCCGCGGTGACGATTTCGCCGGCCAGGGTCAGCGGCGCGAAGACCTGCTTGCCATCGTGCGTGGCGACGCCATCGCCCTGCGCGCCCAGGCGATCGATGGTTAGTGTGACGGGGCCTGCGGACATGGGCGCATGAAGCAGGTTCCATCGCAGAACGCCAGCCTTCGCCTGCCGCGAGAAATCGTAACCTTTTCGCGACAATAACGGCCTTGAGCCGGGGGATGGCCCGCGACATGGTGCGCGCGATGCTGACGCCCGAGGAAATGCAGATATTGGCGACCAGCCTCGGTGTGGCGGGGCGCGCCGTGCTGTTCTCTCTTCCCGTTGCGATCGCGTTCGCGTGGGCGCTTTCGCGGCCGAAATTTCCCGGAAAGTGGATCGTCGACGCGGTGGCCCACCTGCCGCTTGTCCTGCCGCCGGTGCTGGTGGGCTACTTTCTGTTGTTGCTGTTTGGCGTGCGCGGGCCGGTTGGATCGTGGCTGCGCGAGACGTTTGGAATACAGCTGGCGTTTACTGCCGAGGGCGCTGCGCTGGCGACGGCCGTGATGGCGTTTCCGCTGATGGTGCGGGCGATCAGGCTGTCGTTCGAGGCGACCGATCGCGGGCTGTTTGAAGCGGCGGCTGTGTTGCGCGCGGGGCCGTGGGATCGGTTCTGGTCGATGGCTCTGCCGCTGGCGTGGCCGGGCGTTCTGGCGGGCGCGGTGACGGCGTTCGCGGCGGGGCTGGGCGAGTTCGGCGCGGTGATTACGTTCGCATCCAACGTGGAGGGGCAGACGCAGACCTTGCCGCTTGCGATCTATTCCGCGCTGCAGGTTCCCGACGGCGATGCGACGGCCATGCGGTTGGCTGCGATCTCGATGACGGCGGCGGTCACGGGGCTGGTGCTGGCCGAGCTGTTGCAGCAGTGGGCGCGGCGGAGGCTCGAAGCGTGAGCCTCAAGCTGAGTGAAGCTGTCGTGCGGCGGGGAGCTTTCCGGTTGACCGCTGATTTCGAGATTCCCGCTGACGGGATCAGCGTGGTGTTCGGGCCTTCAGGCGCTGGCAAGTCGATGCTGCTCGCGATGATCGCGGGGCTGCACAAGCTGGAAACGGGCCGCGTTGAGTTTAACGGCGCGGTGTTGGAGGATGCGGGCGCGAAGACGCGCGTAGGCGCTCATGCGCGCGGCATCGGGCTGGTGTTCCAGGATGCGCGGCTGTTTCCGCATCGCACGGTGCGGGGGAACCTGCAGTATGCCGAGCGGCGGCGGCCGGCGGCGCGCAATGCGCCGATCGTGGTCGACATCGCGCGGCGGCTTGAGATCGAGCCGCTGCTGGACCGGCCGGTGCGCAATCTCTCTGGCGGTGAGCGGAGCCGCGTGGCGCTGGCGCGAGCCATCGTTTCGGCGCCGGAGATGCTGTTGCTCGACGAGCCGTTCGCTGCGCTGGACGGGCGGCGGCGGCGGGCGTTTGTGACCCTGATGCGGGATCTGTCGCGTGAGCAGTCGTTGCCGATGATGATCGTGACCCATCAGGTGGAAGAGGCCGCGGAGCTGGCGGATCATGTGGTCGCGGTGAAGGCCGGGCGCGTGATCGCGAGCGGCGCGGCGGCGGATGCGATGCAGCGGCCGGATTTTGCTGATCTGCTGGACCGGCGCGATATCGGTGCGCGGGTGGATACCGGGGCGGTGGCTGGCGGGCAGGGTGGCGGCGTGTGGGTGAGGGCGGACAGCGTCCTGCTCGCGGCGGAGGAACCGCGCGGAATTTCGGCGCGGAATGTGTGGCGAGGCAGCGTTGTCGCGATTGATCGGGAAGTAGATGGTGCCGTGCTGGTTTCCCTCGACACCGATGCGGGCTATATTCGTTCGCGTATAACGCCCGAAGCGCTGTCGGATCTCCGGCTGGAGACAGGCGCGACTGCCTGGGCGGTGGTGAAGTCTAACGCGCTCTAGGGGTTTTTGATGCTGAAGATGTTGCGAGTTGCGGCGATGGGCTTCGCTGCGGCGATGGTTGCGTCGTGCGGACCGGCTGAGGCCCCGAAGGCTGTCGAGGCGGCGGCGCCAGAGGCGGCGGTTACGGTGTTTGCGGCTGTGAGCCTGACCGATGTCATGAAGCAGTTGGGCGAGCAGTATGCGGCAGAGGGTCATCCCGCGCCGGTGTTCAATTTCGCGGCCAGCTCCGAACTGGCGCGGCAGATCGAGCAGGGAGCCGGGGCGGATGTCTTTATCTCTGCGGATGAAGCGTGGATGGATTATCTGGCGGAAAGGTCGCTGATCGATCCTGCAAGCCGGAAGACGTTGCTGACCAATACGCTGGTTCTGGTTGCGCCGTCGGACAAGCCGATCGCGATCGCGCTTGAACCGGGGATGGATCTGGCGGGCGCGTTGAAGGGCGGGAAGCTCTCCATGGCCAATCCCGAGAGTGTGCCGGCGGGCAAGTACGGAAAACAGGCGCTGGAGAAGCTGGGGGTCTGGGCTGCGGTCGAGGCTTCGGTCGTGCGGGCCGAGAACGTCCGGTCGGCGCTGAGATTCGTTGAGGCAGGCGAGGCGGCGGCCGGGATTGTCTATGCCACGGACGCCAGGGCGGCGGGTGGGGCTGTGAGCGTTTCAGGGACGTTTCCAGCCGATAGCCACACGCCGATCACATATCCAGCGGCGGTCATTGCGGGCAAAAGCGCGGGTGGGGCGGCGGGGTTTCTGGCCTTCCTTGATTCGGACACAGCCGGGGCGACTTTCGAGCAGTCCGGGTTCGGGGTGCGCTGAGGCGGGAAACGCGCGCGTACCTACCAGCAATGTGAAGAGTTATTTGACATTTGACGACAGGCGCCGTGGGGGCGCCCCCGTTGCCGTGTGCGGCAACCGGGATCACTATAGGCTGTAATCTGCGCCACGTCTGAATGGCGCGCGAGGAGGAAACCCATGAAGCGTTCCCACAAGCTTGGTTTGACAGCGTTGGGCCTGGCTGGCGCCTGCTCGGTGCTGGCCCTTGTCGCCATCGCCGCTCCCACGCCGACGCCTTCGAAAGCGTCGCTGGCTGGCAGCCGCGTCGACAACTTCATGCTGGCTGACCAGACCGGCATGGGTCACGAGCTTTACTACTTCAAGGAAAAGGCCGCCGTGGTCATCGTGACGGCCGCCGAAGGCGATGCGGTTTCGGAGCGCGCCAAGACTGCGCTGGCCAAGGTGCAAGAGCAGTTCAAGGGCAAGAACGTCCACTTCGTCATGCTCGACTCCAGCCTCAACTCGAAGCACGACAAGTTCGACGGCACGCCGGGTTCCGCCACGCTGCCGGTTCTGGCTGACGAACTCCAGCTGATTGGCCGCTCGCTCGGCGTCACGCAGACGGGCGAAGCTTTTGTCATCAATCCGAAGAGCTGGACCGTGGCCTATCACGGCCCGATCGACGACTCGTTCGCCGACAAGAAAGTTGCCAATGGCAACCTGACCGCCGCGCTGAACTCTGTTCTCGCCGGCAAGGCCCCGAGCGTCACGGAAGTCGCCGTCAAGGGCACAGCCGTGGACTTCCCGGATCGCGCCAAGGCTTCGACCTTCGCCAACATCTCGTACTCGACCGAAGTCGCGCCGGTTCTCGCGGACAAGTGCGTCGTCTGCCACACGCAGGGCGGCATGGCGCCGTTCGCGATGGACAAGTACGAAGTCGTCAAGGCGATGGCCCCGATGATCCGTGAAGCGCTGCGCACCAAGCGCATGCCTCCCTACCATTCGGATCGCCACGGCTCGGTGTGGACCGACGACATGCGCCCGACCGACGCGCAGGTCAAAACCATGATCAACTGGATCGAAGCCGGCGCACCGCGCGGCACGGGCGCTGACCCGCTGCCGGATGCGGCCAAGCCTGCTCCGAAATGGCCGATGGGTGAGCCGGATCTCGTGCTCCAGGTGCCGGCATTCGACGTGCCCGCCAGCGGCATCGTCGACTATCAGGACCGCTCGATCCCGAGCAAGTTCACCGAAGGCAAATGGCTGAAAGCAACGGCTTACGCCAACGCGACGCCGACCGTGCACCACGCGCTGGCTGGCTGGATTCCGAAGGTTGATCCCAACGGCCGCGGCTTCTCGTGGAACGTTGCTCTGGGCGGCTATGGCCCCGGCGGCGCGCCGAACCTGACGCCTGCCGACACCGGCATCTATCTGCCGCCGGGCGGCTCGTTCGCTTACCAGATGCACTACACCCCGGTCGGCAAGCCGATCACGGACAAGATGGAAGTCGGGTATTACTTCTATAAAGAACAGCCGACCTACATGATGCGTCAGGCCAGCATCACCGACTTCTCGCTGGAAATCCCGGCGGGCGCGGAGCGTCACCAGGAAACCGCCTATCTCGAGTTCCCGCATGACGCGCAGATCTTCGGCGTGCAGCCGCACTGCCATTCGCGTTGCTACTCCACCAAGCTCCGCATCCGTTACCCGGATGGCGCGGAGAAAGTGCTGCTGAACCAGCCGCGCTACGACTTCTCGTGGCAGCGTGAGTTCCACTTCGAGAACCTGCTCGAAGTTCCGAAAGGCTCGCTGCTGATCGCGGACTACGTTTACGACAACTCGGACGCCAACAAGTCGAACCCGGATCCGAAGAAGCACGTGACCTTCGGCGAGCAGACCTCGGAAGAGATGCTGTTCACCTTCGCTCGCTTCCGCTTCAAGGGTGAAACGGCGACCAACCGCCATGACGAATGGTTCGACGAACTGCAGCGCAACGTCCTGTTCGGCGCGCTCGATGACAACATCGACGGCAAGCTGACCAAGGAAGAGTTCCGCAACGATCCGCGCTTCAAGTCGGTCATTCAGTACCTGCCGATGGTCGACGCCGACAAGGACGGCATGCTCAGCAAGGTCGAAATGAACAAGGCCATGGAGATCATGCAGAAGATGCGCGCCAGCGGTCAGCTGGCTGCTCCGAAGGTGGATGCGGCTACAGCCGAGATGACCCAGCAGGGCGGCAGCCACTAGGCTTTGCCTGAACCAGACATGCAGAACCCCGCCGGGCAACCGGCGGGGTTTTTGTTTGATCGCGCTGGCCACTCCGCAACCGGTGTGTCGACTCAGTAGTCGGGGAAAAATTCCGTCCCGAGATAGCGGATGCCGAAATTCGAGAGGTTGTAGGTCGCGTACTTGTTCGCGTGATCCTCGGCTTCCTTCTCGGTCGGGAAGCGGCGGTAGCCGAGCCATGTGCCGTCGCCGAGGGGCAGGGCGCCCTGCTCACGCGCGAGGTGCTCGTATCGTTGCGGGACCTGCCAGCGATTGCGCCAATGGCCAGAGGGTTCACGCACGGGGGCGCTTCTGGTCTTTTTCCGCTCGATGGTTTTCGCGCCGGAGGCCAGGTCTGGATGTCTCACAGCGCCCGCCCTTTTGAAGGGGTAGAATGGCTCCCTGAGCTGGACTCGAACCAGCGACCATTCGATTAACAGTCGAATGCTCTACCAACTGAGCTATCAGGGAGCACGGTTGGAGGCGGGGGTATAACCGCCGAGTGTTTGCGGTTCAATAGCGTCGCCGCTTTTCGAAGCGGGATTTCGTCGCTTCGGCGAACTATTCACACGGAAAATCGAGGAAACCCAACGCAAAAGAAGAGGGCGGGAGCCAGAGGCTCCCGCAAAGGCGTTTGGGTGATGGTGGGGTGTCTTCAAGGGAAGACAGGGCCAACATGCTCCGCGTCGGTAAACGAGAGGTTAATGCTAACCGGATCGTTCGAATTTCGCGGTTTGTGTTGGGAAATCCGGTATTGGAGGCCTCGCCCGGAATCGAACCGGGGTGCAAGGATTTGCAGTCCTCTGCGTCACCACTCCGCCACGAGGCCTCACCGTTGTTTTGGCAAACTTTTTCGACGGACTAG
>DAIRES010000204.1:0-1572 GCA_036795465.1 Hyphomonadaceae bacterium
ATGCGCAAGAGAACGAGGAACAGCTCGGTCATGGGTTGGAGTATGACCCCAGCTTTTGGCCCGGTTGAATCTGAGGGGCGCTGTCCCCCATCTTTTGTGGCTAGTGCTTTGAGAGTTGGGCGGAAGAAATTTCGCCGTCCCACGAATTGGATGACGCTCCACCCCTCATTCTCGCATCACCAACCGCTCATCCCGGCGCAAGCCGGGATCCAGGGCGGCTGACGCCGGCGCTTGTGGCTCTGGGTCCCGGCTTGCGCCGGGATGAGCGGGGAGAGAGAGGTGGTTGTGGCTTGCCCCCTCCGTCTCGCGGCTTTGCCGCGATCCACCTCCCCCAGTGCTGCGCACTGGTGGAGGCAAGGCGGCGGTGAGTGGCGGTGGAGCGTGGCCCCTGGGTTCCGGATCACGCGCTTTGTGCGTGTGCGGAATGACGCCGGTGGGGTGGTGAGTTGGAGCGCCCTATTCCGCGGAGGCGGGTTGGGCGTGGGGGTGGGCGCCGGTGATGCCGTTGATGCGGTGCATGCGGATGCGGACGTAGCGGCCGCCGGCGGTGGATTTGCCTTCTTCCAGCTTGCCGTGGACCTGCTTGGCGAAGGCCGACATCAGCGTGCCGCCAATGCCGCTGGCGGCGGCGGCCTGGGCTTCTTCGCCGCCGATGCCGTCGTCTTCGATGGTGAGAAGGGTTTCGGTCTCGCCGACCTTGTAGCCGACGGTGACGCGGCCGCCATGGACGCCGCGATTGGCGGGGAAGGCATGCTTGACTGCGTTGGTGACAGCTTCGGCCGTGAACAGCGCAAGCGGCACGGCGACGTCTGCGTCGATGGTGTCTTCATCGACATCGCTGTCGATGCGGATCCTCTGGTCTTCGGCGCCGAGAGCCTGATCGAGATGGAGTGCGAGTTCGGAGAAGAAGCTCTTCACGTCAACCGATCGGATATTGTTGTGTTCGTAGAGCGAGCGGTGGATCAGCGAGAGTGCGTTGATGCGGGCGCGGGCGTCATCCAGCACGGCAAGCGCCGCCGGGTCTTTCACCTTGCGGCCCTGAAGGCTGAGCAGGGAGTTGATGATCTGCAGGTTGTTCTTCACGCGGTGATGGATTTCCTTCATCGCGGCGTCACGCGCGGCGAGCGCGCTTTCGAGGCCCTGCGTGCGGTCGCGGATGCGCACGGCCATCTCTTCCATCGTGTCGGCCAGCGCGTTGATCTCGCCGGGCGCCTGGCGACGGGCGCGCAGCGGCTGGACGGAGAGCTTGCCGGACGCATAGAGGCCGGCGATGCGGCTGAGATAATCGAGCCAGCGCAGGACGAGCCGGTCCATCGCGAGCCATGCCGTGACCAGCGCCAGCAGCCAGGCGAGCAAGGGAAGCGCGAAATTGCCGAAGGCGCTGACATTCTCGAGCGCGATGGGCGGCGGCTTGGGCGACGACAGCAGCGCGTAAAGACCGGATCTGGCGAGCGGCACGGCGACAAGCTCGCGATCCTGCTCGCGGATGGAGCGGAGTTCGGTGAAGCCGGACACCCCTGCCCTGACTTTCTTCATCGCGTCTTCGTCGAGCATCGACCAGTGATTGCTGGC
>DAIRES010000204.1:1672-5475 GCA_036795465.1 Hyphomonadaceae bacterium
CGGACCCCTCCGGCGGCGAGCGTTGAGGCTTGCCTGAGAATATCGTCGAAAGCCTGGTCAGCACGGATGTCGTGGTCATGCGATGGTCTCGACCCGGCTTCGTTCAACAGCGTCTCAAGCGCACGCCGTGCTCGGCTGACGCGGCTCTTGATGGTGCCAACCGCGCACTGGCAAACCTGCGCGGCTTCTTCATACGCCATGCCGCCAGCGCCCACCAGAATCAAGGCTTCGCGTTGATCGTCAGGAAGTTTGCCTAGCGCGGAGCGAAGTTCAAGAAGTTCCATCGGCACGGTCGGGTTGTCGTTCGCGAGAAGCGTGTTCTCGGCCATCTCCATGTCGAGGGGAGCGGTGCGCCATGAGCGTCGCTTCTCGGAATAGAACTGGTTGCGAAGGATCATGAAGGTCCACGCCTTGATGCTGGTGCCCGGCTCGAACGAGTCACGGGCTTTCCAGGCCTTGGCGAGCGCTTCCTGCGCAAGATCGTCGGCTTGCGTAGGGTCATTACACAGGCTGCGTGCGAAGGCGCGGAGGTGCGGGATGGCCGCGACCAGCTCCTTCTTGAAAGTCACCTCTTCAGCTGGGGAAATGCCCCGCTTCGGCGGCGCTTCTCCGGCCCGAGAGTCGTCTCTCGGCTTGGGAATGTCTCTGGTGTCCACCATTATACCCGATCGCTCACGGTTCGGTTTTCACGGGGCGCGATTTAAGCGCCGGCTCGTTAGATGGCGAAGGATCAGGTCCGCCGAGTCTCTCATCCGCTTGTTCAAGGAATGAGAGGAAGTCGTCGGGAACGTCTTCGTTCACGACCTCGTCGTACATCTGTCTGAGGCGCCGGCCGATCGGATCCTGGCGGCGACGGGCAACCCGCGGGTCCACAGGACCGCCCGAGCCGCCCCCTGAACCAGAGCTCCCCCCCGAATTATCTTTTCCCATTTTTCGATACAACTTTGGCTGCTCTTGGGTTGCGGTTGCGCGAATATCCCCGCTTCAGGCCCAAAACGCGGGTCATCACATGATGGTTCCGCAATATCTGAAAAAAGATGGAACCCGGGTTCCATGACGGCGTTTCTCGTCTCTGATAAGGCTAATATTTGAGACGTGTGGGAGATTTCATGAGCCTGGTTCAGAAGCTTGGACCTCATTTGCCGTATCTGCGCCGCTATGCCCGCGCGCTGACCGGCACGCAGAAAAGCGGCGATTCATACGTAAAAGCGGCTCTGCAGGCGCTGGCTTCGGGCACGCAGGACCTCGACGAGCTGCCGCCGCGTGTGGCGCTCTACAAGCTGTTCCAGGCGATCTGGGGCGCGACAGGCGCCAAGCTGGAAACGCCGCCGGAGACGGGGGATACGGTTTCCCAACGCGTCATGCGCATCCCGCCCCGCCACCGCCAGGCGTTCCTGCTGACGGCGCTTGAAGGCTTCACGATCGACGAAGCGGCTCAGATCCTCGACGATAACGCCGAGAACGTGCGGCAGCTGATTGCCCGTGCGCAGCGCGATATCGAGGCCGAGCTGGCCACCGAAGTGCTGATCATCGAGGACGAGCCGGTTATCGCAGCGGATATCGAAGCGCTGGTGCTGGATCTTGGCCACCGGGTTTCCACCGTGGCTACGACGCGGACCGAGGCGGTTGCGGCTGTGAAGCTGCGCCGGCCGGGGCTGGTGCTGGCTGATATCCAGCTGGCCGACGGGTCTTCGGGCATCGATGCGGTGAACGACATCCTCAAGGGCCACGATGTGCCGGTGATCTTCATCACCGCCTTCCCCGAGCGCCTGCTGACCGGAGAAAAGCCCGAGCCCGCCTTCCTGATCACCAAGCCCTTCCAGCCGGAAACGGTGAAGGCGGCGATCGGCCAGGCGCTGTTCTTCCACGTCGAACGGCCCGTTACGGCCTGATTGGCCTGAGTTTTACGACCTGAAGGCGCGCGGGCACCCCGCGCGCCTTAATCGTTAAAAGAATCCTACCTTCCCCGGAACTTGCCCAAGCCCCGCACGTAGAAACTACGGCAAGGGGCTTTGTCATGACCGCAATCAGAACCATCCTTTCGATTTCCGCTCTGCTCGCCGCATCCATCGGCATGTCGTCGATGGCCAGCGCGCAGACCGTCAAGCAGGCGTCGCTCAACACGAGCAAGCCAGCCGCGGCTTCCAGCTGGGCCTGTCAGGCCAAGGTGGTGGAGATCGCGCCGGTGTCGCAGGACACCAATGGCCGGGCGACTGCCTGGGTGATGGTGCATCGGGTTCAGGGCGAGATCGTCGCGGCTGAGCGGCTGAGCGCCAGCGAAGTCGAGCAGGTTCGCCGCCTGCCCTGTCAGGGCGACAGGCTTGAAGCGCCGCCGCCGCTGGTCGGATAATTCAGATCGTATCGCCGGGCGCCGTGATTCTATGCGCGGGCGGAGAAGCGACATTGTCTGCTGCTTCCGCGGACTTACGGAACAACACATCAATCTGGTTGAGGCCTGACGTCGGCGAGCGAGCGTCGTGCGACGATTGCGCTGCGACGCGGATGCGATCGACGGACACGCCCTTCGCGATCAGGTCGTCAGCCACTGACGACAGGCGCGCCAGGGCGAGCGTGACCGCCCTTTCCCCATCCACGCGAGCGTCGATGCGCGCAACAAGGTCGATGCCGTCCGGCTGGCAATCGGCTGCGGTTTCGCTGATGCGGCCGATCAGGGCGAGCGCTTCAGGCGAGGCAGCGGTTTCCCCGGACGCAAAATAGATCGAGAGGCGGCTGCGGGGGCATGACACATATTCGGACGCCGACGATGGCGTCTGCGCGCCGGCGCCCGTCCCCGAAAGAACGAGAACCGCTGCAGCGCTGAGGAATCGAAGGATATGCGTCATGGTTACTGAGCCGATGGGCCGCTTCGCGCGGCCGCCGCCGTCCTCCATGCAGGACGGGCGCCGAACATAAACGCCACGCACGATGGTTATCGGCGTGGCGCTTTTGCAGATGTCAGATTTCAGACGTAGGTGGCGTTAGTGCTGCGCGTCCTCAGCAGCCCGGTCCACGGCGGTACCAGCCGCAGAAACATCTTCACCAACCCCTTCAACCGTGTTGCAGGCAGCGGCGGAAGCCGCGAGCAGGAATGCGAAAGCTGCAAAAGCCGTCTTCATCAGTATCTCCATGTCCCGTCGGCAAATGCGCCGATCGAGAGCCAAAACGCCAAGTCTGGAACAGAGTTCCCTAAACACGCGGCAATTCATCCGAGTACGAAACGAAAGCGCGAACGACGCGGGCGGAACGCTGCGCATACGTCGGCGTTGGTGACTCAGTCGTTGTCGAATTGGTGGAGGATTACGTCATGCTCGGTTGGGCGCTTGTGTTTTTCGTTCTGGCCCTGGCTGCCGCGGCTTTCGGATTTGGCGGGATTGCAGGAACCGCGGCGTCGATCGCGCAGATCCTGTTTGTCGTCTTCCTCGCGCTGACAATTCTCGCCTTCGTCGTGAGGGCGGTACAGGGACGATCGGTTCTCTAGCCACCGCATCGTCTGCAACATGATCCGTTGAACATTCAGGAGCGGGGCCGGTGCAAACCGGCCCCGCTTCCATGTCGATGCGAGGCAATCGGCGCGAGCCTCGACCGGCGCACCTCACGCCGGCAACGCTTCCGGGCTTACGCAGAACCGCCGCCCGCATGGCTCGATGCGTGAATTGATTGCTCAGACAGTCAAAATAGCCCCTGTTTCCGGCCTAACCGGCCGGTTGGCCTCGCCCCAAAAATGCGTATTGTGCCGCCCTTCCCGGTGGGGCCTGTAGCTCAATGGTTAGAGCCGGCCGCTCATAACGGTCTGGTTGCAGGTT
>DAIRES010000205.1:0-5469 GCA_036795465.1 Hyphomonadaceae bacterium
ACGAGGCCTTCGTTGATGCGGCGGCGTTCGGACAGGTCTTTCCAGGTCGGGATCTCGCCGGGCTCTTCGTGCAGAGCGCCGCCGACGCCATGGCTGGCGAGGTTGCGGATCAGCGAATAGCGGTTCTTGCGGGCGAACTCTTCGATCGCGATGCCGGGGGCATTGAGAGCGCCGCCGACTTTGACTTGGCGGATGCCGGTCCACAGCGCCTTCTTGCCATCGCGGCAGAGCGCTTCGAGGCGGCGGTCGTTACCCTGCAGCACGAAGCTGGCGCCGGTGTCGGCGAAGTAGCCGTTCTTTTCAGCGGAGACGTCGATGTTGATCAGGTGGCCGGGTTTCAGGACCGTCTTGTTCGGGATGCCGTGGGCGATCGCCGGAAACACGCTGATGCAGGTGGCGCCGGGGAAATTGTAGGTGACTTTCGGGGCGGATTTCGCGCCTTCGCGGTCGAGGAATTCGGCGCCGATGGCGTCGAGTTCCGCAGTCGTCATGCCAGGTTCGGCCGATGAGCGCATCAGGTCGAGCGCCTGCGCGACGATGCGGCCAATGTGCTTGAGGCCGTCCAGCTGGTCTTCGCGGTCGATTGTCATCTACGACGTTTTGACCGGATCGGCCTCGACGGCAACAGGGGTGGCTGCCTTCTGGCCCTTGGGCGCGCCGAGATTGTAATAGGCGGTGGCCGGGTCCACGGGCGGGGCGACGGGCGAAGCGATCGCGGTGTTCAGCACCGGAGCGGGCACTTCGACAGGCGGGGTCGCGGCGGGTTTCATGATGTTGGCGCCGTTGGATGCGCGCTCCACCGTGCGTTCTGACAATCCGAGTTCCGACGCCGTAAAGGCGACGAGGCCGCCGGACTTGCAGAGCATCTGCACGATGTTCTGCTTGGTTTGCAGTTCCAGCATCCGCATCAGGGTCTCTACCGTGGCGGGGTTGGCCTTCTCGAGCATGTCGACCAGATCGTCGAGGTGCTCGTTGTCATAGGCCATCGGGCCGTTGGCGAGGTCCTTGTTGATCGGCTTCACGGCCGGTTCGTACGAGAACATGGCCTCATAAACGCGGATGCCCATCGGCATGCCGACAGGGCGGGCCGGATCGGCGGGAGCTTCTATGTCCTGAAGCTGGCGGAGGACCTTCTCCTCGATCTCGCGCTGCTTGGCGAAGACGTCCTGGTCTTCGTGCTCGCCTATGGCGTTGTCGAACAGGTTTTCGATGCGCGCGCCCAGCGTGACGCCGAAGGCCTGCATCTGGCTCGGCATCTCGATGCGGTCGATATCGACCTGGAAGGAGACCTTGGCCTTGATGATGAGCTGGCGCTTGTCGGACGTGCGCGTGATGAAAGGGCGGGGGGAGCAGGTCTGGACGCGGAGCGTGATCTCGCCATTGCGGCGGTTCACAAGTGACTTCTCATAATAGTTGCCTGACGCGTCCTGCGTCATGATCGTGATGTCCGGCGCGTGACGATCGCGGAGAACCTTGATCGAGGGATCCCACAGCGTGGTCGGTTGGCGGAGTGCGCCGTAGAAATTGCCGCCCTTCGTGGTGATGTAAGTGGCGTGCGAACCAGCATCGTAGGTGCGCGCGGCGCGGTAGATGAGGAAGGCGAGAAGCAGTCCGACGAGGACTGCGCCGACAATTGCGACGATCTCAAGCATCCGAAAGGTCCCGCACCACACCACCGCCCCAGAAGCCTTGGACACTACCCTTGAGGATAGGGAGCTACAATTCAAAAACTCTGTCTGGCCCAGGTTGTTTGAGCCGAATTCTAGCGAAAGCAGAGTGTCGACTGGTTATTGCCCCTGCGGCGGCTGCTTTTGTTACGGCAGGGGTGGGCGTTTACTGTGCGGCGGGCAGTGTCTGACGCATACGCCCCTGGCTCATAGGTCGAGCAGCGCAGCGTCTTCTATCGGCAGAGTGGGTCGTGGGGCGCTTGCTCGACACCACCCTGAGCAGGCCAGTCGGGAGATCGCTTCTGTTTCGAGCGGATCGGTCCGCGCCTTGGGTAGCGCCGCGAAGTGAGCGCCTTGGATGATGAAGAAGGCTTCGTCGTGTGGGCCAGCCCACGCGTAGGGCAGGCGGCGGGTCGCGT
The DNA here is from genome assembly GCA_036795465.1 of Hyphomonadaceae bacterium. Taxonomy (GTDB): domain Bacteria; phylum Pseudomonadota; class Alphaproteobacteria; order Caulobacterales; family Hyphomonadaceae; genus UBA7672. The sequence goes on from DAIRES010000205.1 coordinate 2,087, forward strand.
CGGGGCCTACCCCTGAAAGAGTTCGTGCCCGCCCGGAGGACCGGACGGGCACGAGGAATGCTACTCTAGTCTCTGGGAATTGGGCGGCCTCTAGTTGAGTGAGGCGCGGGCCAAGGACTGGCTGCCCAATGCGAAGAGCTTAGCTACTACTTCTTCTTCTTAGCAGCTTTCGCCGGTTTTTTGGCGGCGGCTTTCGCCGGCTTCTTCGCAGCTTTTTTGGCAGTGGCCATTTGAAGTCTCCTTGAGTGGTCCCTCAGATGGACGCCCGCTAGCGGGCTCGCATCCAATTAAGTTGAGTCTTCGTCCGATCGGAATTCCGACTCAACGAATCTCTCATAACCCATTTTCGCGCGAGTGTGCAGCACCTCTTCTCAATCTGTCGTTGAGTGCCTCTCCGAGTCCGGTCTCCGGAATCGGCGCCACGGCGATCGAGTCATGACTTTCATCGAGCGTGCGCAGCATCGCGAAGAGGTTCGTCGCGGCCTCTGCGAGGTCGCCGCGAATCGAAAGGTTGAGAGAAGGTGAAACACCTCTCGGCGGCGCCCCGAAGCCGAGGAAGGCCTCTCCGGATTCAGGCGCCGCGGCGCCGAGTCGGAGGCGCGCGCGAGGGGCATAGTGGCGCCTCAACATGCCGGGCGCGACGATGCCCTTCGCGTGGTCCGGAGACCGCAGCGGGCCTGTGAGCAACTCGATCTCGGAGCGCGCGAGAGAACCCGCGCGGAGCATAACGGCGCCCTCTTCACCGGGCGCGATGATGGTCGACTCGAGGCCCGCGCGGCACGCGCCACCATCGATGATGAGGTCGATGCGAGAGCCCAGTCCGGCGGCCACATGAGCCGCCGTCGTGGGGCTCAATTGCTCCGACGGATTGGCCGATGGAGCCGCGAGTGGTCGCCCCACACGCGAAATAATTTCAAGCGTAGCAATGTGTTGTGGTTGGCGCACGGCGATAGAGGGGAGGCCTGCGGTCGCCAGCTCATGCACGGGGCATGAGGACTTGCGCGGGAGGACCAGCGTGAGCGGGCCAGGCCAGAAGCAGGCCGCGAGCGCGCGGGCGAGGGGACTGAACTCGGCGAGTGACTCAGCCATCGCGAGGTCGGCGACGTGGCAGATGAGAGGGTTGAAGGAGGGACGGCCCTTGGCTGTGTAGATCGAGGTGACGGCGGCGCCATTCGTGGCGTCGGCGGCGAGTCCATAGACGGTCTCGGTGGGCACCGCGACGAGTCCTCCGGCGAGAAGAATGCGGGCCGCTTCGGCGAGCGACGCGGGGTCCGTCGAGAGGATGCGCGCGGGCGTCCGAGGGGCGCTTTGTGAATCGGAGTTCATCGATTTTCGAGTCCGTTGAGGAGCACGATGCGGCGCCCGCGAAGGCGCCTGGAGAGGCGCGCGAGGCGCCGGGTGAGGGTCATCGCGCGCGACTCCATGATGTGCATTTCGACTTCGCGCTGTGACATCATGAACACAGTTTTTGCACCTCGCGCCGCCTCGCGAGAGTCTGTTTTCGACTCTCGAAGCGCGCTTGAGGCGGCTCGCGGAGACGAATCGCGCGCCGTGATTCTGACTCTCGCAGTGTCTCGATGCGGGACTTGCACGGCGCGCTCACTCCGCTTCGCGGTCGTGCTCGCCCTCACTGGCGCGTCGCGACGAGGTCGATGACGACGAGGACATCGTCCTGCACCCATTCGGCGTCGCCCTTCTCGGCGGTGAGCGTGCCGGCGCCGACGCCGAGGGCCATGCGCTTCAGCGTGGTCTCGGCGTGCGCGGTGGCCGTGGCGCCGTCGATTTTCAGCGTGAAGGGGAGGCGCACGGGGTGCTCTCCGCCCTTTAGCTTCAGGACTCCGGTCGCTTCATATTGAGTTTCGCTATCCTTGAAGACGCCGCCGGTAACTTCGAACACCGCCTCGGGGTATTGGGCGACGTCGAACCAGTCTCCCTGGCCTACGTTCTCGTCATAGTAGGGCTCGCCCGTGCTTGCAGAGGCCATCGGAATGGCCACGCGGATGTAGCCATCGACGGGCGTGTTGGCGTTTGCAGGCGTTGCCTCGGTGTCGAGCTGGATCTGGGCTGTCCACTTGGTGAAGCGGCCTTCGAAGGGCCGGCCCATGTAACCGCTGCGGAAGACGATGGAGCTCTTCTCATAATCCACCGCCCATGCGGGCGCGTTCGATGTGGGCGCGGCGGGCGTCTGGTTGTCTTCGGCGGTTGTGACGGGCGCGGATGCGTTGGTGGCTGTGGATAGAGTGACGGCGGCGATGGCGGCGAAGACCGCGACGGCGGCGCCGAACGCCCAGATCGCGCCTTGTCCGTTGTCGACAGGCCCCGCCGTGCGGCCGAAGAGGCCGGGCGCCATGCGCGCGAGCAGGCCATCCTTGTCGATGAACTGGTGCTTCATTGCGCCCGCGACGTGGAGAACGAGCAGACCGATGATGACCCACGCCAGATTGCCGTGAACCTGTTCGAAGCCTTCAGCGATGCCTTCGCGGGTTTCGGCAGGCAGGCCGGGGATGCCGGGCACATACATCTCGACAGTCCAGAAATAGCGGGTGTCGTGCTGGCTGATTTCCGCAGAGGCCATGATCCAGCCGGTGAGCGGCATGGCGATCATCAGCACATAGAGAAGAATGTGGACGCCGGAGGCGAGCAGGCTCTGCCATTTCGGCATGGGCGGCTCGGCGGGCGGCGGGTTCATGATGCGCCAGATGATGCGCGCGATGGTGAGCAGCAGGATGGTTATGCCCACGGATTTGTGGATCTGGATGATCGCAACCTTTGGGCTGCCGGGGCCGCCGGGCATCGCATCCATGATCCAGCCGACGGCGATCATCCCGATTATGAGCAGCGCGATAGCCCAGTGTAGGGCGATGGCGACGACGGTGTAGCGCTGTTGCCGGGTCGAGCCGGTGTCGGCGGGCGCTGCGGTCTCGGTGATGTCGGTCATGGGCAGGGTCCTTGGCTTGGCCGACTTGTACACAGGCCGCAGCGATCCATGAAGGGCCGCTAGTGTCTCGTGAATTCAGCTTCGATGATGAATTCGACCTCGTCGCCGACGAAGTCCGCATAGCGGGTGAGGCCGAAGTCGGAGCGTTTGAGTGTGCCGCGGGCGGAGAAGCCCACGGCGGGCCGGCCGGCATAGAGGGCGGCTGAGGCCATCGCGCCATTATAGGTGACGTCGAGGGTGACGGGTTTCGAGACGCCCGCAAGGGTTAGATAGCCTGACACTTTGCCGGTGAAGGGGCCGGTGGTCTCTATACTGGTGGAGTCAAAGACGATCTGCGGGAAGTCGGCGCCCTTCATCATGTCCTGACCGATGCGCTTGTCCCAGCCGGGGTCGGCGGCGTTGTCGGTGCGGACGCTGAGCGGGTTGATGATGGCTTTGACGTGGG